>NZ_JBGIWG010000004.1:0-422236 GCF_041320715.1 Enterobacter sp. KB-221C9
CATAGGTCGGGTCTCAGTCCAGGGCATAGCGAGTCTCCTCTTCTATGCCAGTTATAACTGTTACCCATGTATCCGGTCTAAAGTGTTACCCATGTTTCCGGTTCATACCCTACGCTTACCGGGCCTACAAAACCGTAGGCCGGGTCAGGCGAAGCCGCCACCCGGCAGATCTTACTCCACAAAGATGTGCGGATAAAACCGTGACAGATCCTGCGTGATCAGCGCGCGATCTTCGCGAATGCCAATCCCGGCCGGCCGATCGTTGATGAGCCAGCTGCCAATCAGCGTATAGCTGTCGCCAAACTTCGGCAGCTGATAGAACTCCTGGACGATCATCCCTTCTTCGCCGTACGGCCCTTCAACCGCTTCCAGCGTCTTACCGTTTTCGATAATCGAGACGTTTGCGCCTTCGCGGGAGAAAATCGGCTTCACGACGTACTTATCCATCTGCGGATGGTCATCTTCCGCAAAGTACGCCGCCAGCAGGTTCGGATGGTTCGGGAACATCTCCCAGAGCATCGGCAGCAGGGCTTTGTTAGAGATAATGCTCTTCCATGCCGGTTCCAGCCAGCGCACGCCAGCATCTTCCAGCTTGGTGGAGAACATCTCGCGCAGCATATATTCCCACGGGTAGAGCTTGAACAGGTTGCTGATCACCTGGTCCTGCATATCCGTAAACTGACCCTTTTCACCCAGGCCGATATCCTCGATATAGAGGAACTCGGTCGCCACTTCCGCTTCGGCAGCGCAGTCCTGCAGATACTGAACCGTGCCACGGTCTTCTTCCGTGTCGCGGCAGCAGGCGAGATGTAGCAGGTTGAAGCCATGCTGTTCGCGCAGCTCGGCAAAACGCTCAATCAGCTTTTCCTGCAGGCTGTTAAACTGGTCGCTGCCTTCCGGCAGGTTTCCGGCATTGGCCTGGTCTTCCAGCCAGATCCACTGGAAGAACGCCGCTTCGTACAGAGAGGTTGGTGTATCGGCGTTGTTTTCCAGAAGCTTCGGTTCACCTTTGCCGTCCCACGCCAGATCCAGGCGAGAGTAAAGCGAAGGTTGATCCGTTTTCCACGACTGGCGCACAAAGCCCCATGTGTGCTTCGGAATGCGGAACTTTGCCATCAGCTCGTCGCTGTCGATGACCTTTTCCACGACCTTCAGGCACATCTGGTGCAGCTCGGCGGTCACCTCTTCCAGTTTTTCCACCTGGGCCAGCGTGAGCTTGTAATAGGCGTCTTCACACCAGTACGGCTCGCCGTACATGGTGTGGAAGTTAAAACCATACTCGGTGGCTTTTTCACGCCAGTCCGGGCGCTCGGTGATACTGACTCGTTCCATGATCAGCCGCCCATTGAGCGAGTAGAGGAGGTGCCTGTCGCACTGCGCTGCATGCTGGTCTGCTTCGCCACAGATTCACCAAACCCGCCGCGGGTGATGGTGTTGGTCGTGGCGGGCTTCGGCGCCATCGCCGTTTTCGGAACGGTCACGGTGCGCCCAGGGGTCGCTGCGCCGTAGCCTTTGCCGCTGGCATCGGTATATTGACCGTAAGCCGGGCTGGCCGGGTTTTTCGAGCTAAACAGTGGCTGCTGCTGGTAGCCAGCACCGCCGCCCATCAGACGCCCCATCATGTAGCCTGCCATCAGAGGCATCCAGAAGCTGCCGCTGGACTGCGCCTGCGCCTGATTTTCAGGTGCGGTGCCTGCCTGAGCCGGTGCCTGCTGGCACTGACCTTCACCAAACTCCGCTACGCAGTCTTCGCGTGAGGCATATTTCGGTGCGGTACGTTCCGCTTCTTTCAGCGCGCTCGTATAAGCCGTTTTACACTCGGCGGCTTTGCCGGTTGCGGCAGAGCAGTCGTCTGCGTTTTGATACAGCGAAACCGTTTCGTCATTTTTCTCACAGCCTGCCAGCATAAAGACAGCCGTAACCGCCAGCGCAACAGGGGTGAGGTGACGCGCGTTCCAGCTCTTGCGGAACGAAGCGTGATTTATAGATTTTGTCCGTTTCATCTTTGTCTTCCTGGACCCAGTGGTAATAACGCTCAGGATAGAGGATGAGTGGTTGAAAATGAAGCGAAGAGGGGCGGAATCAGGGGGATCTTTACGTTGGCTTACGTTCGGGGGTGATTTTGCGCCGGGTGGCGCTGCGCTTACCCGGCCTACGATTACGTAGGCCCAATAAGCGAAGCGCCATCGGGCAATGCTTAGTTACGGAACGGATTATTGCCTTTGCTGGCAGGCGCAGTGGTACGCGCGGCAGCAGGCTGTGCAGCAGGGGTGTTGCTGTTACCGTTGAAGTTATCTACGGCTGCAACCTGATCGGGATTCTCAGGTGCAACGCTCTCCGGAGAGGTGGAGACCGGTTTGCCCAGCGCGCTGTTCAGCATCTGCAGGTCTTGCTCGTTCAGCGTACCCAGAGCCTGTTTGATGTTCAGCTGGTTAATCAGGTACTGGTAACGCGCGCTTGAGAGCTGCTGCTTCGCGTTGTACAGCGTGGTGGTCGCGTCGAGCACGTCAACGATGGTACGTGTACCGACCGAGTAGCCTGCTTCCATCGCATCCAGGGAGCTCTGTGCAGACACAACGGCCTGTTTATAGGCGTTGATGCTGCTGATCGAGGCGTTCACGTTGTTGAAGGAGGAGCGCACGGTTTGCACCACGTTGCGATGCGCGCTTTCCAGCTGCTCGCTCGCGCCAACAAAGTTGTACTGCGCCTGTTTCACCTGGGAGTTGACCTGACCACCCTGATACAGCGGCAGCGAGAAGCTCAGACCCACTTTATTCTGACCAACATTGCTATCGTCATATTGTTGGGAAGAGTTGGTTTTAGAGCCGCTATAGCTGGTATCAGAGACACCGGTAGACGCGCTCAGGCTCAGGGTTGGCAGATGGCCGTCCTGCGCCTGACGAATTTGCTCGCGGGCCAGGTCCTGGCTCAGACGCGCCTGCAGCAAGCTCAGGTTGCGGTTTTCCGCCTCTTTCAGCAGGGCGTTAACGGCCTGCGGTTTATCCGTTTTAAAGCTGTCCACGTTCAGAGACGCCAGCTCAGGATAGTAATTCCCGGTGACCTGACGCAGGGATTCCAGCGCGTTATCGAGGTTGTTACGCGCGGTCACTTCGTTGGCCAGCACGGTGTCGTACTGTGAACGGGCGTTCTGCACGTCGGTGATCGCGACCAGGCCCACGTTGAAGCGCTGGGTGGTCTGATCTAACTGGCGGTAAATCGCCTGTTTCTGCGCTTCGGTGTAGGAGAGCGCGTCAATGGCGCTCAGCACGTTGAAGTACGCCGTGGCGGTGTTCAGAATCAGCGTCTGCTGGTCGGTCTGATAGGTCACATCCTGGATACCCGCGCTCTTTTCCTGCAGGGTCAGGGCGCGCCATTTGGACATATCAAACAGCGTCTGTGTCAATTGCAGTGAGGCGCTGGTAGCATTGGAGTTAACGCCGTTAGCGTCGCGGAAACCGTTGCTGTAGGTATAATCTGCACCTAAACCTAACTGTGGCAGCAAGGGGCTACGCGCTTCGTTAATCTTTTCAAACGCAGCATCACGATCGGCCGCTGATTTACGTAAATCAGGGTTGCCCAGACGTGCCTGCTGGTAGACCTGTAACAGGTTTTCCGCCTGGCTCATTGCACTGAAGCCCGTCAGGCTCAGGCCGATAAGGATGGGGAGCAATTTCTTCATTTGCATTCCTTGTTGTGAAGCAGTATTAGCGCTGATCTAATTAAAAAAATAATTGCCGATTCTAACAGAATCTTCCATACCAAAAGGTTGGCGTTACGTGCCATCTGGCGGTAATTTGCACCAATCTACCATATAGCCTTACAAACGGCAGCCAAACAGCCTTGAAATTCACAATTTCATCACCATTGCTACCAGGACTCGACTCATGCAAAAACCAGAAAAGTTGCCCGTGACATTCGCCAAAAACGATGTAGAAATTATTGCACGAGAAACGCTTTATAGCGGTTTTTTTTCAATGGATCTTTACCGTTTCAGGCATCGCCTGTTTAACGGGGAAATGAGCGGCGAAATCAGACGCGAAATTTTTGAGCGCGGGCATGCGGCAGTCTTGCTACCCTTTGACCCAGTGCGTGACGAAGTTGTGCTGGTGGAGCAAATCCGCATCGCCGCTTATGACGTCAGCGAGAGCCCGTGGCTGCTGGAGATGGTGGCCGGGATGATCGAAGAAGGTGAGTCGGTTGAAGACGTCGCCCGGCGCGAGGCGCTGGAAGAGGCGGGGCTGGTGGTAGGCCGCACCAAACCGGTGCTGAGCTATCTGGCAAGCCCGGGAGGCACCAGCGAGCGCTTGTCCATTATGGTGGGCGAAGTGGACGCCACGACGGCGGAAGGGATCCACGGTCTGGCAGATGAAAACGAAGATATTCGGGTTCATGTGGTGAGCCGGGAACAGGCTTATCAGTGGGTAGAAGAGGGGAAAATCGACAACGCAGCGTCTGTCATCGCCCTGCAATGGCTACAGCTGCATTATCAGACATTACGAAACGAGTGGAAAAAATGAAGCGCTATACGCCTGACTTCCCAGAAATGATGCGCCTGTGCGAAACCAATTTCGCACAGTTGCGCCGCCTGCTGCCGCGAAACGATGCGCCCGGCGAAACGGTAAGCTATCAGGTGAGCAACGCGCAGTATCGGTTAACGATAACAGAATCAACGCGCTACACTACGCTGGTGGAGATTGAGCAAACGGCACCCAGCATTAGCTACTGGAGCCTGCCGTCGATGACGGTGCGCCTCTATCACGACGCGATGGTCGCTGAAGTGTGTTCAAGCCAGCAGATCTTTCGCTTCAAGGCGCGGTATGATTACCCGAATAAAAAGTTGCATCAACGCGACGAAAAGCATCAAATTAACCAGTTTTTAGCCGACTGGCTAAGATATTGTTTAGCACATGGAGCAATGGCGATTCCGGTTTGTTAGCGTCATAAACCTACCTAAGGACACCATTTGGAAAGCCTGTTGAACCTGACTGTTGCTGGTGGGGCGCCAGTCAGGATATTACAAATCACCGATACCCACCTTTTTGCCGAAAAGCATGAGACGCTACTGGGGGTCAACACCTGGGAGAGTTATCAGGCGGTGCTTAACGCCATTCACGCTGAAAACCGTGCATGCGATCTGATTGTCGCAACGGGCGATCTGGCGCAGGATCAGTCCTCCGCGGCCTACCAGCATTTTGCTGAAGGCATCGCGAGCTTCAGCGTGCCTTGCGTCTGGTTGCCAGGAAACCATGACTTCCAGCCTGCCATGTTCAGTTCTCTTCAGAATGCGGGGATTTCTCCGGCGAAATGTGTTTTTGCGGGTGAACAGTGGCAGATCCTGCTGCTGGACAGCCAGGTGTTTGGCGTCCCGCACGGTGAGTTAAGCGAGTTTCAGCTCGACTGGCTTGAGACCAAACTGGCTGCAGAACCTGAACGTCACACGCTGCTGTTGCTTCATCATCATCCTCTGCCGGCGGGCTGCAGCTGGCTCGATCAGCACAGCCTGCGCAACTCCGCCGCGCTGGATCGCGTGCTGGCGAAGTTCCCACTGGTGAAAAATCTGCTGTGTGGACATATTCACCAGGAACAGGATCTCGACTGGAACGGACGCCGCATGCTGGCGACGCCGTCAACCTGCGTTCAGTTTAAGCCGCACTGCGCCAACTTTACGCTGGATACCATCGCGCCAGGCTGGCGCTGGCTGGAACTGCATGCCGACGGCACGCTGACCACGGAAGTCTGCCGTTTGACCGGTGCAAAATTCCGCCCGGATACCGCTTCAGAAGGCTATTGATGTCTACGCTCCTTTATCTGCACGGATTCAACAGCTCGCCGCGCTCCGCAAAAGCGACACAGTTTCGCCAGTGGCTGAGCGAGCATCACCCCGACGTTGAGATGATTATCCCGCAGCTGCCGCCTTACCCGGCAGAGGCCGCGGAGATGCTGGAATCTATTGTGCTTGCGCACGGCGGCGAAACCTTCGGTGTGGTTGGTTCATCCCTGGGCGGGTATTACGCCACCTGGCTCTCACAATGCTTCATGCTGCCCGCCGTTGTGGTTAATCCGGCGGTTCGGCCATTTGAGCTGCTGAGGGACTTTCTTGGCGAAAACGAGAACCCCTACACCGGCCAGCAATATGTGCTAGAGTCACGCCATATTTACGATCTCAAAGTTATGCAGGTCGACCCGCTTGAGGCGCCGGATCTCATCTGGCTGCTGCAACAGACGGGTGATGAAGTGCTGGATTACCGCCAGGCAGTGGCGTATTACGCCTCCTGCCGCCAGACTATAGAAGAGGGCGGAAACCATGCTTTCACGGGCTTTGAGAATCATTTCACCCAGATTGTCGATTTTCTTGGACTGCACAGCCACTGACAATCAATGCGAATTGCTAGTTTAAATCATGACGCAAACCTATAACGCTGATGCCATTGAGGTCCTCACCGGGCTTGAGCCGGTTCGCCGCCGCCCGGGGATGTACACCGATACGACGCGCCCAAACCATCTGGGCCAGGAAGTTATTGATAACAGTGTTGACGAAGCGCTGGCGGGCCATGCCAAACGCGTTGACGTTATCCTGCACGCCGATCAGTCGCTGGAAGTCATCGACGACGGGCGCGGCATGCCGGTGGATATCCACCCGGAAGAGGGCGTGCCTGCCGTTGAGCTGATCCTCTGTCGACTGCACGCGGGCGGTAAGTTCTCCAATAAGAACTACCAGTTCTCCGGCGGTCTGCACGGCGTGGGCATTTCCGTGGTGAACGCCCTGTCCAAACGCGTGGAAGTGAACGTCCGTCGCGACGGCCAGGTCTATAACATCGCGTTTGAAAATGGCGATAAGGTGCAGGATCTGCAGGTTGTCGGCACGTGCGGCAAACGCAACACCGGCACCAGCGTCCACTTCTGGCCTGACGAAAGCTTCTTCGACAGCCCGCGCTTTTCCGTTTCTCGCCTGACGCACCTGCTGAAAGCCAAAGCGGTGCTGTGTCCGGGCGTAGAAATCACCTTTACCGATCACGTTAACAATACCGCACAAACCTGGTGCTACGCCGATGGTCTGAACGACTACCTGTGCGAAGCGGTAAACGGCCTGCCGACGCTGCCGGAAAAACCGTTTGTCGGTAACTTTAGCGGCGATACCGAAGCCGTGGACTGGGCGCTGCTGTGGCTGCCGGAAGGCGGCGAGCTGCTGACCGAAAGCTACGTTAACCTGATCCCGACCATGCTCGGCGGTACCCACGTCAACGGTCTGCGTCAGGGGCTGCTGGACGCGATGCGCGAGTTCTGCGAATACCGCAATATCCTGCCGCGCGGCGTGAAGCTGTCGGCGGAAGATATCTGGGATCGCTGCGCCTACGTGCTCTCCGTGAAGATGCAGGATCCGCAGTTTGCCGGTCAGACTAAAGAGCGCCTGTCGTCACGTCAGTGCGCGGCGTTCGTCTCCGGCGTGGTGAAAGATGCGTTTACCCTGTGGCTGAACCAGAACGTTCAGGCAGCAGAAATGCTGGCCGAAATGGCCATTTCCAGCGCCCAGCGTCGTCTGCGCGCCGCGAAGAAAGTGGTGCGTAAAAAGCTGACCAGCGGCCCTGCGCTGCCGGGCAAGCTGGCAGACTGTACCGCGCAGGATCTCAACCGTACCGAGTTGTTCCTCGTGGAAGGGGACTCGGCGGGTGGTTCGGCCAAGCAGGCGCGCGATCGTGAATATCAGGCGATCATGCCGCTCAAGGGTAAGATCCTGAATACCTGGGAGGTCTCTTCTGATGAAGTGCTGGCCTCGCAGGAAGTCCACGATATCTCGGTAGCGATCGGTATCGATCCGGACAGCGACGATCTGAGCCAGCTGCGCTACGGCAAGATCTGTATCCTCGCCGATGCGGACTCCGACGGTCTGCACATTGCTACGCTGCTGTGCGCGCTGTTTGTGAAGCACTTTAAAACGCTGGTGAAAAACGGTCACGTCCACGTGGCGCTGCCGCCGCTGTACCGTATCGACCTCGGCAAAGAGGTTTACTACGCGCTGACGGAAGAAGAGAAAGCGGGCGTACTGGAACAGCTGAAGCGCAAGAAGGGCAAACCGAACGTGCAGCGCTTTAAAGGGCTGGGCGAGATGAACCCGATGCAGCTGCGCGAAACGACGCTGGATCCGAACACGCGCCGTCTGGTGCAGTTGACGATCAGCGATGAAGACGAACAGCAAACCAACGCCATGATGGATATGCTCCTTGCCAAGAAACGTTCGGAAGACCGACGTAACTGGCTGCAGGAGAAAGGCGATATGGCGGATATTGAGGCCTGATGCTGAAAAAGCCCTGCGATGCAGGGCTTTTTTTTGCCCGGTGGCGCTGCGCTTACCGGGCCTACGATCGATTCCCTCGCCCCTTTGGGGAGAGGGTTAGGGTGAGGGGAACACCCCGCACTGACGTCAAAACTCCATCTTCACCGTCAGCTGCACTTCGCGCGGATCGCCAATCTGGTTGCCCAGGTTGTTGGTCGCAATGGACGATGTGTAGTAGGTCTTATCAAACAGATTCTTCACGTTCACCTGCAGCGTCACCGGGTACTGCAGCTTCATCTTGTACGCCGCAAACGCATCCGCCACGAAATAGCCCGGCAGATAATAATCCGCACCGTTGGTTGCGGAACGACGGCTTACGCCGTGCCCGCCGCCGCCCAGCGTCAGGGTATTCCCGGCAAACGCATTGTGAATATCGTAGGTCAGGAACAGGGAGCCGGTATGGCGCGGCACGTTCGGCAGCGGTTTGCCCGCATAGTCCGGGTCTTCCAGCACCTTCGCGTCGGTATAGCCGTAGCTGGCGATAATGTTGGTGTTCTCGGTCAACGACCCGGCAAGATCCACTTCCACGCCCTGCGAGCGCACGCGACCTGCGGTTTTGGCGACGGTTTCATCACCAATGCTTTCGGTGTACAGCACGTTGCGCTTGTGGATATCAAACAGCGCGATGTTGGCGGTAATGCCGTCGAACAGGTCAAACTTAGCGCCGATTTCATACGCGTTCGACGTTTCCGGCGGCAGGTCGCCGATATAGCTCGCAATAGACGATTGCGGCATAAACGTCTGGGAATAGTTGGCAAACAGCGAAACCGCCGGGGTGAGCTTATAAACAAGACCCAGCTTCGGCGTCCACTGGTCGTCGCGGCTGTCGGTGTTCACGTTAAACGGACGGCCTTTCCCCGCGTACTGGGTGTAATACTGGTAGCGCAGTCCGGCGACGGCGATCCACTTATCGGTAAGGTACAGCGCGTCCTGCGCGTAGGCGGAGTAGCTCTCCTGCTTGATGGTCTGATCGCTGTCGGATGCCGAGACGGTGGTGCACTTGCCGAGGCTGCCATAGCTCGGGTTGTAAATATTGAAATCCTTAACGTTCTTACAGCGGATCATGTCCGTACGCAGCAGATCGTAATTCTCATACGACACGCCGGTCAGGATCTCATTGTAAAAGCCCGCGATGTCCACGTTCCCCTGCAGATCCGCTCGCGTCGTGTGCATACGCTGGGTCGAGCCCTGGGTCGCATCCACGCGGCGGGTCAGGTTGCCGGTTTTTGAATCGTAGGCCATCACGCGGGCCTGGTTATCGCTGTACTTATCCTGGCTGTAGCTGTAGTCGAACTTCGCGGTCCACTGGCCGTTGAGGCGATATTCTGCGTTGAGCTGAGCGAGATCGGACTGGCCGTCGGTCACGTTAAACGGCTCATCGAAGCGGGTTTTGCGATCCACGTCGACGGCTTTTTTAGTGTTGAGATCGAAGATCGTTCCGCGATCGAACGGCGTTTTATAGTCGCGATGCGAATAGAGCACGGTCACGGTGGCATCGTCGCCAAACCAGGTGAGCGACGGGGCGATAAAGGTGCTGCGTTCGGTGCCGAAATTGCGCCAGTAATCCTCGTCCTGATATTCGCCCGTCAGGCGATACGCCAGGCGCGTGCCGTCAATCGGGCCGGTAACATCGAGCTGACCGGTGCCGCCGCCAAAGCTGGAAGAGGTGGCGGAAAGGGAACCGCCGAAGGTTTTCTCCGGGCGTTTGGTGACGACGTTAATCAGGCCGCCCGGATCGAGAATGCCATAGAGCGTTGAGGCCGGGCCTTTCAGCACCTCCACGCGCTCGGTTGCGGCATTAAAGCTGCGCGGCAGGACGGTGCGCAGGCCGTTGGTCATGATCGAGCCGTCGCGGTTCGCGCCAAACCCGCGGCGCACGAAGGCATCCTGCGTACCGCCCAGGGTGTTGGTCTGCACCACGTTGCTGACGTTATAGAGCGCTTCATCCAGCGTGGTGGCGTGCTGATCCGCCAGCACTTTATCGCTGACGGTATTGACCACCTGTGGGATATCCAGCATCGGCATGTTGGTTAACGTCGCGGTGGAGGTATTCAACGGCTGATAGCCATTCGTGGCCTCTGCCGCAGTAGTTGGATCGGCGGTGACGGTAAGCGTTTCGCCGTCTTTAGCCGTGGTGGTGCCTGCTGCCTGCACCAGCGGTGCCATAAACAGCAGTGAAAAGAGCGCGCGCCCTTTTACCCCAGAGAGTGAAGGTGTGAACGTAGCCATTACATCTGTTATCCCGAAATATCCCGCGAATGACGTTTCGCGGAAAAATGTGTGAGTCATTGCCCTTTACGGTCTGTCCGTTAGCCACAGTGGGCATCGAACATGTAATTGAGAATCATTCAATCACGAGCGAATGTAGTAGTAAATGGAAAAAAGAAAAAATAGGCTACAGCGTTTAACCCTACGCATAAGCGCAGCGGGTTAATAGTTAACTTATTGAAATTAAAGTTTTTGTAAGCCATGCCATGTTCGTCTTCCCTCTGGCTTACCCCTGGTTTTTTCAGGGTGTTTCTTCTCTTGACTACTACATGGCGCAGCGTCAAACTCTCAAAAGAGAATGAGTTTTATTTTTATTTTTATTTGTTGGTGTTTCATTACGTTGGCGTTCACGTGGCTCACAACACAAAACAACCGGGACTGGTTCTGGAGAACCTCTCTGCGGGCTATCAGAAAAAAATCATCGTTGATGATATCTCTCTTGCGATCCCACAGCAGAAAATGACGGTGCTGGTAGGGGCGAACGGCTGTGGGAAATCCACGCTGTTGAGCACGATCGCGCGGCTGCTGCAGCCGCTGGGAGGCGCCGCGCTGCTGGACGGTAAAGCCATTCATGAGCAGCCGACCAAAGCTGTCGCCCGTCAGCTTGGCATTCTCCCGCAGTCTCCGCTGCTGCCGGAAGGGTTAACCGTTTTTGAACTGGTCTCGCGCGGGCGTTTTCCCTGGCAGAACTTTATGCGTCAGTGGAGCGACGAGGACGAACTGGCGGTGGAAGAGGCCCTGCGCCTGACCGGTACGGCAGAATTTGCCCATTTGCCGGTGGAAAGCCTGTCCGGCGGCCAGCGTCAGCGCTGCTGGATCGCCATGGCGCTGGCGCAGCAAACGCCGTATATCCTGCTTGACGAGCCTACGACGTTTCTCGATCTCCGCTATCAGGTGGAGATCCTGGAACTGCTGCACGTCCTGACCCGCCAGCACGGGCGTACCGTGGTGGTGGTGCTGCACGATCTCAACTTTGCCGTGAACTACGGCGATTCGCTGGTCTTTTTACGCCATGGAAAAGTTGAAGGCGTATTGCATGAGGGCGATGCCTGCACGCCGGAGCTGATCAAAGCGGTGTTTGATGTGGACGTGCATATGTCCATAAACCCGTTGACCGGCAAGCCGTTCTTTATGCCGTTTCGCCAGGGTACCGTTCAGTCATGATGCGCTCCTCTCTCGCCTTCCCGATCTTCGCGTTGCTGCTGGCACTGGGCGCGATTCTGCACTTGGGGATCGGCGCACGCTTTATCGCCCCGCAGACGGTGGTGGAGGCATTCTTCCATTTCGACCCGCGCAATTTCGACCATAGCGTCATTATCAAATTACGACTGCTGCGCCTCTGCGCCGCGATGGTGACGGGCGCCGCCCTCGGCGTGGCGGGCGTGCTGCTGCAGTCCGTGATCCGCAACCCGCTCGGCGAGCCGCATATTCTGGGGCTCAACGCCGGGGCCGCGCTGGCGGTAGTGATTACCAGCGCGCTTGGGCTGTCGCTGCCGTTTGGTCGCCCGCTCGTTGCCGCCGCCGGTGCCGCCGCGCTGTTTTTGCTGGTGCTGCTGTTTTCCTCGTCCGGCCGCACCGGGCTTACGCCGATGAAGGTCACGCTGTGCGGCGTGGCGATGTCGGCGTTTGCCTCGTCGATTACCGCCGCGGTGTTAATTCTTGATGAACAGACGCTGCTCGCCATGCGCACCTGGCTGGCAGGAGACCTGGCCGGGGTCAGCGTTCAGACGCTCCAGAGCGCCCTTTGGGCTGCAGCAGCCGGTTTTGTTCTCGCTATTGGACTGTCGCCCTCGCTCAACATGCTGGCGCTGGGAGACCGGATGGCGCAGGGGCTTGGCGTGTCGCTGCTGAAAACTCGCCTGCTCGCCCTGCTGGCCATCGCGCTGCTCTGCGGCGCGGCCGTCTCTATCGCCGGGCCGATTGGCTTTATCGGCCTGGTCGTGCCGCAGCTCATTCGCCGTCTGGTATCGGTTGATTTACGCGTGATGGTGCCGCTGTCTGCCCTGTGCGGCGCGCTGGTGTTGCTGCTGGCCGATATCGCCGCCCGCACGCTGTTTACGCCCTGGGAGCTGGCAACCGGCATTATGACGGCCCTGGTCGGCGCGCCCGTGTTCATCTTCATGGCATCGAGGATGTTCAAATGAACCGGGCCGGATTCCGCGCGATCCGAATTGGCCGCCTCTCGGCGCTGGTTCGCCCGCGGGCGCTGGCGTGCCTGACCCTTTTAGCGCTGGTGGCGCTAAGCCTGCTGGGCTTTGGCCTGACGCACGGTTCTCTGCCCATTCCCGCCTCCGCCATCGGGCGCGCGCTGTTTTCGCCTGAGAGTCTGACGACGGAGACGCGCTACATCGTGATGGATATCCGCCTGCCGCGCCTGCTGATGGCGGTGCTGTGCGGGGCGATGCTCGGTATGGCGGGGGCGGCAATGCAGTCCATCACCCGCAATGGCCTGGCTGATCCCGGGCTTATCGGCGTGAAGGAGGGCTGTAGCGCGGCGGTTCTGCTGCTGATTTTTCAGTTCCCGGCGCTGGGCCTGGCCTGGCGTCCGCTGGTCGGCATGGCCGGTGGGCTGCTTACCGCGCTGCTGGTAATCGCCCTGGCGCGCGATATCTCGCGCCCGCGATTCATCCTGATCGGCATCGGCGTGTCATGGGCCTTTGCCGCAGCAATGGGCGTCTTTATCACCACCGCCGACGTGCGGGACGTGCAGACGGCGATGCTGTGGCTGGCGGGAAGCCTGCATGCGGCAAACTGGACGCTGGTGGGGTTAGCCGCGCTCTGGGCTGCCCCTGCGTTTGCGCTGCTGCTGTTTACCGCGCGGGCAGCGGACGTGGCGTTGCTCGGCAATCAGGCCGCAGCGGGCCTTGGCGTGCGCACAACCCGGCTGGCGCTGCTGCGGGTTCTTGCCCCGGTGGTGCTGACGGCGGCCTGCGTCTCCTGCGTGGGCAGTATTGGTTTCGTGGGGCTGATTGCCCCGCATATGGCGCGCCTGCTGCTGCGCGGTGGGCAAACGGCGCTCCTGACGGGAAGCGCCGCGCTGGGCGCGCTGCTGGTGCTGCTGGCGGATAACGTCGGACGTCTGGCATTCCTCCCGCTGCAGCTGCCGGCGGGAATTGTGATTTCATTGATTGGCGGACCGTTTTTCCTGCTGCTGCTCTGGCAGCGTCGGGACAGATTTTAGGGGACTATAATGCGTGTAGTGTTTTCGATGCTGTTGCTGGTGGGGTTCGCGGTGAGTGCGGCGGAGCCGACGCAGACGTTTACTGACGATCTCAACCGAAAAGTGGTGGTGCCGGTTCATCCGAAGCGGATTGTCTCCTTACACGATCTGGATATCACCATTCCGCTGATTGAACTTGGCGTACCGCCGGTGGCAAGCCATGGCCGCACGCGGCCGGACGGCAGCCACTTTCTGCGCTCAAGCGGCATGTTGACCGGCGTCGACTTCGATAATTCCGACATTAAATTTATCGGCACGGCCGATATCGACATTGAAGCTATCGCCGCCGCAAAGCCTGACCTCATTATTACCGAGCCGACCCGCAACACCCCGGTGGAACAGCTGGAAAAAATTGCCCCGACGGTAAGCATCGATCATCTCGACGGCGGCGCGCCGGAGATCTACCGCAAGCTGGCTCAGCTGACGGGAACGCAGGCGCGACTCAAGGTTCTGGAGCGGCGCTATCAGGAGCAGATTAAGGCGCTGAAGGCGACTATTGATACCCGCAAGGTGACCGTGTCCGTGATTCAGGCGAATCAGGGAAAGATTAACGCCATGCACAGCTACCACTCGCTGGGCCGCGTGCTGCGCGATGCCGGGTTCACCTTCCCGCCGCTGATTGAGTCCATCCCGGAAGGGGGGCGGATTGACGTCAGCGCCGAGCGCCTGCCGGAGCTGGATGCCGATTTCGTCTTCGCCACCTGGCGCGGGGATACGGGCGGTAAACCGCAGGACGAGCTGGCGGCGATGGAGGCGGTGATGCCGGGCTGGTGTCAGTTCCTGAAGGCCTGCCGAACCGGGCACTACGTGCTGATCTCGCGCGAAGAGGCCATCTCGAATTCGTTCGCCTCTTTAGGGATGATGGCCGCGCAGGTGCAGTCGCAAATTGCCGGGCGTCCGCTGCCGGAGGCGACACGGTGATCCGCAAAGAGAAAGGGCGCGTGGATGTCTACGGCGACCGCTTTCGCGCCCGCGCGCATCAGCTGACGCCGCGTCTGCTGCAGGTTGCACGCTATATCCATGACAACCGCGAAGCGGTGATGGAACAGACCGCAATGGAGATTGCGGCGTTGTTGAAAACGTCGGATGCCACGGTAGTTCGCGCCATTCAGGCGCTGGGTTTCGCCGGGCTGCGCGATCTCAAGCAGACGCTGGAGCAGTGGTTTGGCCCGGTGGTCACCTCCAGCGAAAAGATGTCCTCCACGGTGAACACGCTCGCCAGCGACGTTAACGCGAGCATTGATTTCGTGCTGGAGGGGCATCAACACACCTGCGAGGTGTTATCCGAGCCTCACAACCGCTACGCGATGGCGCAGGCGGTCTCTCTGCTGGCGCAGGCGAGGCAGGTCGCCATATTTGGTATTGGCGCCTCCGGCATTCTGGCCGAGTACACCGCCAGGCTGTTCAGTCGTATGGGGTTACCCGCTACGCCGCTTAACCGTACCGGGATAGGGCTTGCCGAGCAGCTGATCGCGCTTCAGCGCGGCGACGTGCTGGTGATGATGGCGCAGAAATCCGCGCACCGGGAGGGGCAAACCACGCTGCGTGAAGCAAAACGTCT
The DNA here is from genome assembly GCF_041320715.1 of Enterobacter sp. KB-221C9. Classification (NCBI taxonomy): domain Bacteria; kingdom Pseudomonadati; phylum Pseudomonadota; class Gammaproteobacteria; order Enterobacterales; family Enterobacteriaceae; genus Enterobacter; species Enterobacter sp. KB-221C9. The sequence continues at coordinate 15,382 of NZ_JBGIWG010000004.1, forward strand.
GGGCATTCCCACCATCCTGCTGACCAACGCCCTTGATTCGCGCTTCAGCAAGGAGGCCAGCGTGGTGATCCACGTTCCGCGCGGCGGCGAAAAGGGCAAAATTCCGCTCCACGGCACGGTGCTTCTGTGTCTGGAGATGATTATTTTATCCGTGGCCTCCACCGAGCCGCAGCGCACCATCAAGTCGATGAAGCGCATCAACGAGTTACATCGTGGGTTAAAGCCGGGGAAGAAAAGCAGCTAAAACAAAGCCCGGTGGCGCTAGCGCTTACCGGGCCTACGGTTCAGGTTTTGTAGGCCGGGTAAACGCAGTGCCACCCGGCAAATTCCACGAGCTTAAACCCCTTGCTCCAGAATACGGATGTGGGTTTCCAGCACGTCACCCTTCACCGCGTCGCTCCACGCTTTCATGTGCGGGGTCTGCAGGTGCGCTTCAAGATGCGCGACGGTTTCCCACTGCTCAACCATGATGATCGAGTCTGGCGCGGTCGCCTGGAAGCTGGCGTCAGTGGCAGCATCCACCATCGGCGCGTAGCCGTGGCAGCCTTCTTCTTTCAGTACGGTCGGGATAATTTTCGCGAACTGATCCAGCACCGCCTGACGGTGATGTTGACCTGGACGAGTACGGATTTCTGCGATAACGGTAAGCATGTTTACTACTCCTTTAATTCCAGGCTACCAGTTAAGCAAAAATTTCCGCGAGATGCTTGCGATATTCTGCGATATAGCTCGGGACGTCAGGCATTTTAATCACGTCGTTGACGATAAAGGTCGGCAGCGGATCCATGCCCAGGAACTGATTCGCCTTGTGGAACGGCAGGTACGCGCCGTCAACGCCTACGCCTTCGAAGAACTGATCTTTCTCGGTGAAGGCTTCCAGCGGGGCGTTCCAGGTCAGGGAGAGCATATATTTTTTGCCCTGAATCAGGCCGCCCGAGCCGTATTTCTTAGAGGCGTCAGAGCGGGTGCGGCCATCGCTGGCATACAGTGAGCCGTGACCTTCAGTGAACACGTCGTCCATGTATTTTTTCACGGTCCACGGCGCGCCCATCCACCAGCCTGGCATCTGCCAGATCACCACGTCAGCCCACAGGAAGTTCTGCACTTCGGCTTTCACGTCGTAGTTGCTGTCTGCACGCACGACCTTAACATCATGCCCGGCGTCGCGCAGGAAACCGTCCGCGACCTCGGTCAGGGTGTCATTCAGCTGGCCTTTAGAGTGCGCAAATTCTTTTGCGCCGTTGATAATCAGAATGTTGCTCATGAGTTGTCCTCGATGATGAGAGTATGGCGAGTATTCTACGCGCGAGGACGGTGCGGTAAAATGAGCAAAATGTGCAAAGTCTTTTGCATTAAACGCAATAATCCCTTACCAGCTGATCTTCGCTTCAAAACCGCCTTCAGAGGCATTGCTCAGCGAAACGCGCATCCCGTGCAGGGCGGCGATGCGTTTTACGATGGATAATCCCAGCCCGCTGCCCGTCGCATCCTGGCCCGGCGGACGATAAAAGCGCTCGCCGACGCGCGCCAGCGCGTCCGGTGAAATGCCGGGGCCGTTGTCGCGCACGGTAAAGCTACGCGCGTCCAGCGTCACGTCCACCACGCTGCCGCGCGGGCTGTAGCGAATCGCGTTATCCAGCAGGTTGCGCACCAGCAGGCTCAGGAGCAGCTGCTGGCCCGGGCGTTTAACCTCTGGTGCATGGATGTTCAGGCGAACATCAATGCCCGCCTGCTGCGCCGGATGCCAGATATCCAGCACGGCCGACTGCAGCAAGTCGGCCAGGATAATCGGTTCGACATCGTCAAGGTTATCCAGCGAGTCCAGACGCGACAGCGTGAGGAGCTGATCCACCAGCCGGGAGGCGCGGTCGATGCCCGCATGCAGCTGCGTCAGCGCCTTTTCCCGCGCCTGCGGATCGTCATAAGAGAGCTGCGCCACGTCAGTTTGCACCTTCAGGGCCGCCAGCGGGCTGCGTAACTCGTGGGCGGCATCGGACGTAAAGCGGCGCTCGCGGGTCATCATCTCCTGGGTGCGCGCGAAGAGATGATTCAGCGCGTCGAGCAGGGGGCGCACTTCCGTCGGGACTCCCTCCGTCGGCAGGTTATCGGTGGCATCCGGCGAGCGGGAGCGCAGGGTCTGCGCCAGCTTTTTCAGCGGCTTCAGCTCGCGGCTCAACAGCAGGATCAGCAACAGCAGCATTACGGGCAGCGCCACCAGCCACGGCGTAAGCTGCGAGCTGACCACGTCCAGCGCCATCTCCTGGCGGTACTCCCACTCCTGGCCGACCACCACGCGGTACTTCCCGTCGGGTGAGGTCAGCCATAAAAAGCGCCATTCGTCGTTGTCGCCCTGTAGCTGCCCGTTATCGAACCCGTCGCGGCGATAGTGGTACGGAATATCGCGCCCGTTTTCGCCATCGTTGAGGATCATTTTGCCGTCGACGGCGTAAATGGCGAACGCCAGCGCGTCATCGTCCAGACGACCATGCTTCACTTTTTTCGGGATCTCGCGCATGCGTTCGGGGGCGCGGATCTCGTCCAGATCCATCGTCAGCAGCCGCTTGGCAAACAGCATCTGCTGGGTATCGAACAGCTTGTCGAGCTTGTGGGTTGTCTGCTGCCAGGCGACAACGCTGGCGGCAAACCAGGCCGTCAGAGACAGGAGTAAAAAGAGAAGCGTCAGGCGCAGCTTCAGGCTCAGGCGTTGCGTCAGCTTCATACGTCACCCAGGGTGTAGCCGATGCCGTGCACGGTGCGGATAAACTCGCTGCCAAGCTTGCGGCGCAAATGATGGACGTGAACCTCGATGGCGTTGCTGGAGACGTCATCGTCCCAGGTATAGAGTTTTTCCTCGATAAGCTTTCGCGGAAGCACCCGGCCCGCGTTACGCATTAACAGCTCAAGCAGCGCGAACTCTTTGGGCTTTAGCGTCAGGGGAGCGCCGTCCAGCGTGGCGACGAGGCGGGTCGGATCGAGCGTAACCTTACCGTGGCGTAGCTCGCTGCACGCCTGGCCGTGGCTGCGACGGACCAGCGCTTCGAGGCGAGCCCCCACTTCAATCAGAGCGAACGGCTTACAGAGATAATCATCCGCGCCAAGGCGCAGCCCTTCGACGCGCTGGTTCAGCGCATCCCGCGCGGTCAGGATCAGTACCGGCTCGCTGCGCCCGCTTTCGCGCCACGCGCGCAGGATCTCCAGACCGTCAATTTCCGGCAGCGTCAGATCCAGCACCACGGCATCATAGGGTGCAGAAGCGAGCGCGGCCTGACCGGTTTTTCCGTCGGTAAACCAGTCCACGCTAAAGCCCATTTTGCTTAATCCCGCCTTGATGCCGTCGCCAATTAACCTGTCGTCTTCTACCAGTAAAATGCGCATGTTCCCTCCTTGATGCCGTCAGTAAACCCTCTGCAAGCGCCCGCTGTACAGCAATAATAAATAAATTTTTCCCTTAAGAAGTTGTTAAGGATTACCCTGTTAAATGGATTGCGAAACGACATTAAAGGGAGAGATGAAGATGAAAAAATTCGCTGCAATTGCTGCCATCATGATGATGACCACCGCGCCGGTCTTTGCTGCTCAGGGCGGTTTTACTGGCCCATCGGCCACACAGACCCAGACGCAAACTCAGCAGGGCGGTTTTGTCGATAACAACGCCAACCTCACCACCGCGGCAAAAGTGAAAGACCTGAAGGACGATGCCTGGGTGAAGCTGCGCGGGAACATTACCGAGCGCCTGTCCGATGACCGCTACACCTTCCGCGATGAGACCGGCACGGTCAACGTGGAGATTGACCACAAGCGCTGGAACGGCGTGACCGTCACCCCGCAGGATAAAGTGGAAATCCAGGGCAAGGTCGATAAAGAGTGGAACGATTTTGAAATCGACGTGAAGCAGGTTATTAAGCTGAACAAATAACCCGAAAAGGGCCGCAGATGCGGCCCTTTTTCTTTGTGACTCAACTCGCCAGATAAGGTAGTATCTGCGGCAATATTGCCTGAAACCCTTCGGTTTCTGAGTTGAGGAATCACACGTAATGAGCGATATGGCAGAGCGCCTCGCGCTACATGAATTCACGGAAAACGCCTACCTGAACTACTCCATGTACGTCATCATGGACAGGGCGTTGCCGTTTATCGGAGATGGCCTGAAGCCCGTTCAGCGCCGCATTGTGTATGCGATGTCCGAGCTGGGTCTGAGCGCCAGCGCCAAGTTCAAGAAATCCGCCCGTACCGTCGGTGACGTGCTGGGTAAATACCATCCGCACGGCGACAGCGCCTGTTATGAAGCGATGGTGCTGATGGCGCAGCCGTTCTCTTACCGCTACCCGCTGGTGGACGGGCAGGGGAACTGGGGTGCGCCGGACGATCCGAAATCCTTCGCGGCGATGCGTTATACCGAATCCCGTCTCTCTAAATATGCAGAAGTGCTGCTGGGCGAGCTGGGTCAGGGAACCGTTGACTGGGTACCTAACTTCGACGGTACGATGCAGGAGCCGAAGATGCTGCCTGCGCGTCTGCCGAACATCCTGCTGAACGGCACCACCGGTATCGCGGTCGGTATGGCGACGGACATTCCGCCGCACAACCTGCGTGAGGTGGCGAAAGCCGCCATCACCCTGATCGAGCAGCCGAAAACCTCGCTGGACGAGCTGCTGGATATCGTGCAGGGGCCGGACTACCCGACCGAAGCCGAAATCATCACCTCGCGCGCGGAAATCCGCAAAATCTACCAGAACGGTCGCGGCTCCGTGCGCATGCGCGCGGTGTGGAACAAAGAGGACGGCGCAGTCGTCATCACCGCGCTGCCGCATCAGGTTTCCGGTGCCAAAGTGCTGGAGCAGATCGCCTCCCAGATGCGCAATAAAAAGCTGCCGATGGTGGACGACCTGCGCGACGAATCCGACCACGAGAACCCGACCCGTCTGGTCATCGTGCCGCGCTCGAACCGCGTGGACATGGAGCAGGTGATGAACCACCTGTTCGCCACCACCGATCTGGAAAAAAGCTACCGCATCAACCTGAACATGATCGGCCTCGACGGACGCCCGGCGGTGAAAAACCTGCTGGAGATCCTCACCGAATGGCTGACGTTCCGCCGCGATACGGTACGCCGTCGTCTGAATTACCGTCTGGAGAAAGTGCTTAAGCGCCTGCATATCCTTGAAGGTTTGCTGGTGGCGTTCCTCAACATCGACGAAGTGATTGAGATCATCCGTACCGAGGACGAGCCGAAGCCGGCGCTGATGTCGCGCTTTGGCATCAGCGAAACCCAGGCCGAAGCGATCCTCGAACTGAAGCTGCGCCATCTCGCCAAACTGGAAGAGATGAAGATCCGCGGCGAGCAGAACGAGCTGGAAAAAGAGCGCGATCAGCTGCAGGCGATCCTCGCGTCCGAGCGCAAGATGAACACCCTGCTGAAGAAAGAGCTGCAGGCCGATGCAGACGCCTTCGGCGACGACCGTCGCTCTCCGCTGCACGAGCGCGAAGAAGCGAAGGCGATGAACGAGCACGACATGCAGCCGTCCGAGCCGGTGACCATTGTTCTGTCGCAGAGCGGCTGGGTGCGTAGCGCCAAAGGCCACGATATCGACGCGCCGGGGCTGAGCTACAAAGCGGGCGACAGCTTCAAAGCGGCGGTGAAAGGTAAGAGCAACCAGCCGGTGGCGTTTATCGATTCCACCGGACGCAGCTACGCCATCGACCCGATCACGCTGCCTTCCGCGCGCGGGCAGGGCGAGCCGCTCACCGGCAAGCTGACGCTGCCGCCGGGTGCGACGGTTGACCATATGCTGATGGAAGCCGATGACCAGAAGCTGCTGTTGGCGTCCGATGCGGGCTACGGCTTTATCTGTACCTTTAACGATCTCGTCTCCCGCAACCGTGCCGGTAAGGCGCTGATCAGCCTGCCGGACAACGCTCACGTGATGGCGCCGCTGGTGATTGAGAACGAAAGCGACATGCTGCTGGCGATTACTACCGCCGGACGTATGCTGATGTTCCCGGTCAGCGATCTGCCGGAGCTGTCGAAAGGCAAGGGTAACAAGATCATCAACATCCCGTCGGCGGAAGCCGCGAAAGGCGAAGATGGCCTGGCGCACCTCTTCCTCCTGCCGCCGCAGAGCACGCTGACCATTCACGTCGGCAAGCGTAAGATCAAGCTTCGCCCGGAAGAGCTGCAGAAAGTGGTGGGTGAGCGCGGTCGCCGCGGCTCGCTGATGCGCGGTCTGCAGCGTATCGACCGCGTGGAGATTGACTCTCCTGCACGCAGCGCCGCGGGTGACAGCGAAGAGTAATGCCGTGATCTCCCCCTCCGTCCGGAGGGGGAATTTCAGTAAAATTTCCCGTAAAATCGTTGTTAATTCGTGCGTTGCGATTAACAATACGCGCTCGTAATAAAGTCCTTACCTGGCCACAGGTGAAGTATAATTGTCAGCTGTCAGGGCTTCAGAGGTCGCTATGCTATACATTGTTCGTCTCATTCTTACCGTTATCTACTGCATTCTGGTCTGTATTTTCGGCTGCATATATTGCCTGTTCAGCCCGCGTAATCCGAAGCATGTTGCTACCTTTGGCCACATGTTCGGTCGTCTTGCGCCGCTGTTCGGTCTTAAGGTTGAAAAACGTCTGCCTGAAGGCGCTGAAAATTTCGGCAACGCCATCTATATCGCTAACCATCAGAACAACTACGATATGGTGACCGCCGCAAATATCGTTTTGCCGCCGACCGTGACGGTGGGGAAAAAAAGCCTGCTGTGGATCCCGTTTTTTGGCCTGCTGTACTGGCTTACCGGTAACCTGCTGATCGACCGTAACAACCGTGCAAAAGCGCACAGCACCATTGCGGAAGTGGTGAATCATTTCAAAAAGCGCAGAATCTCAATCTGGATGTTCCCGGAAGGAACGCGCAGCCGCGGCCGCGGCCTGCTGCCGTTTAAAACCGGTGCGTTTCATGCCGCAATTGCGGCAGGTGTTCCAATTATTCCCGTGTGCGTTTCCAATACTTCGAATAAGATTAATCTTAACCGCCTGAATAACGGGCTGGTGATTGTCGAAATGCTGCCCCCCGTCGATACCAGCAAATACGGTAAAGACCAGGTGCGCGAGCTGGCAGCGCACTGCCGTGAGCTGATGGCTCAGCATATTGCGCTGCTCGACAAAGAAGTCGCAGAGAGAGAAGCCGCCGGTAAGATTTAATCCGGCGTTGAAGGGAAAACGAATTCCCGCGTTGTTAGTCGTTTCAGATGGAGCTTATATGTCACTCAGTCGGCGTCAGTTTATTCAGGCTTCCGGGATCGCCCTTTGTGCGGGTGCGATGCCGCTGACAGCCAGCGCCGCCGGGCAGCAACAGCCGCTGCCTATTCCGCCATTAATTGAATCTCGTCGTGGTCAGCCGCTTTTCCTGACGCTGCAGCGTAGCCACTGGTCCTTCACCCAGGGGACGCGTGCGTCTATCTGGGGCATTAACGGACGTTATCTTGGGCCGACCATACGCGTGTGGAATGGCGATGACGTAAAGCTCATCTACAGCAACCGAACCCCTGAAAATGTTGCCATGACCGTCAGCGGCTTACAGGTTCCAGGCCCGTTGATTGGCGGCGCGGCGCGAATGATGTCACCCAGCGCCGACTGGGCGCCCGTTCTGCCGATTCGCCAGAGCGCGGCAACCCTGTGGTATCACGCCAACACGCCTAACCGCACGGCACAGCAGGTCTATAATGGTCTGGCCGGAATGTGGCTGGTGGAAGATGAGGTCAGCAAATCCCTGCCGATCCCGAACCACTACGGCGTGGATGACTTCCCCATTATCATCCAAGACAAACGTCTGGATAATTTCGGTACGCCGGAATACAGCGAGCCGGGCAGCGGCGGCTTCGTCGGCGATACGCTGCTGGTCAACGGCGCGCAAAGCCCGTATGTCGAAGTCTCGCGCGGCTGGGTGCGCCTGCGCCTGCTCAACGCCTCCAACTCGCGCCGCTATCAGCTGCAAATGAGCGATGGCCGTCCGCTGCACGTGATCTCCGGCGACCAGGGCTTTTTACCTGCGCCGGTTTCCGTCAAACAGCTGGCGCTCTCGCCGGGTGAACGTCGCGAAATTCTCGTGGATATGACCAACGGGGATGAAGTGTCGCTGACCTGCGGCGAAGCGGCGAGCATTGTTGACCGTATTCGCGGGTTCTTTGAACCGTCGAGCATACTTGTCTCGACCCTGGTGCTGACCCTGCGTCCAACCGGTCTGCTGCCGCTGGTGACCGATAGCCTGCCAATGCGTCTGCTGCCGCAGGAGATCATGAGCGGCTCGCCGGTGCGCAGCCGTGATATCAGCCTGGGCGACGATCCGGGGATCAACGGCGCGCTGTGGGACGTCAACCGCATCGACATTACCGCGCAGCAGGGCACCTGGGAGCGCTGGACGGTCCGTTCAGATATGCCGCAGTCGTTCCACATTGAAGGGGTGTCATTCCTGATCCGCAACGTCAACGGCGCGATGCCGTTCCCGGAAGATCGCGGCTGGAAAGATACCGTCTGGGTGGACGGTCAGGTTGAACTGCTCGTCTACTACGGTCAGCCTTCGTGGCCGCACTTCCCGTTCCTGTTCCACAGCCAGACGCTGGAGATGATGGACAGGGGCTCCGTGGGGCAGATGCTGGTGAATCCGGCACCGTAAAACGAGTCGGGTGGCGGCTTCGCCTTACCCGACCTACAGGCCCGTAGGCCCGGTAAGCGTAGCGCCACCGGGCAATAAATACCCCTTCATTTCCCACATTGATCCAGCGTATAATCCCGCTCCTTTTGTCTATTTTTTCTTCGGAAGCATTATGAGCGCAATTTCCCTGATCCAGCCGGATCGTGACCTCTTCTCCTGGCCCCAGTACTGGGCAGCCTGCTTTGGACCGGCGCCGTTCCTGCCGATGTCCCGTGAAGAGATGGACCAACTGGGCTGGGACAGCTGCGACATCATTCTGGTCACGGGCGATGCTTACGTTGACCATCCGAGCTTCGGTATGGCCATCTGTGGCCGTATGCTTGAAGCGCAGGGCTTCCGCGTGGGGATCATCTCCCAGCCTGACTGGAACAGCAAAGACGACTTTATGCGTCTGGGTAAACCGAACCTGTTCTTCGGCGTCACCGCAGGCAACATGGACTCAATGATCAACCGCTATACCGCCGACCGTAAGCTGCGCCATGACGACGCCTACACGCCGGATAACGTGGCGGGTAAACGCCCCGACCGCGCGACCCTGGTCTATACCCAGCGCTGTAAAGAAGCCTGGAAAGACGTGCCGGTGATCCTGGGCGGCATCGAGGCGAGCCTGCGCCGCACCGCGCACTACGACTACTGGTCAGATACCGTTCGCCGCTCGGTGCTGGTGGATTCCAAAGCCGACATGCTGATTTACGGTAACGGCGAGCGTCCGCTGGTGGAAGTGGCGCACCGTCTGTCGCAGGGTGAACCGGTGAGCAGCATCCGCGACGTGCGCAATACCGCGATCATGGTCAAAGAGGCGCTGCCGGGCTGGAGCGGGGTGGATTCCCGCATCATTGATATGCCGGGCAAAATCGACCCGATCCCGCACCCGTACGGCGAAGATCTGCCGTGTGCCGATAACAAGCCGGTTGAGCCAAAAAAAGCGGAAGCGAAGGCTATCGTTGTGCAGCCGCCGCGCCCGAAGCCGTGGGAAAAGACCTACGTGCTGCTGCCGTCCTACGAGAAGGTGAAAGCCGACAAGGTGCTCTACGCGCACGCGTCCCGTATTCTGCACCATGAAACCAACCCGGGCTGCGCCCGCGCGCTGATGCAGAAGCACGGCGAGCGCTTTATCTGGATCAACCCGCCGGCGATCCCGCTCTCCACCGAAGAGATGGACAGCGTCTTTGCGCTGCCGTACAAGCGCGTGCCGCACCCGGCGTACGGCAACGCCCGTATCCCGGCGTATGAGATGATTCGCTTCTCGATCAACATCATGCGCGGCTGCTTCGGTGGGTGCTCGTTCTGCTCCATTACCGAACACGAAGGCCGTATTATCCAGAGCCGCTCTGAAGATTCGATCATCAATGAGATCGAAGCCATTCGCGACTCGGTGCCGGGCTTTACCGGCGTGATCTCTGACCTCGGCGGCCCAACCGCGAACATGTACATGCTGCGCTGCAAGTCGCCGCGCGCGGAGCAAACCTGTCGTCGCCTCTCCTGCGTCTATCCGAGCATTTGCGAGCACATGGACACTAACCACGAGCCGACGATCAACCTCTACCGCCGCGCGCGTGACCTGAAGGGCATCAAGAAGATCCTCATCGCTTCCGGGGTACGTTACGACATCGCCGTGGAAGATCCGCGCTACATCAAAGAGCTGGCAACGCACCACGTCGGCGGCTATCTGAAGATTGCGCCGGAGCACACCGAGGAAGGCCCGCTGTCGAAAATGATGAAGCCGGGCATGGGCAGCTACGACCGCTTTAAAGAGCTGTTCGACACCTATTCGAAGCAGGCGGGCAAAGAGCAGTATCTGATCCCGTACTTCATCTCCGCGCACCCGGGCACGCGCGATGAGGACATGGTGAACCTGGCGCTGTGGCTGAAGCAGCGGCGCTTCCGCCTGGATCAGGTGCAGAACTTCTATCCGTCACCGCTCGCCAACTCGACGACCATGTATTACACCGGCAAGAACCCGCTGAGTAAGATTGGCTACAAGAGTGAAGAGGTGGTGGTGCCGAAAGGGGATAAACAGCGTCGTCTGCACAAGGCGCTGCTGCGTTACCACGACCCGAAAAACTGGCCGCTGATCCGTCAGGCGCTGGAAGAGATGGGTAAAAAACACCTGATCGGCTCCCGCCGCGACTGCCTGGTACCGGCCCCGACGCTGGATGAGATGCGCGAAGCGCGTCGCCAGAACCGCAATACGCGCCCGGCGCTGACCAAGCACACGCCGATTGTGCATCAGCGTTCGAACGGTGGGGCGGGAACGAAGAAGAACGTAAAACGTAAGATCGGTTAAACCTGTAACAATGCCCGGTGGCGCTGCGCTTACCGGGCCTACAGGTCAGCGCGTAGGCCGGGTAAGGCGAAGCCGCCACCCGGCTTTTTTCTGCATAAGGGTATGAGGCCCAAAATGAAAATAAGGAAGTTAACAGGAGCGATGCTGATTGGCCTGACGCTATGCGGTTGTGTAATGCACCGCCAGACACAGCCAGAAGTGGAAGGACGTCTAATCGACAGCGCAGGTAAGCCAGTCCCGGACGCAAAAATAGTATTAGAGAGGGAGCAGACGCTTTCTGACGAAAACGGTCGTTTTGCTCTTCAGGGCCAGCATGAGTGGATCTTTTTTCTGCCAATAGGTCCGATGGACTGGATTTATCACACCCCGCTCCAGATAAGCGTCAACGGAAAGGAATATGAAGCAGAAGCAGGCGGCGGTCTCGGTGGGCCACATAACCTTGAAGGGAAAGCGTATAACGTTATTTGCACATTGCCTGACCTTCCCGGAGAAGCGAGATGTCAGTCCGGTTTATAGATTAAAATGAGCCCGGCGGAAGACCGGGCTCATTTTAGGTATTACCCGCCAAACTGATCCGGATCCGGCCCAAGCCGCTTGCCCTTATCCAGCTTCGCAATCTCACCCAGCTCATCTTTATCCAGGCGGAAATCCCAGACGTCGAAATTCTCGGCGATGCGCGATGGCGTGACCGATTTCGGAATGACCACCAGGCCGTTGTCCAGATGCCAGCGAATGACGATTTGCGCCGGGGTTTTACCGTATTTATCCGCCAGCTCACGGATAATCTTTTGATCAAACACCCCTTCGCCGCCCTGCGCCAGCGGGCTCCAGGACTCGGTCTGGATTTTATGCGTGGCGTTCCAGGCATGAAGCTGGCGCTGCTGCATCAGCGGGTGCAGCTCGATCTGGTTAATCACCGGCGCAACGCCCGTCTCGTCAATCAGCCGCTGCAGGTGATGAACCTGGAAATTACAGACGCCGATGCTTTTCACCAGCCCTTCTTTTTGCAGTTCAATCATCCCTTTCCAGGCATCAACGTAGTGATCGATAGCCGGAACCGGCCAGTGCATCAGCCAGAGATCGACGAAATCGATCTGGAGCTTTTCAAGGCTCTCCTGCAGGGCTTCGCGGGGGCGTTTTTGATCGTCGTTCCAGAGTTTAGTGGTGATGAATAACTCATCGCGGGGGACGCCGGCGTTGGCGAGTGCCTTACCCACGCCGTCCTCGTTTTTGTATGCGGCAGCGGTATCAATGGACCGATAGCCGACTTCCAGGGCTTTATGAATGGCGGAGACGACCTCGTCGTTACCGGCTTTCCATACACCTAGCCCCAGCTGGGGCATCACGTTGCCGTCCTGCAGCTTGATTACGGTTTGGTTTGCCATTTTTCCTCCTTCAGGTGCGCATCGCCGGAGGGTTCCTCCGGCGATGGGGTGTGCATTAAGTCTGGACGAAATGTCAAAAAACGAAAGTCGGGAGGGCAAAAACGCTTAGCGCGCCGCTTCGTAGATGCGACGGCTCACGTCCAGCGTAATGTCGCCGTGCTCGCCCAGGTGGGTCATGCCGTGTTCTTCGAGTTTCGCCAGCAGGGCAGGGATGGAGCTGCCGTCCAGACCGTAGCCGGACAGGCGCGTTGGCACGCCCAGACCTTCAAAGAAGCTGCGGGTCGCTTCGATGGCGGCATCAATACGCGCATCGTCAGAACCCTCGGTGATGTTCCACACGCGTTCAGCGTACTGCAGCAGCTTGGCGCGCTTGGTATCGCGTTTTTCGTTCCACAGGGCAGGCAGCACAACGGCCAGCGTCTGAGCGTGGTCCAGACCGTGCATTGCCGTCAGCTCGTGGCCCAGCATGTGGGTGGCCCAGTCCTGCGGCACGCCAGCCCCGATCAGGCCGTTCAGCGCCTGCGTTGCGGCCCACATTACGTTGGCACGCACGTCGTAGTTTTCCGGCTCTTTCAGCGCTTTCGGGCCGTCTTCGACGAGCGTCAGCAGAATGCCTTCCGCGAAGCGATCCTGAATTTTGGCATTCACCGGATATGTTACGTACTGCTCAACGGTATGAACAAAGGCATCGACCACGCCGTTCGCCACCTGACGCGCGGGCAGGGTGTAGGTGTAAACCGGGTCCAGAATGGCGAACACAGGCTGAACGTGTTCGTTCATAAAGGCCTGTTTGTCGCCGGTGGTTTTACGGGAGATCACCGCGCCCTTGTTGGATTCAGAGCCGGTCGCTGGCAGGGTCAGCACGGAGCCCATCGGGATGGCGCTTTTAATGTCGCTGCCGCGGGTTTCCAGGATTTGCCACGGATCGATGCCGTCAGCGTAGTGCGCTGCCGCCGCGATGAATTTGGTGCCGTCCAGCACGGAGCCGCCGCCGACGGCCAGCAGGAAGGTGATGTTTTCTTCGCGGGCGATTTTCACCGCGTTCATCAGCGTTTCGTAAGACGGGTTTGGCTCGATGCCGCCGAACTCACGCACGTCCAGACCGTCCAGCGCGCTGTAAACCTGATCCAGCACGCCGGTTTTTTTCACGCTGCCGCCGCCGTAGGTGATCAGTACGCGGGCGTCAGCAGGGATCTGCGCGCGCAGATCGGCGATAGCGTCTTTACCAAACAGAATGCGTGTTGGGGTGTGAAGATTAAAGTTGTTCATTGCTCGTTCCCTTTAGTGGGTGAAAAACCGTGGTGGCGCGGAGGGCTACCTGATGCTGCACATTGTGGCCGCCCGGGGCTATCCTCTCAATGCACATTCCTGCCGATGTCTTGCCCATTTCTACAGAGCGCTGGAGAAAGCATGGAAAACGACGCACACTGTTAACGTCGAAAACCGTACCCGGAGTAACGCAAGATGAACCGTGAGGCTATCTGCCAGCAGCTCACTGCGCAGATTAAGAAATTGATAGATAATGATAATCATGCCAGCGATCTGCTGCCGGACATTCGCCTGCTCTATGGCACGCAGCCGGGGACGCGCACGCCTGTCATGTACCAGCCGGGCATCGTTTTTCTCTTCTCGGGCCATAAAATTGGCTATATCAACGAGCGCGTGTTCCGCTACGACACTAATGAATATCTGCTTCTGACAGTACCTTTACCCTTCGAATGTGAAACCTTCGCGACAGAGGCCGTTCCGCTGGCGGGTATTCGCGTCAACGTTGACATCCTTCAGCTGCAGGAGCTGCTGATGGAGATTGGCGAAGATGAGCTCTTCCAGCCGTCAATGGCGTCGAGCGGGATTAACTCGGCGACGCTGTCGGAAGAGATCCTCTGCGCCATTGAGCGTCTGCTGGACGTCATGGAAAGGCCGCTGGACGCGCGCATTCTGGGCAAGCAGATTATCCGCGAAATTCTCTACCACGTGCTGCTGGGCCCGGGCGGCGGGGCGTTACTGGCCCTGGTGAGCCGACAGACCCACTTCAGCCTGATAAGCCGCGTGCTCAAGCGTATCGAAAGCCAGTACACGGAAAACCTCAGCGTCGACCAGCTGGCGGCGGAAGCGAACATGAGCGTCTCGGCGTTTCACCATAATTTTAAATCGGTGACCAGCACCTCGCCGCTGCAGTACCTTAAAACCTATCGGCTGCACAAGGCGCGGATGCTGATGATTCACGACGGCATGAAGGCCAGCGCGGCGGCGATGCGGGTGGGTTACGAAAGCGCGTCGCAGTTCAGTCGGGAGTTTAAGCGCTATTTCGGCGTTACGCCGGGAGAAGATGCATCACGCATCCGAACGATGCAGGGAGCCTGACGGGAAATGTAGGCCGGGTAAGCGACAGCGCCACCCGGCTTTGTTGAATTATGCGCTGCAGTACTTCTTCTTAATCACTACCGCGATGGTCCCTACCAGCCCTGCCACCAGCAGGAACATCGGCAGCACCATCAGGAAGGTCATCACCTGATCTTCGTGGTGTTTCACAAAGGGGATCATATTCAGCGCGTAGCCGAGCGTGGTGACTACACCTACCCACAGCAGGGCGCTCAGCCAGTTGAAGAACTGGAAGCGGCGGTTCGACAGACCGGAAATGCCCGCCATGGTAGGCAGAAGCGTGCGAACAAACGCCAGGAAACGCCCCGCCAGCAATGCCAGCAGGCCGTGCCGATCGAACATGCAGGTCGCACGCTGATGATATTTATGCGGTAACTGCGCCAGCCAGCCTTTCACGACGCGGGTATTCCCCAGCCAGCGGCCCTGCAGATAGCTCAGCCAGCAGCCCAGGCTAGCGGCGGAGGTGAGAATAACCATCGTTGACGTGAAGTCCATAACGCCTTTGCCGATTAACGCCCCGGCCAGTAAAAGCAGGCTGTCACCGGGAAGAAATGAGGCTGGCAGTAATCCATTTTCCAGAAACAGCGTTGCGAACATCACGAGATAGACGATACCGACGACGTGAGGATCCGCCAGCGCGGCAAAGTCGTGATGCCAGAGCGCCGCGATAATATCTTGAATAACAGCCATGGACTTTCCTGTGGAACAGCAGATATAGCGCTATTGTACTCCCTTATTCGTCCTTCGGGTTTGATCCCGGGCGCAACTCATGCAGACTTTTCTGCTTGCGGTGTCCACAAAAGCGTCCAGGGAGTACATTTTCAGCCAGCACTTTACACGATACGCTCGAACCCTGCCGCTAAATCGGCAATCAGATCGTCAACATTTTCTAAACCGATATGCAGTCGAATCAGGGTACCGCTGAAGTCCACTTCTCCGCCGGGGCGCAGAGCCGCAACCTGTTCCGGCTGGTTAGGCAGGATCAGGGATTCAAACCCGCCCCAGGAGTAGGCCATGCTGAAGAGGGTAAAATTATCCAGATAGCTCGCCAGCTCGTCGTTATTCAGCCTTTTTTTCAGCACGAACGAGAACAGACCGCTGCTGCCCGTAAAGTCACGCTGCCAGAATTCGTGGCCTTTACTGCCCGGTAGCGCGGGGTGATTAACGCGCTCAACCAGCGGATGCTGCGCCAGCCATTCGGCCACCTTCAGGCTGCTTTCATGGTGCTGACGCAGGCGAACGCCCAGCGTGCGGAGTCCGCGGCTGGTCATGTAGGCCGTGTCCGCATCCACCATCTGGCCCATCAGATAGGCATTTTCTCGCAGCTGATCCCAGCAGCGCGCGTTGGAGACCGCAGTGCCAATCATGCCGTCAGAGTGGCCTATCAGGTATTTCGTCGCCGCCTGAATCGAGATATCAATGTCGAATTCCAGCGCTTTGAACAGCACGCCCGCCGCCCAGGTGTTGTCGATCATCACGATCGCCTCTGGCGCTTTGCTGCGCACGGCCTTCACGATAGCCGGCACGTCGTGAACTTCCATGGTGAGTGACCCTGGAGATTCCAGGAACACGATGCGCGTGTTTGGCTGAATGAGTTCGGCAATGCCTTCACCAATCAGCGGGTCAAACCAGCCGGTGGTCACGCCGAGCCTGCTGAGAATTTTGGTGCAAAAGTCCTGGCTGGGCTCGTAGGCGGTGTTGGTCATCAGGATGTGATCGCCCTGTTCCACAAACGCCAGAATGGTGTTGGCGACCGCAGCCGCCCCGCACGGGAACAGCGCGCAGCCCACGCCGCCTTCCAGCTCGCACATCGCCTCCTGCAGAGAAAAATGGGTTAGCGTGCCGCGACGGCCATAAAACAGCCCGCCTTTCGCGCGGTTGCGCGTGGCGATTTTTTTCTCCTCAACGGTATCAAACACCAGCGAGGAGGCTCGTTGAATCACGCTGTTGACCGATCCCTGAGTATATTTTTTGCTGCGTCCTGCCTGTACCAGCGTGGTATCAAGATGCTTTTTTGTCATGTTCGCTAACCCTGTTTTTTATACGTCTGGACGTCCAGACTACCACGATTGGAAAAAACTGCACCCGGAGGCTTATCGAATAAGCAGAAAATATTAGCAAAAAACCGCATAAGAAATTTTTACTGCGTAAGCGCAAGGAAAGTGAGCGAAAATTACGGCACCATGCAAATACTAATGAGAACTACTATCAATTCGACGACGTTTTGATATTATTACGCTCAGATTTTGTGATTTGCGTCCTGGAGATACAGAGTGGGTAATAATTTGATGCAGACGGATCTCTCCGTTTGGGGCATGTATCAGCATGCTGACATCGTGGTTAAGATTGTGATGATCGGCCTGATTCTGGCGTCCGTTGTCACCTGGGCTATCTTCTTCAGCAAAAGCGCCGAGCTGCTTTCGCAGAAGCGTCGCCTTAAGCGGGAACAGCAGCAGCTGGCTGAAGCCCGCTCTCTGGATCAGGCTTCAGACATGACCTCATCCTTCCATGCGAAAAGCCTGACCACCCTGTTAGTGAATGAAGCACAGAACGAGCTGGAACTCTCCGCTGGCAGTGAAGATAACGAAGGCATTAAAGAACGTACCGGTTTCCGCCTGGAGCGTCGCGTTGCGGCCGTTGGCCGACACATGGGACGCGGCAATGGTTATCTGGCGACCATCGGTGCGATCTCACCGTTCATCGGTCTTTTCGGTACGGTCTGGGGCATCATGAACAGCTTTATCGGTATCGCGCAGACCCAAACCACCAACCTGGCTGTCGTGGCGCCGGGTATCGCGGAAGCGCTGCTGGCGACGGCAATCGGTCTGGTAGCCGCTATTCCGGCGGTGGTTATCTACAACATCTTCGCGCGTATGATTGGCAACTACAAAGCCACGCTGGGTGACGTTGCCGCGCAGGTTCTGCTGCTGCAAAGTCGCGATCTCGACCTGAATGCCAGCTCGGTTAAGCCGGTGCATGCGGCGTCTAAACTGCGCGCAGGTTAATAGTATGGCGATGCGTCTAAACGAAAATCTGGACGATAACGGCGAAATGCATGAAATCAACGTGACGCCGTTTATCGACGTTATGCTGGTTTTGCTGATTATCTTCATGGTGGCTGCGCCGCTGGCGACGGTGGATGTGAAGGTGAATCTGCCTGCCTCTTCCAGCCAGCCGCAGCCGCGCCCGGAGAAGCCTATCTACCTGTCGGTGAAGGCGGATAAATCCATGTTCCTCGGGAACGACCCGGTGACGGCCGACTCGGTCATCCCGGCGCTGGAGCAGCTTACCGGCGGTAAGAAAGACACCACGGTCTTCTTCCGGGCGGATAAAACCGTTGATTATGAAACCATGATGAAGGTAATGGACACGCTGCATCAGGCGGGTTACCTGAAGATTGGACTGGTCGGCGAAGAGAAGGCGGCCTCGAAGTGATAAAGAAGCTGGCGAAAGCCGGCTTTTTTTATGCCTGTCGGTTTATGCGTTTTTGCTATCCGTCGGTGCGGTAGGGGGTGTTGTCAGCGCGTCCTCATCAAGCGCCACGCAGGTGACGTTTGACGTACGGTACTCACCGTCTGACAGCTTGCGCGTCAGGCGCAGGGTGGCGATTTCTCTCGCAAGCAGGTACTGATAATTGGCCTCAAGACGTCCGAGAATCTTCTCTTTCAGTTCTGGCCGCTGTTCAATGATGGCGTTCATCACGGCACCGTATATTTCTTCTTTAACCTGTAGCGGATAAATTTCACGGCGATTCTGCCATTTCAGACGAACCAGCGTCGCCGGGATCGATACCAGGTCTTGTGTAATACGCGTCATCTCGTCATTTTTTGTTTTTCTGAGTGCGTCGAGATTTTGCTTTAAGATAAATTCATCACTTTTTTTATCATCTAAAGTCAAATAAACGTCGTTATTTTTAACTTCTTTCACGTTAATCTTCCCCCAGGGTATAAAAAATTGGGTTATTTTTTTCGCGCGTAATTAAGTTAAGCCAAATTTCATTGCCCGCTTCATTAATTTCTTCAGTTTTCTCGGCTATTATTTGACTTAGTTTCTGCGCATCTATTTCACCTTCGGCCTGCAGGTCATTCAGCAGGTGGACAAAGGCTTCAATTTTTATGGCGCGAAATAAGCGGTCTTTTATATGGCGATCGTGCTCTTCCAGCAACATATTTCGGGATTTGCCAGTTCGGGAAACACCAATTAATATATCGGGCTCGAAATCAGAGAGCTTTCTTTTCCCCTGAGTGAAACTGGCCTCTTTTTCTGCTTCCGTCGGTTGCTGTTCCACAGGCGTGATGTGGTACTTAGCCGGGACGAGATAGTCGGGCAGCATTTTTAATTTCCTTTAATTTCAACAGGGTGGGGTTGGTAAAGGCGTGAGATTCGTTGACAATATCATGAGGCAAATTTAAAATCAAAAAAAATGGAGCCTACCCATGAACAGCATCTTTTTTACGGTCATCACATTACTATTACTGACCGCTGGTGTTCTTTTATTGATGCAGGAGTTCAATAAAACGAAAGTGTCGGAAGACGCCAGTGAACCCCCGCAACCTGAACTGATGACAAAAGAGGAAGGTGAAGACCATTTCTCTGTATTGATGAACTCTGTTACGCCTGTCTGGTACTGGCGGGTGAACCACGAATATATCGACTTTTTACACGCGACAATTAAACGCATGAAAATGTCGGAAATTAATGACACGCCTGGACTGTTTGAGGCGCAGCGTCGCTGTAGCGACCTGAATTCAGCAGTGTATAAATATTATGACAATATCAAAAAGCGCTGCCTTAACGGCGAGAAGGTATCTTATTCCGATCTGGACGTATTAAATTTGCGGCAGTGTTTTCGCGAGTTCAGTCTGGAAGCCTATCCTGAGCTGGTGGCGCTGGTCTGGCCGGAGTACGCACGTCCCGAGGTTAACCCGGACAACGTCTGAGTAACGTACCGTTGAGTTATTGCAAACAGTCAGCGCCGTTGAGATATACTGGGCGCTGGTTTCTTTTGCAAACAGGACTTTATGGAACGCTTTTTTGAAAATGCCATGTACGCCTCTCGCTGGATACTGGCTCCCGTCTATTTTGGCCTTTCGCTGGCACTTGTCGCGCTGACGATTAAGTTCTTTCAGGAAATCTGGCATGTTCTGCCGAACATTTTTTCCATTGCCGAAGCGGATTTGATTCTGGTTCTGCTGTCGCTGGTGGATATGACCCTGGTGGGCGGGCTGCTGGTGATGGTGATGTTCTCCGGCTACGAGAATTTTGTCTCCCAGCTTGATATCGACGAGCGTAAAGAGAAGCTCAGCTGGCTGGGCAAAATGGATGCTTCGTCGCTGAAGAATAAGGTGGCCGCGTCGATCGTGGCGATCTCCTCCATCCACCTGTTGCGCGTGTTTATGGACGCGAAGAACGTGCCGGATAACAAACTGATGTGGTACGTCATCATCCACCTGACGTTTGTGCTGTCTGCGTTTGTGATGGGGTATCTGGATAAGATCAGTAAGAAATAATTTCCCCTCACCCTAACCCTCTCCCACAGGGAGAGGGCCGGGATGAGGGCATCAGACCGCACTATTTATCCGACGACGCCTGCCACAGATTCAACTCCCCATCCGCAACATGCCGATCGATTCTTTCCAGCTCATCTTCGCTAAAGTGCAGGTTCTCCAGCGCCTGAACATTCTCTTCCAGCTGTTCCGGGCGGCTTGCGCCAATCAGTACGGACGTCACGCGCGCATCTTTCAGCAGCCAGCTTAGCGCCATCTGCGCCATGGTCTGACCGCGGGCGTGCGCCATCTCATTCAGCAAACGCAGGCTTTCCAGGTTGGCGTCGGTCAGCATCTTCTGCGTTAGGCCGCGCGCTTTATTCCCTTCGCGCTGCATGCGTGAACCTTCAGGAATACCGTTCAGGTATTTTCCGGTCAGCAGACCCTGCGCCAGCGGGGTAAAAGCGATACACCCCGTACCGTTTGCTTCCAGCGCATCCAGCAAGCCGGTCTTATCGACCCAGCGGTTAAGCAGGTTATAGGACGGCTGGTGGATCAGCAGCGGGATTTTCCACTCGCGCAGCAGCTCGGTCATTTTTTGCGTGCGCTCGGTCGAGTAGGAGGAAATGCCCACATACAGCGCTTTGCCGCTCTGCACGGCGTGGGCCAGCGCAGAGGCCGTCTCTTCCATCGGCGTGTTTTCATCCACGCGGTGGGAATAGAAAATATCCACGTACTCGACGCCCAGACGCTTCAGGCTCTGGTCGAGGCTGGCGAGCAGATACTTACGCGAACCGCCCGAACCGTACGGCCCAGGCCACATGTCGTAACCCGCCTTGGTGGAGATAACCAGCTCGTCGCGATATGCGGCAAAATCCTCGCGCAGCAGGCGGCCGAAATTCTCTTCCGCGCTGCCCGCCGGAGGTCCGTAGTTATTCGCGAGATCGAAATGGGTGATGCCAAGGTCGAAGGCTTTTCGCAGCAGCGCGCGCTGGGTATCAAGAGGCTGGACGTGGCCGAAGCTGTGCCACAGACCCAGCGACAGCGCGGGCAGGCGCAGGCCGCTCTTTCCACAGTAGCGGTACTGCATATGTTCATAGCGGGTAGCGTCAGGGTGCCAGGACATGATGTCTCCTTTTCTTATCGATAATTTTTTGAAACGTCGTTTTCATTCTGAACTTATCACATCACAAAGAGCGAAGATAATGGTTAACGGTGGCTGTGCGACCAGTGAAGCCACGCTAATTAAAAATGATCACAAAACGTTATAATTTCCCTCGTTCCTGCCGATAACGAGAGTAGTACTCGCCTCTGGGCGAACTCACCCTCACGGCAAGGAAGACTTATGAATATGCTCCGTAATTTCACGATCCGCTTCGTCATGCTGACGATTCTCGGGATCTTTTGTTTAATGTGGGCGGGCGTTGGCTTGTACAGCACCTGGTCCCTTTCTCGCGTAACGGATGGCAATGAAGTCGATCGCCAGCTGGTTAAACAGATGACGGTACTCAGCCAGGGCAACGATCAGTATTTCCGCTTTGTGACCCGTCTGAGCCGCGCGATGGAAGTTAAAGCCGCAGGCGGCACGCCGGATTTGGCCTCTGCCCAACAGGCGCTGGATAACATGGGCAAGAAACTGGCCGAGATGAAAGCGATCTCCCCGGGCCCGATGGATGAGCAGATCTCTTCCCGGGTGATCGGCACCTGGCAGGCGCTGCTTGAACAGGGCGTCACGCCGCAAATGCAGCAGGCAAAGCTGGAGGCTCTGGAGGGGTATCGCCAGCAGGCCAATAACGTCACGCCTCCGCTGAGCCGGGCATTCGGCGCGGCCGCTGAGGAATTCAACAATGCTGCCGCGAAGTCGCTCGACAGCACCCGCGTGGTGGTGGACGGCCTGACAAGCATGACCCGCACGGTGATTATCGTCGCCACGATTATCGGTCTGCTGATCCTGCTCTTCACCGACCGCTACCTGGTGGCGATGCTGGTCAAACCGCTGGACCGCATTCGCCAGCAGTTCCGCCAGATTGCCCAGGGCGATCTCAGCCAGCCCATTGAGCCGTTTGGCCGCAACTGCGTGGGGCAGCTGGTGCCGCTGCTGAGCGCCATGCAGGACAGCCTGCGCGAAGCGGTCAGCACGATTCGCTCCGGCAGTGAAAATATCTGGCGCGGCGCGACGGAAATCTCCAGCGGTAACAACGATCTCTCTTCCCGTACCGAAGAGCAGGCGGCTGCGCTGGAAGAGACGGCAGCCAGCATGGAGCAGCTGACCGCCACGGTGAAACTGAACGCGGAAAGCGCGCGTCAGGCAAGCCAGCTGGCCGATGTGGCCTCAACCACCGCCAGCCGCGGCGGTTCGCTGGTGGAAGAGGTGGTGACCACCATGAGCGGAATTTCGGAAAGCTCGAAGAAAATTGCTGAAATCACCAACGTGATCAACAGCATTGCCTTCCAGACCAATATTCTGGCACTCAATGCGGCGGTTGAAGCGGCGCGCGCGGGCGAGCAGGGTCGTGGCTTCGCGGTGGTGGCAGGTGAAGTTCGCAACCTGGCAAGCCGCAGCGCCAACGCGGCTAAAGAGATCGAGGGGCTGATTACCGACTCCGTTTCCCGCGTAGAGCAGGGGGCGAAGCTGGTGGGCGACACCGGCACAACCATGGATGCCATTTTGCGTGACGTGACGGAAGTGACTACCATCATGAAGCAAATCGCTTCCGCCTCTGAGGAGCAAAGCAAGGGCATTTCGCAGGTCGGGATTGCCATTACCCAGATGGACGGCGTGACCCAGCAAAACGCCTCGCTGGTGGAAGAGGTTTCCGCGGCGGCGGCGGCGCTGGAGCGCCAGACCGAAGATCTTCAGCGCTCGGTGCAAAAGTTCCGCCTGACGGCATAACGCAACGTTGCAAGGCCGCCTTGTGCGGCCTTGCATTATTAACGCCTTTCCCATTCAGCGCGCGCTGAAACTGCTATTCTTTTGCTAATCCCCCTGACGTTCTGGACTCTCTTCTATGAGGTGTTGCTATGAACAGATCGTTATCAGTTATCCCTGTTCTCTCTTTCATATTTCTGATGCTGTTCTCGGTTTTTGCCAGTGCGACCCAGCAGGCGCAGGAACGGCGCGTGGCGCGTGATGTCAGGCAGGAAACCCGCGACGCGTCACGGCAGGTGAAGCAGGCCTGCGTGGTGAACAATAACCAGAGTAATCACGACTGCCGTCAGGACAAGCGTCAGATGAAACAGTCCGGAAGACAAAAAGCGCGGGACATTAAGTATTGATCAGATTTGCGAGACGGCTTCCGGGAATGCACCTTGTCGCCTCGCGCTAATCGCAGTATCTTCTTGCCGCGCCTGCAAAATCAGGCGTCGGGATTGGAACCCTGAGTGACTTTATCGGCGACATGAGAAGCTTTATGTCGTACGCTTTGCTGCACCTCAATGGTGGGCTGGCGGGGGCATCGTAAGATGCGCCGGTATCCGATAAAGCCGGTAGTTCCAACCTCGCACAGTCCACCGCCATGAGATTGGAACCTCTGACGGTGGGTTTTAAACTATTTATCGGAGGCTGCCATCATGGCTACAACCCCAACCCAGACACACGCGTTATTTACCACGCCGTTTTCTCATACCACCGATTTCACCGAGCTGGCGGACAACTGCGAGCACTACGCTTATTCTCTGGTGGAATGCGACGACATTACCGAGAAGCTGGCGTTATGCGGGCGTCTCTCCACCTGTCTGGCACTGCTGCAATCCACGCTCCATGAACCTGTTCCGGCGCATTTGATCCCGCATTTTATCGTGAACGATCTTCCCGCACGGCTGCCTGCTTTCGAACCGGAAAGCGACCAACTCGGTCAATACTGCCAGGTTTTAACCCAGTTGCTGATTAGCCGCGCCCTGCCACAGGAGATGGCGCGCGTGATAGAGGATTTGCTGTGTGAACTGGTGGGATATTACGCCGATACGCTGAAAGCGCCGCGCTGGATAAATACGCCGGAAGGAAATATCGCGATTAATTAAGATTGTCTTCTGTTGCCGGGGGGCGGCTGCGCCTTACCCGGCCTGCGTTATTATTTTCATGTGTTAATGTAACAATATATTTGGCATTTTCTGCATCGTAAAAGCGATGGGCATTAATATAGTCTTAAGCTCCTCCCGACATAATTAATTTTCTTATTTTATCGGAAATAATACAGTCTATGAAAAAGCTCTATATCGTATTGGCCGCCATGGCAGGCCTGGCTATGGTCAATTCAGCAATGGCGCAAAGCGTCACCGTGGATGTTCCGAGCGGTTATAAAGTGGTGATTGTCCCGTCATCCACCACGGTTCCGCAGGCGGTAACCGTCGCGCCAGCACCGTCACAAACTGTTTATGCCGCGCCAGCTCCGGTTTATCACCCGCGTGCGCGGCATGTGGCGAGCGTGGCGGAAGGGATGGTGATTGAGCATCAGTACGACGATCATCATTGATGCTTCGCCCGGGTGGCACATCCGGGCCTATTTTGAAGCACTTCTCACGCTGTTGCGTTTAATCCTGCTGTTGCAATTCGGGAAATCGGGTTTCCCGTTGCAGATGCCACTTCTGCGATACGCTTAAATGAGGGGTTACCGTTTGGTGAAAGTGATTTGTAGAGTGATTCGCGGGAAATACCTGCACGTTTTGCGATGACGGTCATCCCGCCAGAGGCTTCAATGACATGGCGTAAAGCCATCATAAACGCCTCATAGCCTCCGGGCTCGTCAATTTCAATGAAAGCCTGATGAAGATATACGGGCGCGAAATCCGGAGAATCTTTCAGGAGTTGTACCATTGCGTCATCATGAAGTACTGATTTAGCCATTGCGATTTCCTCTTATATTCTGCGCTTGTAGTCGTTGAGGTACTCAACGGCCCTTTCAATATCTGCATTTTGCTTTTTCTTCGTTCCAGTCAATAACACCAGACTCACTGCGCCATCTGCCGGATCGGAGACTTCGCTGAAATAGACACGGTAACCCGGCCCCTGGTTAATTCTGAGCTCTGAAACGCTCTCTCTGCATGGTTTGCAATCACCATAGTTACCCGTTGACATTCTGGCGACACGCGTAGCAATCATGGCTTTTGCTATGGGATCTTTCACACTTCTCAGATAGGCATCAAAAGGGTCGTACCCGTCAGCTGTGATGTAGTGTTTAACCTTAGCCATTATTGTAGCCTGTAGTTTACGATAAGCAAATGCATTGTAATCTTCAGGCTACGACAGGCAACTGTTCACAGGGTTGTGACAGTGGGGAAGATGTGATTTCTGAAAGCGGATCGCAAAAATGAGAGACCGCTGTGCCCGGCCTTTCTCAGCATCGCACTCAGCAATGCGGCAGCAGGCTAAGCGCCTGCTTAACCGCCGCCTGCAAACGTGATTCCGGAACACCGTCCCGGGCCTGCACCGACAAACCATGTAAAAAGACGGCAAAAAAGTCTCCCAAACTCTCCGCATCGGTCGTATCCGGCAGTTCACCGTTATGCACTGCCTGATGGAGACGGTCGATGATCTGCTGCGTACGCTGCAGGCGATGCTGTGCCAGCCAGGTTTTGAGCGTTTCATTTTCCGCACTGACGCTGGCAGCAGAGGCCACCACCATACATCCTTGCGGCAAATCCGGATGGCAGTACAGGTGAACCGCATCCATTAACAGCGTCTGGATGGTATCCCGCACGTTGCCACCTGCGGATAGGGCTCGATCCGCAAAACCGCCTTCCTGTTTTTCGTAATCGGCGATAGCTTCCCGAAAGAGCTGCTCTTTTGAACCGAACGCCTTGTAAATCCGTGCCGATGCAATCCCCAGCTCCGCCACCAGATCCGACATTGAGGTTCCTTCATAACCCTGTCGCCAGAACAGGTTGCGCGCTTTGATAAGCGCCTGGTCACGATCGAACTGGCGCGGTCTGCCTGCCATTTTGTTGCTCCGGTTGGTCCTGAATTCAGTGAAACAGGATCGCCTAAATCATCTGGATTACCAATGAATTTATAATTTTCGCTTGCGGTTATCCGGCTTTACTCCTATTGTTTGTCAATCGACAAACAATAGGAGTATACGATGAAAACCCTTAAAGGTCCCTCTCTCCATCTGGCTCAGTTCAGCGATGATGCGGCCCCATTCAATAATTTGCCTGCAATAGCCCGGTGGGCGGCGGAAACGGGGTTTAGCGCTCTGCAAATCCCGGTATGGGATCGCCGTCTCTTCGACGTGGCGACGGCGGCAGAAAGCCAGACCTACTGCGACGATCTGACCGGTATGCTGGCGGAGCATGGCCTGGTGGTGAGTGAGCTGACCAGCCACATCTTCGGCCAACTGATGGCGGTACATCCTGCTTACGACAGCTTATGCGACAGCTTTGCGCCGCCGGAAGTACACGGCAACCCACAGGCCCGCGGCGAATGGGCACAGCAACAGCTACTGATGGCGGTCAAGGCCTCTGCCAGGCTTGGGCTCAGCGATCTGGGTACCTTCTCTGGCTCGCTGGCGTGGCCCTATTTGTTCCCGTTCCCGCAGCGCCCGGAAGGGTTAATTGAAACTGCCTTTGACGAGCTGGCCAGGCGCTGGATGCCGGTGCTCAACGCCTGTGACGAGCAGGGTATTAACCTCTGCTATGAGATCCACCCGAGCGAAGATCTGCATGATGGGGTGACGTTTGAAATGTTTTATCAAAGGGTGAAAGAGCATCCCCGCTGCCGGATACTTTTCGATCCCAGCCACATGGTGCTACAGCAGCTTAACTATCTGGAGTTTATTGATATTTATAAGGACATGATCAACATGTTCCACGTCAAAGACGCTGAATTTAATCCGACCGGGCGTCAGGGTATTTATGGTGGCTATCAGTCCTGGGTCGATCGTGCAGGACGTTTTCGCTCATTGGGTGACGGCCAGGTTGATTTCAGGGCTATTTTCTCGAAGCTGACCCAATACGATTATGCTGGCTGGGCAACCCTGGAGTGGGAGTGTTGTCTGAAAAACCCGCTGGATGGTGCCAGAGAAGGGGCAGCATTCATCCGCGACCACATTATTCACATCACCGATAAAGTCTTCGATGATTTCGCCGGTGCGCCAGTTAACCCTCAGCAAATCAACGCATTACTCGGCATTCGCTAAGCCACGACATCACAGGGAGTCCCCATGGAACAACAATACGGTGAGATCGCGCACGCGGATCTCAGGGCAGAACACGTCTATACGAAAGTGAACGGACAGCGCATCCACTGCGTCGTGGCGGGAAAAGGACAACCGGTATTGCTGATACCGGGCTGGCCGCAGACCTGGTATACCTGGCGCTATGTCCTTCAGGCGCTGGCGGCGGCGGGTTTTCAGGCGATAGCGGTCGACCCTCCGGGCATTGGCGAGTCAGATAAACCGCGCGACGGCTATGATACCGGACGTGTCGGCGCCATGCTGCATACCATGATGGCGCAGTTGGGTCATGCGCGTTATAGCATAGTAGGCCACGATATTGGCATGTGGGTTGGATACGCCATGGCGAGCGATTTTCCTCAGGCGATAGAACGACTTGTGCTAACAGAAGCGGTTATCCCTGGACTGGCCCCACCTCCGCCGATTTTTGTCGCACCGGAAGAGAACATCTTTCTCTGGCACTTCATGTTCAATCAGCTGGCGGATCTACCCGAAACCCTGACCAGCGGGCGCGAATCACAGTATCTCAGCTATATTTTCGACCGCTGGTCTCATCGACGTGAACGGGTTGCCGCAGAAGTGTATATCGCCGCCTATTCAACACCCGGCGGGCTGCGTGCGGGCTTCGACTATTATCGCGCTATCCCGGAAACCATCCGGCAGAACCAGCGCCGTGCGCAAACGCCTTTAACCATGCCGGTGTTAACGGTGGGGGCCGAACATGCGACGCGCGATGCGCCGTTGATAACCCTACAGGGCAATGCCCTTGATTTGCGTGGCGAGACGGTGGCGGACTGCGGGCATTTTATTACCGAAGAGTGTCATGAGGCGTTTATTGGGCTAATCGTACCCTTTCTCTCAGAGGACATCACTCGTGCCGCTTGATAAACACATTGCTGACTTTCTGGCTGCATCATCGGGCGCGCCGCAACCGGCGTCGTTAGCAGACCTGCGTGCCGCCACCGAGGTCGATTTGCTGCGGCTACAGGGTGAGGAGGAAACAGGTGGCGGCATTCAACATTACGTTGTTATCGCTGACGATGGTTACGCTATCGGTCTTCGCGCGTATACGCCTGCTGCCTCAAACGCTGAAATCGCGCAGCCTGCAATGCTGTTTGCTCACGGCGGCGGATGGTGTCTGGGCTCGCTGTCGCTGTACGATCGGCCCTGTCAGGCATTAGCCAATGCGACTGGCCGGAAAATACTCTCCGTTGATTACCGTCTGGCACCGGAGTTCCCCTTCCCAAGGCCGTTAGAAGATGTTTATCAGGCACTGTGCTGGGCCAGTGAACAGGCCGCGCTTTTGGGAATAGATGCGACCCGTCTGGCGGTGGGCGGCGACAGTGCAGGCGGCAATCTTGCTGCCGCGACAGCTCTGCTGGCCCGGGATCGCGGCGGTCCTCACATTGAGCATCAGTTGCTGCTCTACCCGGCGTTAAGTCGCGAAATGTCGTCCCAAAGCTATTGTGAATTTGCTGAAGGTTATTATTTAACGCGAGATGCGATGGCGTTTTGCTGGGAAAACTATCTGGGAGAATGTCGTCATCCTTATGCCGAGCCGCTGCATATGGCCTCGCTGAAGGGGTTACCGCCAGCAACCATCCTGAGTTGTGAATATGATCCCCTGCGCGATGAGGCTGAAGAGTATGCGCTGCGGCTTGAGGAGGCGGGGGTGCCAGTACGCAGTGAACGGTTGCCGGGAATGGTGCATGCCTGCATTCATATGTCAGGGTTAACGCCAGCCGCGCGTCGGTTGTTCGAACGTGCGCATATCTGATTCAAAAACACAAAAAACCCAGCGCGATCGCTGGGTTTATTATTCATGCCTGTTCACAAGGTGGCACACAGCCTTAGTGCGTCGCTTCACCAATCAGCGCGCCTGTACCCGCACCAACCGCCGCACCTTTCAGCACGC
The DNA here is from genome assembly GCF_041320715.1 of Enterobacter sp. KB-221C9. Classification (NCBI taxonomy): domain Bacteria; kingdom Pseudomonadati; phylum Pseudomonadota; class Gammaproteobacteria; order Enterobacterales; family Enterobacteriaceae; genus Enterobacter; species Enterobacter sp. KB-221C9. The sequence continues at coordinate 44,710 of NZ_JBGIWG010000004.1, forward strand.
TCTTGCCGGTAACCGCCGCGGCACCTGCGCCCACGGCAGCGCCTACCGCGCCACCTTTACGCGCGGCTTTACCTTTGTCGCCGTTTTTGAACATGGCACCGGTGCCTGCGCCAACAACGGCACCGCCAACGGTCGATTTCAGATCTTTGCCCGTGGCCGCGCCAATGGCAGCGCCCGCTACCGCGCCAGCGGCGGTTTTGTCGATGGCCATTCCAGAGGTGGAAAAAATGAGGGCGCTGATAACCAGCGTTGTTTTAATAAGTTTCATAACAGATCCTTTGTGACTGCTGTCGGTTGAGACGTCATTTCTCACTCTCTGACGCGAGAAAAACGTCCAGATAGTGCCAGCAATACCGACTCAACCTTTAAGCTAATCATGCCCTGGATAAGGATCGTTGCTGCCGGGCGGCGAACCGCCCGGTCAGTCGTCACGCCTGACGTTTGTCTTCGGTATTCGTCTCGAAGTCGCTCGCCGCGTGGCGTTCGTGAAGCTGCTCGTTCAGCTCGCCGCTGGTGCGGTTAACGATGCGTCCGCGCTTAACGGCATGGCGGTTCGCCACGTCTTTCGCCCAGCGCTGCACGTTAGCGTACTTCTCTGCATCCAGGAACTCGGCGGCGTTATACACGCTGCCCAGCGCCACGCAGCCGAACCACGGCCAGATGGCGATATCCGCGATGGTGTACTCCTCGCCCGCCACGTAGCGACCGCGCGCCAGCTGTTTATCCAGCACGTCGAACAGGCGTTTGGCTTCCATGGTGAAGCGGTCAATCGCGTACTCAATTTTCACCGGGGCATAGTTGTAGAAGTGGCCAAAACCGCCGCCGAGGAACGGCGCCGCGCCCTGCAGCCAGAACAGCCAGTTCAGCGTCTCGGTGCGTCCCGCCGGATCCTTCGGCAGGAAGTGACCGAATTTCTCTGCCAGATAGAGCAGGATATTGCCGGATTCAAATACGCGCGTTGGCGGGTTCGTGGAGTGGTCACGCAGCGCCGGTATTTTCGAGTTCGGGTTCACGTCGACGAATCCACTGGAGAACTGATCGCCTTCGCCGATGCGGATCAACCAGGCGTCATACTCCGCGCCCGTCACGCCCAGCGCCAGCAGCTCTTCGAGCATAATCGTCACTTTCTGGCCGTTGGGTGTCCCCAGCGAGTAGAGCTGCAGCGGGTGGGAGCCTACGGGTAAATCCTTCTCATGCGTCGCGCCGGAAATCGGGCGGTTAATATTGGCGAACGCGCCGCCGCCGTTCTTTTTCCATTCCCACACTTTTGGTGGCTGATACGTGTTGTCTGACATGTTGGCCTGCCTTTTGAGTGATGTGTTGAGGCAGTGTAGCAGGAGATTTGTGAAGCGTTTAACGAACTGAGCGTAATCGATCTGCCGCTATTCCTTCCGGCGCTTATATATATCAAATCCGGCATAAGCTTAATCGAAAATCGCATTTTCATAATTAATGCGTAAACCGATAAAGCTGAATATGATGCTTCAACATAAATAAAAGATGCAGTAATAAACACTTTATAAGGCAAGGAGTTAGTGAGATGCGCAAGCTTCTGTTATCGGCAGTGGTCGTTTCGCTCGCGTTAGGCCTGGCGGGCTGTGATGATGCGAAAAATAAAGAGACAAATACGCCCTCAGCGGCAAAAAGCGACGCGCCAAAAGAGGGCGGTTCGCTGATTATCGGTATTACCTCCGGCGACCCGTTAGCCGTTAATCCGCTCTATGCCAGTGACCGTACAACGTTAACGATCATGCAGGCGCTTTATGCCCCGCTGTACAGCTTTAATAACGGCAACATTGAGTGGGGCTTGGCGGAAAGCCTGACGCCCTCCGCCGACAACCTGAGCTATACCCTGACGTTAAAACCCAACCTCAAATGGCAGGACGGCCAGCCGCTGACAGCGGACGACGTGGTCTTCACCTTCAATAAGCTGCTGGACGCCAAACAGCACAGCTTCTTCCGCAGCATGTTTACCTACGGCGGCAAGCCTGTTGAGGTGAGCAAGGTGGATGAGCGCACCGTTAAGTTCACCTTACCGCAGGTCAGCGCGGCCTTTACCGGCACTCTGGTACAGATCTACCCGATCCCGCAGCACGTGTTCGCCGGTGAAGGCGACCTGGAAAAGAGCACCAAAAACGATGCGCCGGTCGGCTCCGGGCCGTTCAAATTTAAAGAGTATCGCGCCGGGCAGTATTACGCCTTGACCCGTTTTGATGATTACTGGAACGGCAAAGCGAAGCTTGATTCGGTCACCTACCGTTTCGCCAAAGACAGCAATGCCGCCAACCTGGCGCTGCAAAACGGTGAAATCAACCTCAAGATGGTTGACCCGCAGGATGTGAACCGCCTGAAAAATACCGGTAAGTTTGACTTTGTGGTCTATCCGGAAGGCCGTCTGGCCTATATGACGTTCAACCAGAACGTGCCGGTGATGAAGAGCAAAGCGCTGCGTCAGGCCATCGCGTATGCCATCAATAAGGACGAGCTGACCCAGACCGCCTTTACCTCGCTCGACTACGCTAAACCGGCGACCTCGTTCCTGACGCCGGATACGCTTTACAAGACGGATGACGTTGAACAGTACAAATTCGATCTGCAAAAAGCCAAAGACCTGCTGAAGACGTCCGGCGCGCCGGACAACCTCAAGCTGCGACTGGCGTATGTGAACACCAACAAAACCCAGGAGAGCATGGCGCTCTACATACAGCAGGCGCTGAAGGGCATTGGGGTGAACGTGGAGCTGATGCCGCTGGACTCCAACGCCATGTCTCAGCGCAGCCTCAATATGAACAACACCGCGTGGGAGCTGAACCTGGGCGGCTACATCATGGGCTCAGAGCCGGACGGTTACAAATCGCTGTTCATGAGCAACGAAGCCTATAACTACGCGCACTACAAAAATCCGCAGTTTGATGCCCTGTGGGATAAAGGCGCAGTGGAAACCGACGCCGCGAAACGTGCCGATATCTACAAGCAAATTCAGCAGACCGTGGCGAACGACATGACCTACTACCCGATTGCCTACACCAACGCGACCGTCGCGGTGGACAAGCGCTTCGGCGGCACCCAGGAAGCAGAGCCGAAACCGGTCTATCTGTTCCAGGATCTGTCAAAAATCTATCAGAAATAAGTGATTGCCCCGGCCGTCAGGTCGGGGCTTTTGTAAGGGCACGTCGTGAACACACTCCTCACGCGTCGGCTGCTGCAATTGCTGCCGATGCTTTTCTTCATTTCGCTGGTGGCGTTTTTGCTGGTCAAGCTCGCGCCCGGCGATCCGGTGGCGGCGTACATCACGCCGCGCATGGCCCCGGAAGATATCGAACGTATTCGCCAGAGCCTGGGGCTGGATAAGCCGCTGGTCACGCAGTACGTCCTGTGGCTGAAAAACGTCCTGCAGGGCGATCTCGGCTATTCGCTGATTTACCACCGCCCGGTGCTGGAGATGATCGGCGAACGCATTCCGGCCACGCTGGGGCTGATGGGCGCATCGCTGCTGATGGCGGTCGTGCTGGCGATCCCGCTGGGCCTGCTGGCGGGGGCATTTAAGCACCGCTGGCTGGATCACCTCCTGAACCTGTTCGCCTATATTGGCATCTCGGTACCGATTTTCTGGTTCGGCATTTTGCTCATCACCGTTTTTGCCGTGCAGCTTAACTGGTTCCCGAGCATGGGGATGCGCACCATCGGCATGGAGGACAACGGGCTGGACCTGCTGCGTCACGGCGTGCTGCCGTGTATTGCCCTCACGTTCTACAACCTCTCCAGCTACGTGCGCTACATCCGCTCCAACACCATCTCGCAGCTTTCGGCCGACTACGTGCAGACCCAGCTTGCCTACGGCGCCACGCGTTCCAGTATTCTGTTCCGCCACGTGCTGAAAAACGTGCTGCTGCCGGTGATTACCCTGTTCGGCCTGTCGTTCGGCGAGCTGATTGTGGGGGCTTATGTAACCGAGAGCGTCTTCTCCTGGCCGGGGATGGGGCTGCTCGGGATCCAGTCGATCGCCTCGCTGGACTACCCGCTGATCATGGCGATCATTATGCTCTCGTCGATGATGCTGATCGTCGGTAACCTGATCGCCGACGTGCTTTATCGCTTCGCCGATCCCCGCATTCGTACGCTGAGGTAACCCGGATGAGCAGACGCTGGCAGCAGGTTCGTCACCAGCTGCGCCGCAACCGTCCGGCGCAGTTCTCTCTTTTTGTGCTTTTTATTTTCGTTGTCGCCGCGCTCTGTGCGGGGTTAAGTCCGTACGATCCGGATCGGATGGCGCTCGGCGCGCGCACGCTACCGCCGGATGCCGCGCACTGGTTCGGCACCGACGAGTATGGCCGCGACTACTTTACCCGCGCGCTGTATGGCGGCCAGATCTCCCTGATGGTCGGTTTTCTGGCGATGCTCTTTTCCACGCTTATCGGCACGGTGGTGGGAACGGTGAGCGGCTATTTTGGCGGCTGGCTGGATAACCTGATGATGCGCGCCGTGGATATCCTGATGGCCATTCCGGCCTTCTTCCTGCTGCTGGTGGTGAATGCTTACCTCAAGCCGGGCGTGGATAACATCATTCTGATTATCAGCCTGCTGACGTGGATGAACATGTCGCGACTGGTGCGTGCTGAAACCCTGTCGGTGAAAGAGCGCGAGTACGTGCTTTATGCCCGCGCGTCGGGAGAGCATCCGCTGCGTATTATCGTGCGCCATATCATTCCCGGCGTGCTGCCGACCATTATCGTGGCGGCCACGCTCAATATCGCCTCGGCCATTCTGATGGAGTCAACGCTCAGCTTCTTAGGGCTGGGCGTGCAGGCGCCTGCGGCGTCGTGGGGAAGTATGCTTAACAACGCGCAGTCTTATATTGGCGAAGCGTCGTGGCTGGCGATGTTCCCCGGCATTCTGATCCTGCTGACGGTGTTTAGCTTTAACGTGCTGGGCGATGTGTTCCGTACCGCCTTTGAGCCAGGAGCGAATCGCGATGAGTAACTTATTAGCGCTTGAGAACCTGCAAACCACGTTCCGCACCCGCGAGGGCGAGGTTCACGCGGTGCGCGGCGTAAGCTTTCAGGTTCAGCCGGGTGAACTCGTCGGTATCGTCGGCGAGTCGGGCTGCGGGAAAAGCGTCACCTGTAAGTCGATTATCCAGCTTCTGGGGAGCAACGGACGGATAACCGGCGGCAGCATTCGCTTCCAGAATGAGGACCTGGCGCAGAAAACGCCCGCGCAGATGCGCGCCATTCGCGGCAACGAGATCGCGATGATTTTCCAGGATCCGATGACCGCCCTGAACCCGGTGCTGACCATCGGCAAGCAGATGGCTGAGATCCTGATGCGCAACAAAGGGCTGACCAAAAAAGCGGCCAAAGCGGCGGCGATAGCCATGCTGGAACAGGTGGGCATTGCCGAGGCGGAACGCCGATACGACCAGTATCCCCACGAGTTCAGCGGCGGGATGCGCCAGCGGGTGATGATCGCGATTGCGCTCTCCTGCAACCCGAAGCTTCTTATTGCCGACGAGCCGACCACCGCGCTGGACGTGACCATTCAGGCGCAGATCCTGCGCCTGCTGAAAAGTCTCCAGCAGCAGACCCGGACCGCGATTTTGCTGATCACCCACGATCTCGGCGTCGTGGCGCAGGTCTGCAGCCGCGTGGTGGTGATGTACGGCGGGCTGGTGATGGAGGAGGGGAGCGTGGAGGACATTTTTTATCGCCCTGCGCATCCTTACACCCAGGGGCTGCTGGCCTCGCTGCCGCGCCCGAATGAGGTGAATCAGCGTTTATCGCCCATTGAAGGTTCGCCGCCCGGCCTGCTTAACCCGCCGCCGGGCTGTCCGTTCGCGGAACGCTGCCCGAAGCGCATGCCCCAGTGTGAACGACAGCCCGCATTTTACACCGCCGGAGAGGGCCATCGCACCGCCTGCTGGCTTTGGGCCGATAAGGAGATTCAGGCATGAGTGAACAACAGGCGCCATTAGTGAGCGTGCGCGATCTGCGCAAGCACTATCTGCTTAGCGGCGGTTTGCTGCGTAAAGGCGTGGCCGTGAAGGCGGTTGATGGCGTGAGCTTTGATATCCAGCCCGGCGAGACGTTTGGCCTGGTGGGGGAGTCCGGCTGCGGCAAATCCACCCTCGGGCGCGCCATCCTGCGCCTTTTCGATATCACCTCGGGCGAAATCCACTTCGCCGGGCAGGCGATCGCCCACGCCCGTGAAAAAGAGCTCAAGCCGCTGCGCAAGCGGATGCAGGCGATCTTTCAGGATCCTTACTCCTCGCTCAACCCCGGTATGACCGTGCGACAGCTGGTGGCCGAACCGATGCAGATCCACGGCTACAGCCGTGAAGAACAGCGGGAACGCACGGAAACGCTGCTCTACAAAGTGGGGCTGAAGCACGAACACCTTGAACGGTTCCCGCACGAGTTCAGCGGCGGGCAGCGCCAGCGCATCAGTATTGCCCGCGCGTTGTCCGTGCATCCTGAATTTGTGCTGTGCGATGAGCCGCTCTCGGCGCTGGACGTCTCGGTGCAGGCGCAGGTGGTGAATATTTTGCAGGATTTGCAGCAGGAGCTGGGGCTAACCTACCTGTTTATCGCCCACGATCTCTCCATGGTGCGCCATATCTCCAGCCGCATTGGGGTGATGTATCTCGGTAAACTGGTGGAGGTGGCCCCGGCGAATGAACTGTATCAGCGTCCGGCACACCCTTACACCCGCGCGCTGCTGGCGGCGGTTCCCCAGCCCGATCCGCGCATACGCAATCTCGAAGACGCCACCCTGCGCGGCGACATTCCAGGCCCCACGTCCGCGCTGCCGGGCTGTAAGTTCTGCAGCCGCTGCCCGCACGCCATGCCGGTTTGCCAGACGCAGGAGCCTGCCATGCAGGAGATTGCGCCAGGGCATTTCGCGGCGTGCTGGTTGTTTAAGATTTGAGCCTTAAACGTGTCGGGTGGCGCTTCGCTTACCCGACCTACAGGGGGTTGCGTTTCGTAGGCCGGGTAAGGCGAAGCCGCCACCCGGCATGACCGGCGGCACAACGCTATCCCAGTACCCGCTTCGCCCAAACCTCTACGTCATCGCCGCTGCCTAAATCAGCCTGCACCAGGCCGTTAACCATAAAGGTCGGCGAGACGTGAATGCCGTTCTGGCGGGCGTATTTGCAGTGCCATTTGATCTCATTTTGCAGTTCCGGCCGGGCAAACGCGCCTGCAACCTGCACCCCGCTGTAGCCCTCGATCCGGGCGATAATCTCGTCCGGCGTGGCCTGCATATTCGGGCCACTGCAGTGGTCGGTAAATTCAAATTCTTCGCGATGGTCGGCCACCGCCTGCATCACCTTACGTGCGGCGGTTTTGCCGTCCGGCAGCGTGGATGCCGCCAGAATGCAGCGCACGATCGTGCCGGAAAACAGATGCCACGGCTGGGATTGCAGGCGGATTTTGACCGTGACCTTGTCTTCCCCCACCAGTTCCAGAAACGCATTCAGCTTATTAAACGCCTTCACCGAGAAGGGGCAGGTTGGTTCCAGAAACACTTCAAAGGTTCGCGGGCCGTGGCCCCATTCCAGCGCTTGCGCCTGTACGCTCATGTTGACTCCTGATGTTGTGAATTTTAGTCATTGTTGCGACGAATAATTTGCCACGCAGGTGTATGATAAATATCCCTCTGTCAGGTTAATCACAACGTGCAGACGACGACAACCCCTAAAAAAATTGCCGCCTGCCTGTTTTAGGTTGGATACATGCGTAAAGGAAAGTTAAGCAGTGATGCGCCATTCGGGACATTGTTAGGCTATGCGCCCGGTGGCGTGGCGATTTACTCTTCAAATTACGGCAGTCTGGACCCGCGCAGCTACCCGGAAGATGCGGATTTCCGCAGCTATATCGGCAACGAATACATGGGCCACAAGTGGCAGTGCGTTGAGTTTGCCCGCCGTTTCCTGTTTCTCAACTATGGCTTCGTGTTTACCGACGTCGGCATGGCGTGGGAAATCTTCTCCCTGCGCTTTTTGCGTCAGGTGGTGAACGATAACATTCTGCCCCTTCAGGCTTTTGCCAACGGTTCGAAACGCGCGCCGCGCGCCGGGGCGCTGCTGATCTGGCAAAAGGGCGGCGAATTTCACGAGACCGGCCACGTGGCGGTGATCACCCAGCTTCTGGACGATAAGGTGCGTATTGCGGAGCAGAACGTGATTCACTCCCCGCTGCCGCTCGGGCAGCAGTGGACGCGCGAGCTGCGTCTGAGCGTGGAGAACGGGTGTTATACGATCCATGACACCTTCAACGACACGGAGATCCTCGGCTGGATGATCCAGACCGACGACGCGGAACACAGCATTCCCCAGCCGGAAATCGACGGCGAGCTGCTGAAAATCAGCGGCGCGCGGCTGAAAAACACGCGTCAGTTCGACGGAAAATGGCTTAACGAAAATGACGCATTGCAGCAGGCGTATATCCGCGCGAACGGCCATGTGATCAACAAAGATCCCTGCCAGTACTTCACCATTACCGAAAGCGCCGAGCAGGAGCTGATCAAGGCCACCAACGAGCTGCACCTGATGTACCTGCACGCGACGGATAAGGTGCTGAAAGACGACAGCCTGCTGGCGCTTTTCGACATCCCGAAAATCCTCTGGCCGCGCCTGCGCCTCTCCTGGCAGTGGCGTCGCCACCATATGATCACCGGTCGTATGGATTTCTGCATGGATGAGCGCGGCATTAAGGTCTACGAGTACAACGCCGACTCTGCGTCCTGCCATACCGAGGGCGGGCTGATTCTCGAAGAGTGGGTGAAAAACGGCTATCGCGGCAACGGGCATAACCCGGCGGAAGGGCTGCTGGAAGAGCTGACCGGCGCCTGGAAGCACAGCCACGCGCGGCCGTTCGTCCACATCATGCAGGACAACGATGTCGAAGAGGACTATCACGCGCTCTTTATTCAGCGTTCGCTGATGCAGGCCGGCTTCGAAACCAAAATCCTGCACGGGCTGGAGGCGCTCAGCTGGGATACCGCCGGGCAACTGATTGACGACGAAGGCCGTCACGTCAACTGCGTGTGGAAAACCTGGGCGTGGGAAACGGCGATAGAGCAGATCCGCGAGGTCAGCGAAACCGAATACGCCGCCGTGCCGATCCGCACCGGACATCCCGAAGGAGAAGTGCGCCTGATTGACGTCCTGCTGCGCCCGGAGGTGCTGGTCTTTGAGCCGCTGTGGACCGTGATCCCCGGCAACAAGGCGATTCTCCCTGTGCTGTGGCAGCTGTTCCCGAACCACCGCTACCTGCTCGACACCGATTTTGAGGTTAACGATCTGCTGAAGCAGACCGGATACGCCGTCAAGCCGATTGCCGGACGCTGCGGCAGCAATATCGATCTGATCAGCGCCCAGGACGAACTGCTGGATAAATCCAGCGGCAAGTTTGTCGACCGTAAAAATATCTACCAGCAGCTGTGGTGCCTGCCGAAGGTTGACGGCAAGTACATACAGGTCTGTACCTTTACCGTGGGCGGGAATTACGGGGGAACCTGCCTGCGCGGCGATGACTCGCTGGTGGTGAAGAAAGAGAGCGATATCGAGCCGCTGATTGTGGTCAAAGATAAGTAGTTCACACCCGCGATAAAAAAGCCCCCGCAGGACATCCTGCGGGGGCTTTTCGTTACTGTTCTTCCTCTTCCAGCTGCTCGCTGATCTTCAGATCGATGATGCGGCCAATCTGGTCATGGTACACCGTCAGCAGGTTGTACTGGCTCATCTCGGAGATGATCTGCGGTGAGACGTTAAAGCTGCGGGCCAGCTCCTCCTGGTGAAAAAAGCCCGGCTGACGCCGCCTCACGTGGGCGCGGCGGCGGTTGTACTGATACCACAAAATCAGCAGCCAGCCGTTGAGCGCGGCGAACAGCAAATAGATCAACACCGTATTAAAGGACGCGATAATCACGCCCCAGCGGTGGTCGCTCTCATCGGTTAGCTGCATCCAGAGCCGGGCATACAGGAAAAACAGAAATCCTCCCCATGCCACCAGCGTTAACGCGGCATCGAAAAGACGTGGCAATAGCCGATGCTCGGTCAAAATTAAGGTATTTTCGTTCATTGAATGCTTCCTTTTCCCCGGTCCGGGCTGATCCAGCGCGCGCGGGCGCGCTGGCGTTTAAGCATGACTTTTGGAAATGCGACGAGGGTGGTGAACAGGCCGATCATCCAGTACACCATCGGGAACCAGATGACCCAGAAAAGCGAACTGGCCACTCTTCGTTCATAGCGTCGCTCGATGAACAGGCTGACCAGGAACTGCAGCAGACACATCACGCCCAGCAGCAGCCCGGTAAACTCCGGTGGAAAAAGGCTCTCCACGGTCAGCCTGGCGGGAACAGGCGCAACCTGGCTGAGGAGGAACAGCAGCACCGTCATCGCGTACGCGAAGGCCCACAGCGTTGAGAGCGCGTACTCCATAAACAGCGGCCACATGCGGTGATGCTCCCAGCGTACAATCCTGCGCAGGTTGACCAGAAACACCTCCGCGCCTCCCTGGGCCCAGCGCAGACGCTGTTTCCACAGGCCCTTCAGCGTCTCCGGCATCAGGATCCAGCACAGCGCCCGCGGCTCGAAAAAGATATCCCAGTGGCGCAGCTGGAGCTTCCAGCTGATGTCGATATCTTCGGTGATCATGTCCGGGCTCCAGTACCCGACGTCCGCCAGCGCCTGTCGGCGAAAGGCGGCGATGACGCCGGAGACGGTAAAGACCCGGCCATAGATCCGCTGCGTCCGCTTGATGAGCCCAATGATGGAGGAGAACTCGCCCACCTGAATGCGGCCAATCAGCGTGGAGCGCGTGCGAATGCGCGGGTTCCCGGTAACCGCGCCGACGTGGGGGTACTGAATCAGCGGGGCCACCAGATAAGCGGCGGTATCGCGATCGAGCAGGGCGTCGCCGTCAATGCAGACCAGCAGATCGCCCCGGGCCGCCGCCGCCCCGGCCTTGAGCGCCAGCGCTTTCCCCTGGTTCTCCGCGAGGTTAATCACCCGCAGGCGCGGCTGTTCCTGCGCCAGCGCCTGCAGCACCTCCGCCGTGTTGTCAGACGAGCCGTCGTTGATGGCGATCACTTCTATATTTTCATACCGCTGATCCAGCGCGGCGCTGATGGTCTCCCGGGCATTTCGTCCCTCGTTGAAACAGGGGATAAGAATGGAGATGAGCGGCTCACCGGCGAGCGTCGGGGCGGGCGTGTCTTTATCCCACGACCAGTGGCGTTCAAGCTGATACCAGAAATAGAGGCCGCCGGTTATCCAGAGCACCGACATGAACAGCGGCCAGAAGAACACAAAATCCAGAATCAGTTCGCCGGTAAAGAGAGCGGCCACGCCCAACGGCAACCCGAATACCAGACATAAAATAGAGAATGCGATAATCCGATCAGTCATTGTCAGGGTACCAGTACGAAGAAAATTCAGGCCTGATGCGTGAGATATCAGGTTGGTTGTTGAGGAAGTCGTCGGGGTAGTAACCGTAGTTTTTGACGCCGTTCAGCTGGAGCACGCGCATCCACTGCGCAAGCTGGCTATCGGACACGGCGCGCTGCGGTTTCTGATCCCAGTCCCTGGCCTGCAGCTCGAAAATAGTTTTATCGAGCGCGCCGGGGCGCGTGGCGACCGCGTTAACCAGGCGCGTCAGCCAGGCATCGCTCTCGTCTGCCGGAACGGACTCCATCAGCGGCATGGCCATCGGTACCGTCCAGTCATACTCCGCCAGAAAATCATCAAGATTCTGCGCGAACCACGCCTCGCTTTCGGGCTGCAGAATGGGTAAGGCGAACATGTTGCGGGCGGTTTTTATCTGCGGGCCACGGATATGCTTCACCGCCAGGCTCAGGGCGTGGGTAAACCCCATAAGCCGTTGGCTTTTCTGGCGCGTGGTGTCCTGTCCGGCATCGTCCACGTCCGTTAGCACCGCATCGTCATGGAACAAAATCCCATTGAAGCTGGCATAGCGGGCCAGATCTTCATAGATATCCGTTACCTGCTGGTGCACCTGCGGGTCCCACGGGGAGAGCCGGATATAGGGGTCGGTGGCTTCGCGCTGCTGGCCGGTTTGACGATCCCGGCGCTGCACGCGCGGCAGGGAAGGATCGAGATCGAACGAGAGCACCGGCATCCACGCGAAGACTTTTACCCCCGCGCGGGTTTGTAGCTGCCAGGCGACAAAATTAAAGAGATCGGCCCGGACCGGCAGACGACGGTTGGGGAAATAGAGCGCCTTGATCCTGCCGTCGCCCTGCGGGTCGGCAAACGCCTGCAGGAAAACGTGGCTGATTTTCATGTCATAGACCCGCTGGATCAGCCTGTTGATGTTTTGGATCTGCTGGGCCGGATCGGGATCGTAAACGTAGTCGAGATCGACGTGCATGACGCGCACGGGATCGCGCTCCTGAACCTGGCTTACCGTACTGGCAAACGCCTTGAGCGAGGGATTTCCGGCGATCAGCAGACGGGGGATGTTGCCCAGATCCTGTACATTCCCCAGCCCGTCCTCAAGGGTGAAGGCCAGCTGATAACCCTGCTGTCTGGCGATAGCGAGCGACGTACCGTTGGCGGCGCCGTAGGGCCAGACCCAGGCGCGCGGCGCTTTGCCCGTCACCTGCGTGATTTTTTCAGTCACTTTGCGAACGTCATCGCCGATCCGCTGGCTGAACTGCTGGTCGGTTTCATAGCGGCCCGTGGCTTTGTCATAAAAGCGGTTGGCGATCGCCGGTTCCCGGCTGCCCTGCGGGTTGGCCGGAATGCCGTAATGCGAAGCCCAGGTATGCGATCCGATCTCAATCAGCGGGGACTGGCTGAGCTCGCGCACCATGTCCCACGTCGCGAAGCGATCGCGGGGCGTCATCAGGCCGCCGAAGTTAACTTTTTGATTTGCCGACGTATCCACCCAGCTGCCCACCGGCGCCCACAGCGCAGGAACGTTCCACGCCTGAAGCAGCGGCCAGACGCGGGTATAAAAGCTGCTGTAGCCGTCGTCAAAGCTGAGCAGAACGGCTTTTGGCGGCAGCGTTTTTTTCCCGTCATGGGCATCGAGAATGTCCTGCACGCTGACGGCGTGATAGCCGTTGTGCAGAAGCCAGCTTATCTGCTCGTTTAACGCGCTGGTGCGAACGGAGAGGTAGCGCTGATCGGCGGCATCGTCTTCGACGTCGTGGTAGGCCAGGACCAGAAACTGGTTCTCCGGCCAGGGTTTACTCGCCTCCAGCTGCGGCCGCGCTTTGGGCGCAATGAACGAGATCGCCTGCGCGTAGACGCTCGCGCCGAGGCAGAGCCAGCCGAGGAGTATCAGGCTCACGGAAAAACGTGTGTTCAGCATATTCATCCTTAAAAGCGTAAAGTCGCGTCAAACGTGACGGAGAGGTTGCTCTCGCGTTTGCCGTCGTAAGGGCGTTTATCCCAGTTCAGCATCACGCCGGTATCAATAACGTTGTTCCACTGAACGCGTTGTCCGTAACCCAGCAGGGCGATGGCGCCCGCGGACTGATTTTTCTGCCAGTAGCTGCCCCCTCCCGCCACGAACTGCTGGCTCCAGAGGGTGTCGTAATGGCGGACCATTTCATGGTCAACGGCCAGGGCAGCCGTCACGGACAGATCCCGCGCCGGGTTGTAATAGAGCGTGTCCCGCAGGCTGTTTTTACTGGCGGCGATCCCCGGTTCGAGATCCAGCGTCAGGGACGGGGTCTGCCAGAGACGCTCCTTGCCCGTGAGGGTGTATTCCTGGCGGCGGTTACGATCGGAGAAGCGGCTGAGGGCGGCGCTGAACTGGTACTCCCGCTGCTCGTTTTGATACAAGCGCACCCCGGCTTCACCCCGGTTGGCGCTAATTCCGTTGCGTAAGGCCCGAAGGGGCGTCGTGCGCGACAGGCGTTCAAGGCTGCCGCTGACCTGCCAGCTATCGGTCACAAAGTACGTTGTTGAGAGGCGAGCGCCCGGCTTGTTTGCTCCGTGATAGCGGTTGCTGGAGAGCTCGGCTTCGAGCTGGAGGTCGCGTGGCCGCCATTCGACGCCGCCCAAAAGGTGACGGCTGGTGCCTTTGCCCTCATCGAAATTACTCTGCGCGTAGCGGGTTCCCGCAAACAGCCGCCAGCTGTCCGCTACGGGTGGGCCATAGAGCGTGGCGTCCCAGCTCAGGTCGTGCGTCCCGCTGACGGGGCTATCGGAGTGCAAACCCTTGCTTGCGTTGAGGCGCAGTTCGGACATGTGGTGGACCGTTCGGAGCCTGTCGAGACGCCTGGCGCTGCGATCGACGGGCGCGCGAGCCAGCACGTCGTCGGCCAGTAAATCCATCTGTCGCCACTCCTGTAGATCCATCGCGACGTAGGCCTGCTGCTGCTCGAGTTCCAGATTCGATGGCTCCAGCGCCTCCGCCGTTTTCAGCTTTTGCTCGGCCGCGCGCGGCAGGCCCCGAGCCTGAAGCAGGGTGGCGTAGTCAATCTGTAACCCCTGATTGCCCGGCGCCGTTGTCGCCAGACGGTGCGCCAGCGTTTCGGCTTCCGGCAGGGCATTTGTCGCCAGCAAATAGTTAAAGCGGAGCGACTGCCCGGTAAGCCACCGATCGTTCGGCTGAGGGGTAGGGGAGCCGAAATCGTAGCGGATCCAGGGGACGTTGCGGGTCTGGCGCTCAACGTACTGGCGGGCGGACTGGTACTGTCCCGTGTCCAGCCAGGCGTAGAAAAGCGCGTGCTCCTCGTCCTGCGGGTCGGAAGCGTATTGCGGATAGCGTTGCAGAAGCGCGAAGGCGGCGGCCGCGTTTTTCTCCTGCAGATACGCGGAGATGACCCAGCCGATTGCCCAGCCCGGCACCGGATGCTGCGCTGCCGTAAGATCTTGATATTCGCTAATCACCTTTGGGTAATCAGCATGGGCGTACAGCGCGCCAAGCCTGTCGATACGCGCAAGGACGACGTCTTCCGCCGCCTGCGGCTCGTTGTGCCAGCGAGCAAGCAGAGCGTCGTAACGATTCAGCGCAGATTGCGCAAGCTGCAGGCGCTCCTTTTCTGTTCTGCCAGGCACATCGGCAAGGCGAACCCGTTCGGCGGCGGCATTACGCTCAAGACGGCGACGCTCAGCGGGAGACAGCGTCACGCTTTGTGAAAGCTGGAGCGCGGGGGTATTCACCCGGTTATCCGTAAGCGCGTCGATCAGTTCGCTGAGGAGCGCTTTATTCTCCGGTGCGATATTCAGCGCTCGGGTGTCTGCCAGCAGCCGATCCCAGCTTTTTCCCTGACTTAACCAGACATACGAGAGCGTCTGAAGATGCGCCTGAGAGGGATTTTCCGCCACCAGCCGTCGGGCTTCCTGCAGGGCAAGCGTATCCATGCGGGCATCGGCCAGGGTTTTGATATAGCCGATACGATAATCGTCGTTATCCGGCGCAAGGCTACGCGCCTCTTTCCAGAGCGCCAGGGCCGGCTGCCACGCCTTTTGATTTCGCCTGGATTGCGCGACGGCAGCAACGCCACGGGCGGGCAGCGGCATATAAATGCCGTAACGCTGCCAGACCTGAATAACCTCGTCATCATGACCCGCCCAGGCTGCAACCTGTAACCAGTCCGCAACTTGTTCAGGCGTCAGGGCATGCTGCTGCTGATAACGCTGAAGATAATCGAGAAACGGCGTGTAATTACCGTTACGCGCCTGTTGAATCTGTTGCTCATAAACGGATTCAGTCGCCTGAGCCAGAACAGGAAAGAGGAATAACAGAAACAATAATGTTGGGGCGCGATAAAAGAATAACGTATTGAAGCGAAGCGATCTTTCCATATCTATTTGCCATTTGTTTATCATGAATCCATTGCATAACACGGCCGCCTTTAAACTCAGCGTTAAAGGCCATAAATGAGAACATTAAATCTGAATGCAGTTATGTTACGGGGTACTTACCTAAAGGTAATTATGGATCCTTATCTCAGTGGACTGGGTGAAAGCTAATGTACACCTGATATGTTGCCGGATAAATATGTTGAAAAGCGGGTGTATCGTTTTGAGATAATTCTGTATTGAGCGGTTTGTGATGATTATTTTGAATTGATGGGATATTTATAAATCATTGAATTTAATGCATTTTATTTTTACTGCGACAATTTTGTATATATTTTTAATGCTGCTTATCTGCGTCAATTAAAGAACTTTCTGGTGCATGTTTGGGAAGTTTCATGACAAAAATTCTTAATGTTTAGAGAAGTGACTTTTCTGCGATTGTTTTTTATTTATAATTAATGGCAGCCATTGAATGATAGTCTACAGGAAGTCTTACTCATCAATGTCTGTATTGAGGGATGTCCAAAGCCAGAATACATTTATCGTTAATATAACAGCGCTATAAAACGAAGGCGGCCTTCTTTCCGAGGGATCGTTCTTGCTTTAATCTAAAAGGGATGGTTAGTGGCAACTTCAATAGTGTTAGTGACTCAGGATCGCTACCTTGTCAGGGGGATGCGGATATTTTTTCCGGATATTATCCTGCTCGACTCGATTGACAGAAACATATTTGATAACGGTGCAGATGAATATTCTGTATTGATTGATAGTCGTTCTCCGCTCCGTTTATATGATTACCTGATACGCCATCCGGCCAGAACGAAAAAAACAATCTGCTGCGTTATGCTTGATATGCGACACCGCGAGGAGAATCTGCTCAGTATGAAGTTATTTATGAACACGTCGCTCACCGCGCCGGATATGGCCTCGCTGTTTAATCTGGTTCTCAATATGAAGGGCAGGCGCCTGACCACGAAGTGGCTGCTTAATTTACGGCTTAGCACGCACGAAGCGATCATGCTGCGGCTGCTGAGGGCAGGGATGTCGATGGAAGCCATTGCCGATGAGCTGAATACGTCGGTGAAAAGCCTCTATCGCAAACGCACGGCGCTCTCGGAACGTCTGGGGGCGGAGAACTTCAACGAGGCGTGTTTGTTTATCTTTAAAAACAAACTGCTGGACGCAGGTGGGAACGATCCCTAGGTTGGGGAGAATCCAAAAGCATAAAACTGACTTGCGGGCGGTATTCTGAGTTCTAAGAAAACTGGAAGCGGACAACATCCTTGTTTTAGCTATCGATTTACTCTGGTTCAAAACGACAGAAAGGACGTTGTAATGGATACGGTTGAAGAGACTGGTTGGAAATTTTTCTGATGCTATATGATGAGCAAGAATTGTTAGATTACCTCACTGAGAATTACAGTGACCGTAAATCTCCGGCAAAGAAAGAATGGACCTTCCAGGAGCATTTCAATCTCATACCTGAGTTCGACGGTTTCCATAGGGTTTTCGTTAGGGTTAATGAAAAACGAATAGTATCTTCTGCTCTTTAACCCCGTTTATGAACTGCCAGAGGCTAAGCCATGTGTTTTATCCTGAGCGGGTGATACCAGAAGGAGGCTCCTGGAAGTGATTGAAAAATTTAAAAGGACGTTAGAAATGAATAAATATCTGTCTGGTCTGTGTGTTGTTTCTTTTTTTTATTTTTCTTCAATAGGTTACGCGCACTCTGCGGGTCCAAATAAAGTTCAGGTTAGTATCGAACCCCACATCTCTAGTAGAGGATATATCCCGGTAATTTCTAATGCAGATGAAATCGAGTCTTCTGATTTCAGGGCGTCGGATCTAAAGGAGATGCAGGATAGCCTGAGGAAGATGAAGTCCGACAACCGCAAAGTCGATGAGCTAACTCAGAAGGTTTTACAGCTTGAGAGAAAGAGTTCTGAGCAGGAGAGTAAGATCGAGCGATTGCAAAGAAGCCTTGATGACATGAAGCGGAGCAACGACAACCTTTCAAATCAGGTCAGCAATTTATCCGGCAAAATTAAGTGATAAAAAAGAGCCACCGCCTGTATTAACTTACCGGGCTATTAGCGTAAGCGTGCCTGCATTAAAGCCACGCTTATCAGCGCCCAGAAATCGGCCGTAGCTATATAGCAAAAACCCGCCTTTTGGGCGGGTTCTTTAAATAGTGGTGCCCGGACTCGGAATCGAACCAAGGACACGGGGATTTTCAATCCCCTGCTCTACCGACTGAGCTATCCGGGCAACGGGGCGCATTAAACCCGATCTGCCCCCTGCCGTCAACGAAAAATGTTGTTTTCGTTACAGACTGCGCAATCTCTCACCATTTCGCCGCATCCTTAAGCGAAAAAGTGCGTCCAGAGCGCGGAGAGCGGCATGGCGAGCAGCAGTGCGGGCAGCATGTTCACCACGGCAAACATCTTAATTCCACAGATGCGCAGCCCGGTAGCCAGCAGCAGCAGGCCGCCGACGGCGGTAAAGTCTGCCATCATCGCCGGCGTGGTCAGCGGGAGAATCAAGGTGGCGCAGGTGGCAAGCGCCAGCTGAATTAGCAGCATCGGCACGCAAATCGCGGCAACGGCAACGCCGAGCGTGGTGGCAAAAATAGTGGCCGTAAAGAAATCAAGAAACGCTTTCGCAATCAAAATGCTTGGGTCGCCCGTCATCCCCTCCTGCATCGAACCGAAAATCCCTGTGCCGCTGGCACAAAATAGAATGATGATGGCGACATAGTTTTGAATAAACGATTCGTGCGTGCCGTGTTTCGCCTTGCCGCCCGGTCGGGCAATCAGGTTTTTGGCTTTACTCACCGCGCTGTTGATGCCTTTTTCCAGATAGCAGAACTCGCCAATCAGCGCGCCGAGCAGGGTGGCCAGCACCATCACCGGCAGGTTGGCGCATTTGATGACTAAAAGAATACCGATCCCTAATGATGCCAGGCCGAATATCGAGGGCATGGAGGTGCGAATACGCTCCGGCAGCCGCTGGCTCAGCACGGCACCGAGTACGCCGCCCAGCAATACGGCGCCTGCGTTAATAAATGGCCCGATAACCAAAGTTAACTCCTGTTATTTAATCATTGATATTGCATTATTATGGCACGCCAGGGCTGCGCGGGCGTTAGCTTTGGGTGGTTTCGTGCATACTGATTCCTTCTTGCACCTCAAAATAAAAGGTGACATTATTGCGCGAATTTTCTCCTCCCTGTCTCACCGCCCGGTGAGGGTAACTGCGCCTATGAAAACCATGAAAATTGCCGTCAGCCGCGAGCTGGCCTCCACCGTGTCTACGCACCGCGAAAAGGTGACGCTGGACAGCACTGATTTTACCGATGTGGCAGCCGTCGTCATCACAACAGCTGAAAGTCGCAGCGGCATTCTTGCACTGCTGAAACGCACGGGCTTTCAGCTACCGGTGTTTATTTTCTCGCAGGAGCCAACGGACGTTCCTGACGGCGCCACCGCGGTTATCTCGGGCAAAGCTCAGGAGTTTCTGGAACTGGAGAGCGCTGCCAGCCGTTACGAAGAGAACCTGCTGCCGCCCTTTTTTGACACCCTGAGCCAGTATGTGGAGATGGGCAACAGCACTTTCGCCTGTCCGGGCCACCAGCACGGGGCGTTTTTCAAAAAACACCCGGCAGGGCGACAGTTCTATGATTTCTTCGGTGAGAACGTGTTTCGCGCCGACATGTGCAATGCCGACGTGAAGCTGGGCGATCTGCTGATCCACGAAGGGTCCGCCAAGCACGCGCAAAAGTTCGCGGCGAAAGTGTTCAACGCGGACAAAACCTACTTCGTGCTGAACGGCACGTCAGCGGCCAACAAGGTGGTGACCAACGCGCTGCTGACCCGCGGCGACCTGGTGCTGTTCGACCGCAATAACCATAAATCTAACCACCACGGAGCGCTGATCCAGGCGGGCGCCACGCCGGTTTATCTTGAGGCCGCGCGTAACCCGTTTGGCTTTATTGGCGGGATTGACGATCGCTGCTTTGACGATGCGTATCTGCGGGAGCTGATCCGCGAGACGGCGCCGGAGAAGGCCGACGAGGCGCGTCCGTTCCGCCTGGCGATCATTCAGCTTGGCACCTACGATGGGACGATCTACAACGCCCGTCAGGTGATCGACAAGATCGGCCACCTTTGCGACTACATCCTCTTTGACTCCGCCTGGGTGGGCTACGAGCAGTTTATTCCGATGATGGCGGAAACGTCCCCGCTGTTGCTGGAGCTGAACGAGAACGATCCTGGGATTTTCGTGACCCAGTCGGTGCACAAACAGCAGGCCGGGTTCTCGCAAACGTCGCAGATCCATAAAAAGGATAACCACATCCGCGGTCAGGCGCGCTTCTGCCCGCACAAGCGGCTGAACAACGCGTTTATGCTGCATGCCTCCACCAGCCCGTTTTATCCGCTGTTCGCCGCGCTGGACGTGAATGCCAAGATCCACGAAGGTGAAAGCGGACGCAGGCTGTGGGCGGAGTGCGTCGAGCTGGGGATTGAGGCGCGCAAGGCGATCATTGCCAACTGTCATATGATCAAACCGTTTATCCCACCGGTGGTGGCGGGGCGGCCGTGGCAGGATCATCCGACGCATGCCATCGCCAGCGAGCTGCGCTTCTTCAGCTTTGAGCCGGGGGCTAAATGGCACGGGTTTGAGGGCTATGCCCGCGAGCAGTACTTTGTCGACCCGTGCAAGCTTCTGCTGACCACGCCGGGTATCGATGCCGAAACCGGGGAGTACACGGATTTCGGGATCCCGGCGACGATTCTGGCGCACTACCTGCGCGAAAACGGCATCGTGCCGGAGAAATGCGACCTCAATTCGATCCTGTTCCTGCTGACGCCTGCCGAAAGCAGCGAGAAGCTGGCGCAGCTGGTGGCGATGCTGGGCCAGTTTGAACAGCATATAGAAGACGACACGCCGCTGGCGGACGTGCTGCCGACGATCTTCCAGAAATACCCGGTGCGCTACCGGGATTACACCCTTCGCCAGCTGTGCCAGGAGATGCACGATCTCTACGTCAGCTTTGACGTGAAAGATTTGCAGAAGGCGATGTTCCGTAAGGAGAGCCTGCCGGAGGTGGTAATGAACCCGCAGGATGCAAACCGGGCCTATATTCGCGGAGAGGTGGAGCTGGTTCGCATTCGGGATGCCGCAGGGCACATTGCTGCCGAAGGGGCGCTGCCCTATCCGCCGGGCGTGCTGTGCGTGGTGCCGGGTGAAGTCTGGGGCGGGGCGGTACAGCGTTACTTCCTGGCGCTGGAGGAGGGCATTAACCTGCTGCCGGGCTTCTCGCCGGAGCTGCAGGGAGTTTACAGCGAGAAGGATGCCGACGGGATTAAGCGGCTGTATGGGTATGTATTAAGGTAGACCCCCTCACCCTAACCCTCTCCCCAAAGGGGAGAGGGGATTGCACGGAGCCGTCTTTTCACCCTCGCCCCTTTGGGGAGAGGGCCGGGGTGAGGGGAGTTAAGCCGCACTACGCTTGTACATCCTCCTCGGATGCCCAATCTTGCCGTACAGCATCTCCACCGTCAGAAAGCCCGCCTCTACGCAGTGTTCCAGATAGCGCCGGGTGGTGGTTTTGCTTAATCCCGTTTCGCTCACCACCTCATCCACGGTAAAGCAGTGCGTTGCCTTGTCGTTGAACAGCGTCTGTACCCGCGCCAGCGTATTTTCCTCAATGCCTTTGCTGCCGTTGTCCAGGCGGTAGTTTTTCGCCTGCAGCTGATACAGCGAATCCACGTTCTGCTGGTCGACAATCTTCCAGACCCGCTGCTGTTCGGCAAACTGCACAAACCGCTCCAGAGACTGGCTGAGCCGCTTCCAGGAGACGGGTTTGAGGATGTAGTCGAATGCGCCGTTGCGAATCGCCTGGCTGCAGGTGTCCATATCGCTGGCGGCAGTAATAAAAATCACCGAGCAGTTGGCGCGGGCCAGCATGGGGTTATTGATAAGCGAGATACCTTTGCCGTCCGGCAGATAGTTATCCAGCAGCATCAGCTGCGGCTGTTTGCTTTCAAGCTCTGCCTGGGCCGCAGCCAGCGACGAGGCAATGCCTACCAGCCTCAGACGCGGATGTTTGCCTATCAGCTCCGCGTGCAGTTGCGCCAGTTCGTTCTCGTCTTCAACAATCAGTACGTCGATAAGTTCATGTTGCATAGTCGGTGTCTTCCAGTTGCCGGGCGGTTCCCGTAGCCGGGATAAACAAGGAGAAAATGGCGCCGCGCGGGGTATTATCGGCAACTTCTATCGCGCCGCCAGCCTGTATGACATAGCTTTCGATCAGATACAGACCAATCCCATGATCGCCGCGTGTTTTGGTGGTGATGCCGCGTTCAAAGATCCGGTCACGGATCGCCGGTGTAATGCCAACGCCCTGGTCGGCCACTTCAATAATCAGCTCCTGTTCGCTGAGTTTGATCAGCACTTCTACCGGCGCGTGGGGAAGCGGCGATCGCTGCGTCGCTTCGATGGCGTTATCCAGCAGGTTGCCAATAATTGAAATCAGCTCTTGCTCTCCAAGGGGCAGGAACGGTCTGTCCAGCCGACAGGCCGGGTCGAAACTGAGCTCGACGCCTTTCTCCCGCGCGCGGGCGGCTTTCCCAAGCAGCAGGCCGCACAGGGTCGGGGAGCAGAAGCGCGAAGAGATAAAGTCCAGCAGCTCCTGAGCATGCTCCGACTGCGCCTGAATGTAGCCAATGGCTTCCTCATAGCGGCCCATATGCAGCAGGCCGGACAAGGTCGTCATCCTGTTTAACTGCTCATGACGCATAATGCGCAGGTTATCGACATAGCGTTTTACCTGGCTGAGCTGGGCGCTCAGCGAGTCGATCTCGTTGCGATCGCGGAAGGTGATCACCCAGCCCTGCAGCGACCCTTCAAGCATGATGTGCACCCGGCTGGCAATCACCGTGAGATCGTTAAAACGGCAAATCTCGTCATGGGTATCTTTCGCCAGCATCGTCTGCGTGTCGAAGAACGGGACCGGATCGATCACCTGGCTTATCAGCTGCCCGCGCAGCTCGCGGGCCGGCTGGCTCAGACCCAGCAGTTTGCGCGCCGCCTGGTTGATCACTTCAATCCGCCGCCGATCGTCAATGGCAATCACCCCTTCATAAATAGACTCCATCATCGCCTTCTGCTGGCGCACCAGCAGGCCGATCTCTCGCGGTTCAAGGGAGAAGATCTGCTTCTTGATGCTGCGGGTAAAGAACCAGGAGAAGATAAAGAGAGCGATCAGCAGCAGCACGGCGGCAATCAGGATATTGACCACCTTACTGACGGTAATGGTGTCCAGGTAGCTGGTGAGATAGCCGACCGAAACAATGCCGACCACCTGTCCGGCAGCGTTGAAGATGGGGGCTTTACTGCGCAGCGAAATGCCCAGCCCGCCTTTGCGGATGGTGGTGGTGCTTTTACCCTGCAATACGGCTTCATTGTCTCCGCCAACCAGGGTTGTGCCCACTCTGTCGGCAAAGACGGAGTGAAAAAGATGCTGCCCTTTATTATCACCAATCACAATAAAGCTGGCGTCGCTGTGCGCAGAAATCTTCTGCATAAAATCATGGATGGCGTAGATATTCTTTTGTTCAACTTCATTACGCAATGTCGGAATAAGCGCAATCTCTTCAGCCTGTATTTTGGCTCGCGTACTCATTTCCTGATAAAGCTGTTTCCCGACATCGACATAATAATATCCGCCCAGTAGCGCAAAAAGCACTGAGAAAAAGGCAACCAGCGAAATAAACAGCTTGATCTGGAAAGAAACTTTCATAACTATCACGCGAGGTAGCAGCAAAGATCGCCAATATATCATCTTTTTTCGCGCGGACGCCCGCTTTGCCGAAAACTTGTGATCCCTTGCACAGCGGGCGCTGTAAAAGAGTTATCTTAAAGGCTAATGGGCTTTTGGCTACGCGAACAAATGTTATTTGTTTGTTCAATTCGGAAAAGAAACCATAAAAACCACGCCAATAAATAAGGTATAAATCACATTAAATAAAAGAAACCATTAAAACCATAGCTGCCATTAAAACTTCGCTTTTAATATGCCATTCCTCACATAAAGTAAGCCTTTGTGACTCTAAGCTGAACGCACAAAATAACCAAGGGGCTTATTATGAGCACAACTGACGATTCTTTCTCTGTTACCCACGACCCGATTGAAATTCAGCGGCCTTCGCTCAAAGAGCGCTGGTGGCATATTATGGATACCTGGAAAATTGGGATTATTCCTCTGCCGCTGTTCGTTCTGGCGGGCGCGCTGATTGCGATTGATTGCCTGGGCGGGAAACTGCCGAGCGATATCGTGGTAATGGTGGCCACGCTGGCCTTCTTCGGCTTTGCCTGCGGCGAGTTCGGCAAACGCCTGCCGATTGTCGGCAAGCTCGGCGCGGCGGCGATTTGCGCCACCTTTATCCCTTCCGCGCTGGTCTATTACGGCCTGCTGCCGGACGTAGTGGTTGAGTCCACCACCAAGTTCTACAAATCCACCAACATTCTCTATCTCTATATCTGCTGCATTATCGTCGGCAGCATCATGAGCATGAACCGCACGGTGCTGATTCAGGGCTTCCTGCGCATCTTCTTCCCGATGCTGTGCGGCGAAATCGTCGGCATGCTGGTGGGGATGGGCGTGGGCCTGGCGCTGGGCCTTGAGCCGTTCCAGATCTTCTTCTTTATCATTCTGCCGATTATGGCGGGCGGCGTCGGGGAAGGGGCAATCCCGCTTTCCATCGGCTATGCCACCCTGCTGCACATGGACCAGGGCGTAGCGCTCGGCCGCGTGCTGCCGATGGTCATGCTCGGCGGTCTGACGGCAATCATCATCTCCGGCTGCCTGAACCAGCTCGGTAAACGCTATCCGCACCTGACCGGCGAAGGCCAGCTGATGCCTAACCGCGCGAATGCCGATGCTACCGTCTCTCAGCCTGCGTTTTCCGGCAAGGCGGACGTCACCACTATCGCCTCCGGCGCGCTGCTGGCGGTGCTGCTCTACATGCTGGGCATGCTCGGCCACAAGCTGATTGGCCTGCCTGCCCCGGTCGGCATGCTGTTTATGGCGGTGCTGGTGAAGCTCTGCAACGGCGCCTCTCCGCGCCTGCTGGAAGGCTCGCAGGTGGTGTACAAATTCTTCCAGACCTCCGTGACCTACCCAATCCTCTTCGCCGTCGGCGTGGCCATCACCCCGTGGCATGAGCTGGTAGCGGCGTTCACCGTCAGCAACCTGCTGGTGATTGTCAGCACCGTTTCCGCACTGGTGGCGACCGGCTTCTTCGTCGGCAAAAAGATTGGTATGCACCCGATTGACGTCGCCATCGTCTCCTGCTGCCAGAGCGGCCAGGGCGGTACCGGCGACGTGGCGATCCTGACCGCAGGCAACCGCATGAGCCTGATGCCGTTCGCCCAGATTGCTACCCGTATCGGCGGGGCGATTAACGTCTCTATCTCACTGCTGATTCTGGGCAACTTCCTCGTTTAAGTTTTCAGGAAAGAACAATGAAACTCGCAAGCTTTTTATACCAGGGAAAACGCAGCTACGGCATCGTCCAGGCCGACGGCGTGATTGATTTAGGCCGCCGTCTCGGCGACCGCTACGGCGACCTCAAGGCGCTGCTGCAGGGCAACGGGCTGGCGCAGGCTACCCGCTACCTGAACGACGCCGTGGACGTGCCGCTGAGCGCCATCACCTTCTTGCCGGTGATTGTGCAGCCGGAAAAAATCCTCTGCGTGGGCATGAACTACGCCGACAAGCGCAAGGAGTTTGACCAGCATAACCCGGCCCCGACGCTGTTTGTTCGCTTCCCGGATTCACAGACCGGCCACAACGAGCCGGTGCTGAAGCCGCGCCATTCCAGCGAATTCGACTACGAAGGCGAGCTGGCGGTGATCATCGGCAAAGGCGGGGAGAACATCAGCCGCGACGACGCCCTGCGCCACGTGGCGGGCTACAGCTGCTACATGGACGGCTCCGCCCGCGACTGGCAGCACACCTGGTTTACCGCCGGTAAAAACTGGCGTCAGACCGGCGCGTTTGGCCCGTGGATGGCGACGGCGGACGAGATCCCGGATCCGCATCAGCTGGCGATCCGCACCTGGCTGAACGGTCGCATGGTGCAGGAAGACAACACCAGCAGCATGATCCACAAGGTTGCGGAGCTGATCGAGTACATCAGCACCTTCACCCGCCTCAGTCCGGGCGACGTGATCATCACCGGATCTCCGGGCGGGGTGGGTAAAAAGCGTAACCCGCCGCTGTTTATGAAAGAGGGCGATCGCATTGAGGTGGAGATCGAGCATATCGGTCATCTGAGCAACGTGATCGTGGAAGCGCCAGCCGTCGGGCTTGCGGCAGCACATTAGGTAAGGCGGCAGCATGCACTCGCAACCCATTGATTTTCGCCACACGCTGGTGGCGAAACACCCGGAACGCTTAAGCCAGATCCGCTACCTGCTGGCAGACAGCGGCCTTGGCCTGGACAACGACATCACGCTGTTTGTCGAAGCCTGGTCCGGCCCGCAGCTGGTGGGTTGCGCAGGGCTTGCTGCCAACGTCATCAAATGCGTGGCGGTCAACGAACAGCTTCGCGGCGAGAACCTCAGCGCGCGGCTGCTGGCTGAGGTGGAAAATGCGGCGCTGGAGCGCGGCCATTTTCACCTCTTCCTCTGCACCCGGCCGTGCAACCGGGAGCGTTTTGCCCGCAGCGGCTTCTGGCCGATTGCCCAAAGCGGTAACAACGCGGTGCTGATGGAGAACACCCCGCAGGGGATCGAACGCTACTGCCGTTCCCTGCGCGCGAAGCGAAGGTGCGGGGAGAACATTGGCGCGATAGTGATGAACGCCAATCCGTTCACCCTCGGCCATCGCCATCTGGTGGAGCAGGCGGCGACGCGGTGCGACGCCCTGCATCTGTTCGTGGTGCGTGAAGACGCCTCGTTCTTCCCGTTCAGCGCGCGCCTTGAGATGGTGCGCGCGGGCGTGGCGCATCTGCCGAACGTGGTGGTGCATGAAGGCTCGCAGTACATCATCTCCCGCGCCACCTTCCCGGCCTACTTCCTGAAGGAGACCGGCAAAGTGCAGCAGGCGTGGAGCGAAATCGACGTGCTAATCTTCCGGGACTTCATCGCCCCGGCGCTCGGCATCACGCACCGCTTCATCGGCTCCGAGCCGTTTTGCGATATCACCCGCCAGTACAACCAGACGCTTCACGACCTGCTGGCCTCGCATATCGAGGTGGTGGAAATGCCGCGCATCAAGGCCACCGGCAACGCCATTTCGGCGTCCGAAGTGCGCCGCTTACTGAAGACACAGCAGTTTTCCCGGATCCGGGAGATTGTCCCGGACTCCACCTTCGCGCATCTCGAAACGCATTACCGTGCGAGTGCGGAAGTCGCTTAACTACCAGGAATTTATCATGAAAATTGTAAGGGAGGCGCTGGCCGGAACGCAGGAGTCCAGCGACCTGATGGTGAAAATCGTTCCCGCTCACGGCGAGCTGGAGATAGTCATCCACAGTGAAGTGATTAAGCAGTTTGGCGAGCAAATTCGCCAGGTGGTCAACGACACGTTGCGCGCCATGAACGTGCACCAGGGACTTATCATTATTGAAGACAAAGGGGCGCTGGACTGTGTTATCCGCGCCCGCCTGCAAAGCGCGCTGATGCGTGCCGCCGATGAACAGGGCATCAACTGGGGGGCGCTGAAATGAGCAAACTCCGCCGCAGCATGTTGTTCCTGCCGGGCGCCAACGCCGCCATGCTCTCAACCGCCTTTATTTACCGTCCCGACTCCATCATGTTTGACCTTGAGGACGCCGTCGCCCTGCGCGAGAAGGATACCGCGCGCATGCTGGTGTTCCACGCGCTGCAGCACCCGATGTATCAGGATATCGAAACCGTGGTGCGCATTAACCCGCTCAGCACGCCGTTTGGCCTGCTGGATCTGGAGGCCGCCGTACGGGCCGGCGTGGACGTGATCCGCCTGCCGAAAACCGACACGCCGGACGATATCTACGAGCTGGAAGGCCACCTTGAGCGTATCGAGCAGGAGTGCGGCCGCGAGGTCGGCTCCACCCGCGTGATGGCGGCGATTGAGTCGGCCATTGGCGTTATCAACGCCGTGGCGATTGCCCGCAGCTCTCCGCGCCTCATCGGCATCGCGCTGGCCGCCTTTGACTACGTGATGGACATGCAGACCGAGCGCGGCGACGGCACCGAGCTGTTCTACGCCCGCTGCGCCGTGCTGCACGCCGCCCGCGCGGCGGGCATCGACGCCTTCGACGTGGTGTGGTCAGACGTTAACGACGAGGCCGGGTTCCTGCGCGAGGTCGATCTGATCCGCAAGATGGGCTTTAACGGCAAATCGCTGATTAACCCGCGCCAGATTGACCTGCTGCATAACGCCTACGCCCCGACGCAGGAAGAGGTGGATAACGCCAAAAGGGTGATTGAGGCGGCAGAAGAGGGCGAGCGTAACGGCCTGGGCGTGGTGTCGCTCAACGGCAAAATGGTGGATGCACCGATTATTAACCACGCGCAGGTGGTGCTGGAGCGCGCGGCGGCCTCCGGCGTGCGTCGGTAAGGATGAGATGATGAATCAGACAGAACTTCTTCACGTGAATTTTCCCCATCTGCGGGACTTAAAACCCTTCGATACCGCCCACAGCGCCACGCCGTGGCTGGCTGACAGCGACGCGAAGCACAGCCGCAAGCTCTGCGCCTCTGTTGAAGAGGCGGTTAAGCGCTGCGGCCTGCAGGACGGGATGACCATCTCCTTCCACCATGCGTTTCGCGAAGGCGACCGGGTGATTAACACCGTCGTGGCGCTGCTGGCGCGGATGGGCTTTAAAAACCTGACGCTGGCCTCCAGCTCGCTGATGACCTGCAACGACGCGCTGATCGAGCATATTGAAAGCGGCGTCATCACCCGGATTTACACTTCCGGGATGCGCGGCAGGCTGGCGGACGCCATCTCCCACGGGCTGATGGACGAGCCGGTGCAAATTCACTCCCACGGCGGGCGCGTGAAGCTGCTCCAGGACGGGGAGCTGAACATCGACGTGGCGTTTCTCGGCGTGCCGTGCAGCGATGAGTTTGGCAACGCTAACGGGACGCACGGTAAATCGTGCTGCGGGTCCCTGGGCTACGCGATGGTGGACGCGCACTTTGCCCGCAAGGTGGTGCTGCTGACGGAAGAACTGGTGCCGTTCCCCAATATGCCCGCCAGCCTGGTGCAGGACCAGGTGGACTACATCGTGCAGGTTGAAAGCGTAGGCGACCCGGCGAAAATCAGCGTCGGCGCGGCGCGCGTCACCAGCAACCCGCGCGAGCTGATGATCGCCCGCTATGCGGCGGACGTCATTGAACACTCCGGCTACTTCAAACCGGGCTTCTCGATGCAGACCGGCTCCGGCGCGGCGGCAACCGCCTGCACCCGTTTTATGGAAGAGAAGATGGAGCGCAGCGGCGTGAAGGCGCGCTTTGCGCTCGGCGGCATCACCGGCAGCCTGGTGGATTTGCACGAGAAGGGGCTCATCGAAAAGCTGCTCGACACCCAGTGCTTTGACGGCCAGGCGGCGGCCTCGCTGGCGCGCAACCCGAACCACGTGGAGATCTCCACCAACGTTTACGCCAACCCCGGCAGCAAGGCGGCAAGCTGCGACCAGCTTGACGTGGTGATCCTCAGCGCGCTGGAAATCGACGTCGATTTCAACGTCAACGTGATCACCGGCTCCGATGGGGTGATGCGCGGCGCATCCGGCGGACACTGCGACGTGGCCGCCGCGGCGAATCTGACCATTGTGGTCGCGCCGCTGCTGCGCAGCCGTATTCCGACGGTCGTGAAGCGGGTTACCACGCGCCTCACGCCGGGCGAAAGCATCGACGTGCTGGTCACCGACCACGGCATTGCGGTCAATCCGGCGCGCCCGGAGATCCGCGAGCGGCTGCTGGAAGCCGGGCTTAAAGTTGTGGATATCAGCGCGCTTTACGAGCGGGCGATTTCCCTGACGGGCGTACCGAAACCGATTGAGTTTACCGACAAAATCGTCGGGGTGATCCGCTACCGCGACGGCAGCGTGATCGACACCGTGCGACAGGTAAAGGAGTAGTTATGACAACAGCGACACCCGTGCGGGCGGGTGTCAGCCTGGACGAACTGCTGGCGGCGAAAGATCGCCGCGCAGCGCGCCAGGCTGACATGCTTGAGCACTATCAACAACCGGTGATTTCCCTCACGCTGGTCACGCCGGGAGAAATCAAAGACAGCCTGCGCTATCGCAATACCATGGGCGTGGCGCTGCAAATGTGCGACCAGCTGCTGTGGGAAAACCGCTGGCAGGTGCTGGACCGCCAGGTGCTGTGGCTCCCGACCGGGCCAGAAGCCCTGTGGTGTGTGGCCCATCCGGCGGCGGAAATCAAAGCGCACTGTGCGGATCTTGAGCAGACGCACCCGCTCGGCAGGCTATGGGATCTGGACGTGATCTGCCCTCAGCACGGCCACGTCGGGCGTCAGTCGCTAGGGACAAATCTTCGACGCTGCCTGATCTGCGACGAGCCCGCGCACGCCTGCTCTCGCTCGCGCAATCATCCCGTTGAGCAGGTGGTTTCCCGCGTGGAGAAGACGATCGATGACTGGTTTGCTCGCGACTAAACCGCGCCCGGCTGACGTGCCCGCGCTTGCCGAAGCGGCGCTGTGGCATGAGCTGGAGCTGACGCCCAAGCCGGGGCTCGTGGACAAGCTCAATAACGGTTCCCATCGCGATATGGACCACGCCCTGTTCGTTCGCAGCATTGCGGCGATTACGCCGTGGTTTTCGCGCTTTGCCGAACTGGGTAGTGCGCATGCGGATAAACCCGCTGACGTACAGCTGCGAATTATCCGCCCGATGGGGATGGCCTGCGAGCAGGCGATGTATGCCGCGACGAACGGAGTGAACACCCATAAGGGCGGGATTTTTGCCCTCGGTTTACTGTGCTTCGCCGCCGGACGTGTGAAAAATATCTCCGCAGACAGCCTCTGCTGTGAGGTGAGTAACATCTGCCGCGGGCTGGTGTCGCGTGAGCTGGCCGCACGCAGCGGGCTTGCGACGGCGGGCGAGCGGCAGTTTCAGCAGTATGGCTTAACCGGCGCGCGCGGTGAGGCGGAAAGCGGCTTTGCGACGGCGCGTAGGGCGCTGGCGCAGTGGAACGGACAGTCTCTTCACGGGCTGCTGCTGCGCCTGATGGCGGTTAATCAGGACAGCAATCTCGTGTCGCGCGGCGGAATGGAAGGGTTGCGCTACGTTCAGGGCTACGCGCGGGAATTACTGGCTAACGGCTGGGATCGCGAGGCGTTACTTAAGATGGATAAGGCATTGATTGAACGGAACCTGAGCCCGGGCGGCAGTGCGGATTTGCTGTCGGTGGGGTGGGTGCTGTCTGCAATAAAATAAAAAGCCGGGTGGCGCTAACGCTTACCCGGCCTACTCTCCGTGCTTTTGTAGGCCCGGTAAGGCGAAGCCGCCACCGGGCAAAAGACATCAAGGATTAATGCGCTATCGGCTGCGCACCGTGTGGTTCACGCACGTGCTTGTACTTGAACAGCGCGATGAACGCGAAGAACAGCACCAGCGAGTACGCCGCGAAGATCAGCCACACGGGCTGCCAGTTAGTGATGCCGTTAGTGGTGTACATCTCTACCACTTTACCGCTCACCACTCCGCCCAGAATACAGCCGAAGCCGTTGGTCATCATCAGGAACATACCCTGCGCGCTGGCGCGGATTTCAGGCTTCACCTCTTTTTCCACAAACACCGAACCGGAGATGTTGAAGAAGTCGAAGGCGCAGCCGTAAACGATCATCGACAGCACCAGCAGCACGGTGCCGAACGCGCTCGGGTCACCGTAGGCGAACAGGCCGAAGCGCAACATCCATGCCGCGATACTGATCAGCATGACGTTTTTGATGCCGTAGCGGCTCAGGAAGAACGGAATGGTCAGGATGAACAGCGTCTCAGAGATCTGAGAGATGGACATCATTACCGACGCGTGCTCGACGATAAAGCTTCCGGCAAACAGCGGGTTGTTATCGAAGCTGTGCAGGAAGGTGTTGCCGAACATGTTGGTGATTTGCAGCTCAGCGCCCAGCAGCATGGAGAAGATAAAGAAGATCGCCATGCGCTTGTTTTTGAACAGCGCGAACGCGTCCAGGCCGAGCATGGCGCTCCAGCTCTGGTTTTTCTGCTGGTTAGAAACCGGAATGTGCGGCAGCGTCAGGGTAAATACGGCCAGCACCACGGAGAGCGCCGCACCGATATAGAGCTGCATATGGCTCAGTTCAAAGCCCGCGAAGCTCACGCCCCACATCGCCATGATAAAGCCGATGGTGCCCCAGATACGGATCGGCGGGAAGTCGGTCACGATGTCCATGCCCGCAGACTTGATGCGGTGGTAGGAGATGGTGTTGATCAGGCCAAGCGTTGGCATATAGGCCAGCGAGTTAAGCAGGATCACCATGAACATTGCCCCCGGCGTGGTCACCTGGGCTGCCATAAACAGCGTCCCCGCGCCCACCAGATGGCAAAGCATGTACAGCCATTTCGCACTCAACCATTTATCCGCCACGATGCCCAGCAGCGTTGGCATGAAGACAGCCGCAATACCGAGCGAGCTGTATACGGCACCGATTGACGCTCCGTCGAACTTGAGCGTTACAAACATATAGGAGCCGAGCGTGGTCAGCCAGCTACCCCACAGGCAGAACTGCAGAAACGACAATATTTTAAGCTGCAGCTTAAGGTTCATGTTACTTTCCTCACAAGTGAGCGGGAGATATGTTGTTATAGGAACATTCAGGGTTGTTATTTGATGCAATTCTATCAGTTGGCAACGATATGTTTTGTTACCTCCCGCAAAAAAATGCAATCCACATTAATTTGCAGTTTGGATTGTGATGCAAATAACATTTTCGTATGGGTGGGGTGAGTGAGTGCGGCCTGATGCCCTCACCCTGACCCTCTCCCACGGGGAGAGGGAAAGCAGAACACCTTCTCTTTGCAGGAGAAGGTGTGTTGATTATCGACGACGATAGTTCTTCTGCGCCGTATTCACCTTATACAGATAGCGGCGTGATTCCGCAGACGGGTGGCGGGTGGTGAGGGTTGAGTAGACATCCCCCGGCGCCATGCTGTTGATGATGTTTGCGGCCTGCACCTTGTCATTGGAGAAGACGCGCAGCACGCTGCCCGCACCGCCGTTATAGGCGGTGATCACCGCATAGCGGCGCGACGTTGGGTTATCAATGCCGCCCAGGTACACATTGTTCAGCATCGCCAGGTAGGCCGTGCCGGTATCAATGTTGCTCTGCGGATCGAACAGATAGCTGCGGCTCGGCGTGCCGGATTTGCCCTGCGCGCGGAAGACGTCTTTACCGGCGCTGTGCTGCACAACCTGCATCAGTCCCAGGGCGTCGGAACGGCTTACCGCGTACGGGTTGAACGAGGATTCGGTCTGCATAATCGCCAGGATCAGCGACTCATCCACGCCGTACTTACGCGAGGCCTGACGCACCATCCCAATGTACTTATGCGCACGCTTGTCGAGGTGGTTCGGGACGAGGTTGATGGTGACGCTGTAGATAATCTTCAGGCCGTTAGAGCGGCTTTTCAGGCGCGTCTGCAGCAGATAGTCGGCAAATTTCGTGGCGCGACCTTCCCAACGGATCGGTTGACCGGTCTGATCGACAACCTGGCCGTACAGGAACGGCTCTTTCGAGATAGTGATATCGTCGGCATCGGAGTAGAGATCGATAGATCCCGGATCGTCACCCATCAGCAGGGTTTTGATAATCGCCTGACGGAGTCGTGCCGCAGGGTCGGTGCCTGCAATGGTCTCAATCGTGATCGTACCCTCATCAAAGTTGATGTGGCTACGGGTCTGATAGGCATCGGTGTACTTAACGTAGTCCTTAGGTCCGGCAATAAGAACTTCGTTAAATCCCCATATATTCTCGATGTTGTGGGCAAACTGCCCCATCAAAATGTCAAAACCGTTGGTGTCCTTGATCCAGGCTTCGTTGTAATCTTCGCCTTTTTTTGACGAACACGAGACAAGCAACGGCGCAACAAGGGCTAGCGCTAATAGTTTTTTCATCATTCCGGGAGTGCGTGTTGTGTTTGCTTAGTCGTTGCTATTGCCCGGCGGCGCTACGCTTGCACGGGCCTACGGTTTTGTAGGCCGGGTAAGCGCAGCGCCACCCGGCAACAGCCGCTCGATATTATTTTTCCGGTGGCGTATAGCCTTCGATGTGCACGTCTTTGCCTTCAAACAGGAAGCTCACCATCTCCTGCTCCAGCAGCTTGCGGTGTTCCGGGTTCATCATGCTGAGTTTTTTCTCGTTGATCAGCATGGTCTGCTTTTTCTGCCACTGTCCCCAGGCTTCTTTGGAGATTTCATTGTAGATGCGTTTACCCAGGTCGCCCGGATAAAGCTGGAAATCCTGGCCCTCAGCGTCACGCTGCAGGAAAGTACAAAAAATCGTTCTGGCCATACTCATTCCTCTTTTTCTTGTCGATGCTAAACCATTGCACCGGCACGTAATTGCTGTAACAGGCGCTCCACGGGAGCCGCCAGTCCGACTGATGGCGGTTGCGCTAAGTTATACCAGAGAGCGGTGCCTTCATCCATGCACGAGGCAAATGACGACACGGGAAGCCACATGGGGACAATATCCAGGTGGAAATGGCTGAAGGTATGGCGAAACGCGGTCAGCTGCGTCAGGTTATCGGCAGCAATCCCGCGCTGTTTAAGCCATTCACGCAGCAAGTCTTCATTTTCAAACTGTGGGAAGCAGTATAGACCACCCCACAGACCGCTCGGCGGACGCTGGGCAAGGAACACGTCGTCGCCGTGCTGCATCAGCAGCATATAGCCGGTGCGCTCCGGCAGCGTCTGTTTGGGTTTCTTGCCCGGATATTGCGCCCATGAATGGTTGGCATACGCCACGCAGATATTATTCACCGGGCAGAGTTCGCATTTTGGTTTTGAGCGCGTGCAGACCATCGCGCCGAGATCCATCATCGCCTGGTTGAAACGCTCGACGCCGTTGGCCGGGGTGACCTCTTCACTTATTTCCCAAAGACGTTTTTCAACGTCCTTCTTCCCCGGCCAGCCGTCGACGGCATAGCAGCGTGCCAGCACGCGCTTCACGTTGCCGTCGAGGATCGGGAAATGCTTGCCTAAAGACAGGGAGAGAATAGCGCCTGCGGTTGAACGTCCGACGCCGGGGAGATCGGCCACCTCATCGAAGGTTTCCGGGAATGTCCCGTTGTGGCGCGTGGCGACCTGCTGTGCGGCTTTGTGAAGGTTACGCGCGCGGGCATAGTAGCCAAGCCCGGTCCACAGGTGCAGCACCTCGTCCAGCGGCGCGTTGGCCAGATCGGTCACCGTCGGGAAGCGCGCCATAAAACGCTCAAAGTAAGGGATCACCGTGGCGACCTGCGTTTGTTGCAACATCACCTCGGAGAGCCATACTTTGTAAGGCGTTTTTTCAATTTGCCAGGGCAGGGTTTTACGCCCGTATTTGTCGTACCAGTCCAGCACCTGGGCTGAAAATTGAGAGGCTTGCATGGTCATCGATTCGCATAATCAGGGACGCAGATTGCAGCACAGCGTCAATCTGCTGTAAACCGGATCTTTCCCATGCTTGCATAGAAGCCTTAACTTTGGATAATGCCCGTTTCCCGAACAATCTCACAAGCAGACAACTCTTTTATGAAAAACGACGTCATTTCACCGGAATTTGATGAAAACGGTCGCCCGCTGCGCCGTATTCGCAGCTTTGTCCGCCGTCAGGGCCGCCTGACAAAAGGGCAGCAACATGCGCTGGACAACTACTGGCCGGTGATGGGCGTTGAGTTCAGCGAGCAGCCTCTGGACTTTACTGAACTGTTTGGCCGCGAAGCACCCGTCACGCTGGAGATCGGCTTTGGTATGGGCACCTCGCTGGTGACCATGGCGAAAGCCCGCCCGGAGCAGAACTTCCTCGGTATCGAAGTCCACTCCCCGGGCGTGGGGGCATGCCTGGCAACGGCCCATGAAGAGGGCGTTGAGAACCTGCGCGTGATGTGTCACGACGCGGTGGAAGTGCTGCATAAAATGATTCCTGACAATTCTTTAACCATGGTTCAGCTCTTTTTCCCTGACCCGTGGCACAAAGCACGTCATAATAAACGCCGTATCGTTCAGGCGCCGTTTGCCGAGCTGGTGAAAAGTAAGCTGAAGCTGGGCGGTGTCTTCCATATGGCGACCGACTGGGAACCGTATGCGGAACATATGCTGGAAGTGATGTCGTCGCTGGATGGCTATAAAAACCAGTCAGCGAGCAACGACTATGTACCGCGTCCGGAATCGCGTCCGGTAACGAAATTTGAACAGCGTGGCCATCGTCTTGGTCACGGTGTATGGGACTTAATGTTCGAGAGGGTGAAATAATGGCAAAGAATCGTAGCCGTCGTCTGCGTAAAAAGATGCACATCGAAGAATTCCAGGAAGTGGGCTTCTCCGTTGCGTGGCGTTTCCCGGAAGGCACCAGTGTAGAACAGATCGATCAGGACGTGGATGCGTTCATCAACGACGTGATTGAGCCAAACAAGCTGGCCTTCGACGGTAGCGGCTACCTGGCATGGGAAGGTCTGATCTGCACCCAGGAAGTGGGTAAATGCACCGAAGAACATCAGGCGCTGGTTCGTAAATGGCTTGAGGACCACAAGCTGGAAGATGTCCGCGTCAGCGAACTTTTCGACGTTTGGTGGGACTAATAAAGCAAGTACGGGGCCAGCATTAGCTGGCCCATTTTGTCTGAGGGAGTGTTTAAGATGCGCAAAACGTTGCTGGCGGTTGCTTTACTGGCAATCGGATCCACCGCCCATGCGGATTATCAATGTAGCGTCACCCCGCGTGATGACGTGGTGTTAAGCCCGCAAACCGTGCAGGTCAAAGGCGAGAACGGCAATCTGGTGATTACGCCGCAGGGGAACGTCACTTTTAACGGCAAGCAGTACAACCTGACTGCCGCACAGCGTGAGCAGGCGAAAGACTATCAGGCCGATTTGCGTACCGCGCTGCCATGGATTAATGAAGGCGCGCTGACCCGCGTTGAGAAAAGCCGCATCGCGCTGGATAAGATCATCACCAAAGAGGTGGGTGAGAGCAGCAACATGCGCACCCGCCTGACGAAGCTCGATAAGCAGCTTAAAGAGCAGATGAACCGCATTATCGAGACGCGCACCGACGGCCTGACGTTCCACTACAAGGCGATTGATGAAGTGCGTGCCGACGGGCAGCAGCTGGTGAATCAGGCGATGGGCGGCATCCTGCAGGACAGCATCAACGAGATGGGCGCCAAAGCCGTGCTGAAAGGCGGCGGTAACCCGCTGCAGGGCGTGCTGGGCAGTCTGGGCGGCTTGCAGACCTCCATTCAGAACGAGTGGAAGAACCAGGAAGATGATTTCCAGCAGTTCGGCAAAGACGTGTGTAAACGCGTGGTGTCGCTGGAAGATAGCCGGAAGGCGCTGGTGGGGACGCTTAAGTAAGATCTCTGCGCGCTGGGCCCCTCACCCTAACCCTCTCCCCAAAGGGGCGAGGGGATGGTTTGCTCCCTCTCCCTTTCAGGGAGAGGGCCGGGGTGAGGGTTGCAGCATTTGCAGTGTTTCAAGGATCTTTTCTAACACCGCCTCTTCGTTATCCCAGAGTTCGTTATTCCAGAATCGAATGACATGCCAACCTTTCTCGTTAAGCCAGCACGTTCTTTGACGATCGTATTTCTGTTTTTCATCATGTTGCCCGCCATCCAGCTCAACAGCCAGACGAGCCGCGCAGCAGGCGAAATCCAGAATGTAGTTTCCTACCGGATGCTGTCGGCGAAATTTATGATTTTCAAAACGGCGGCTGCGCAGTAGATACCAAAGCCGCCTTTCTTCTTTTGTCAGCTCACGTCTGAGCTGTTTTGCATAAGAACGAGTAATTTCCATCCCCACACTCTGCCAGCCTTTCCCTCAGCTGGCAGAACGGGATGCAAAATCCTGAATCAGCCTTCAGGATTCTTCGGCGAGGAACAGCTCAAGAAGGGAGTTTAAGAACAGTTTGCCGTGCTCGGTTATCTGCCAGTATTCCTCGCTCTCGGTCAGATACCCCTGGGCCAGCGCCTCGTCGATCTGTGGGCGAATCACCGACTCCGGCAGCCCGGTGTAACGCGAAAATTCCGCGCGCGGCGCGGCTTCCAGCAGACGGAAGCGGTTCATAAAGTACTCAAACGGCTTATCCGCCGCCTCAACGTCGTGCTGACGCTCCAGGTAGCGGCCTTCCATATACCCGCGCGGATGGCGGGTTTTGGCCGTGCGCAGAATGCGCCCGTCCGGAAAGGTCACCTTGCCGTGCGCGCCGCAGCCAATCCCCAGATAGTCGCCAAAGCGCCAGTAGTTCAGGTTGTGCTGACACTGATAGCCCGGCTTCGCGTACGCGGACGTTTCATACTGCTGATAGCCCGCAGCGGTTAGAAGCCTATGGCCCTGCTCGAAGATATCCCACAGCTCGTCGTCGTCCGGCAGCACCGGCGGGCGGGAACCGAACAGCGTGTTTGGCTCGATGGTGAGCTGGTACCACGACAGATGCGGCGGGTTCAGTTCGATCGCCTGGCGCAGGTCGTCCAGCGCCTCTTCCAGCGACTGGTCCGGCAGGCCGTGCATCAGATCCAGGTTAAAGCTGCGAAGATTAAGCCCGGTTGCCAGGTGTGCCGCGCGCTTCGCCTCTTCCGGGCCGTGAATGCGCCCAAGACGTTTTAGCTTCGGCTCGCTAAAGCTCTGCACGCCGATGGAGATGCGGTTCACGCCCGCGCGCTGATAGTCGACAAAACGGTCGGCTTCAACGGTGCCGGGGTTGGCTTCCATCGTAATTTCAGCATCCGCCGCCAGGTTCAGGCGCGCACGCACGCCGTCCAGCAGCGTCTGCATCGCCGGGCCGGACAGCAGGCTCGGCGTACCGCCACCAATGAAAATGGTCTTAACTTCACGTCCCTGTGCGTAAGCGACATCGGCGTCCAGGTCGGCCAGCAGATGCGCAACGTAGTCATCGTGCGGCACTTCGCCCTTCAGCGCGTGCGAGTTGAAATCGCAGTACGGACATTTCTGCACGCACCACGGGATGTGAATATAAAGACTCAGAGGCGGCAAATTAGCCATTACGCAGTGCTTCCAGTAACAGTTTCAGCGCGCGTCCACGGTGGGAAATCGCGCTTTTCTCTTCGCGGGTCAGTTCCGCAGCGGTTTTGCCCTCGGTCGGGACAAAGAAAATCGGGTCGTAGCCAAAGCCGCCGCTGCCAGCTGCTTCACGGGTTATCACGCCCGGCCAGCTGCCGTGGCAGACGATCGGCGTAGGGTCTTCCGCGTGACGCATATAGACCAGCACGCAGTGGAACTGGGCGGTGCGCTGTTCGTCCGGTACGTCTTTCAGGGCGACAAGCAGCTTTTCCAGATTCTGCTGGTCGGTGGCGTCAACGCCGGAATAGCGCGCGGAGTAAATCCCCGGCGCACCGCCGAGAAAATCCACGGCCAGGCCGGAGTCGTCGGCAATCGCGGGCAGGCCCGTAATCTGCGCAGCGTGGCGTGCTTTCAGGATCGCGTTTTCGATAAACGTCAGCCCCGTCTCTTCGGCGGACTCCACGCCAAGATCGGTCTGGGCGACCACGTCCAGCCCAAAGTCATTTAATAGCGAGGCCAGCTCGCGCACTTTACCGGCGTTGCCGGTCGCGAGAACAACTTTCTGCATGGTTTAGTCCTGTTCTTTCAGAGCCGCGACTTCCGTCGGGATAGATTGCGGATTAAGGATTTTTACCTGTTTATGTCGCCCAAGTTCACCTTTTTCAATGATGACCTGGCTTTTGGCGACGCGAAACTGTTTTGCCAGATATTTGGTCAGATGCGCGTTCGCCTGGCCGTCAACCGGCGGGGCGGTGATGGCGACTTTTAACTCGTCGCCATGCAGCCCAACAATACTGTCACGGCTGGCTTTGGGCTGAATATACAGCCGCAAAACCAGCCCGTCAGCGCAGGTGCTTACGGCACTCATAGCGCCATCCACAGCCCCGGCAGCAGCATGTTGCCAGTGGCCTGTAACAGCTCGGCAATCCCCATATTGGCCACATAGAGCAGCAGAACCAGGATCATCGGGGAAAAGTCGATGCCGCCCATAGACGGAAGCAGGTTACGGATCGGACGCAGCAGCGGCTCGGCCAGCTGAATCAAGGCATACTCCACCGGGCTACGCCCCTGGCTTACCCAGCTCATGATGGCCATGACCAGCAGCACCCAGAAAATCAGCAGGCCGACGGTTTTGACCAGAATCAGGACCGCAGCAATCCAGATAATCGGCTGGAAGGTAATGACCATAAACAGCACGATTGCTTTGATAACGCTCAGAATAAACGCCACCAGCAGAGACGAACTGTCGATGGGACCCATCGCCGGGATAATACGGCGCAATGGTCCGACAATAGGTTGCGTGATTTTCACGACAAACTGCGAGAACGGATTGTAAAAATCACAGCGGGCCCACTGCATCCAGACGCGCAGCAAAAGCGCCATCGTATACAGCTCAAGCACAGTTGAGAGCAGGAAAGTCAACGTCTTCATGGCGTTCCTCAGGTTTCCTTATTATTTTGAGTAGTCGCGCGCACCGAAAATTGCCGTGCCGATGCGCACCATAGTGCTGCCTGCCGCGATGGCGGCTTCCATATCATCCGACATGCCCAGAGAAAGCGTGTCTACCGTGTTATAGCGCGCTTTAAGCGCCTCAAATGCTACAGCCATTTGCTGTGCCACGGCAAACTGCCTTTCATAACTTGACTCAGGTGCCGGAATGGCCATCAGCCCGCGCAGGGTTAAGCGCGGCAGTTCGGCCACCTCTGCGGCCAGCGCGTCCAGCTCGCTCAGCGCAATGCCGGACTTGCTGTTTTCGTCGCTGATGTTGACCTGAATAAGCACGTTGAGTGCCGGCATGTCTGCCGGACGCTGGTCATTCAGACGGGTAGCAATGCGCAGACGGTCGATGGTATGGCACCAGTCGAAGTGCTCTGCCACAAGACGGCTTTTGTTCGACTGCAGCGGGCCAATAAAGTGCCATTGCAGACTCGTCTTCCCCTGTTCCCGGAAGTAGCGAATTTTATCCACGCCTTCCTGCACGTAGTTTTCACCAAACGCCCGCTGGCCTGCATCAATGGCTTCTGCGATGGCGCTCGCAGGCTTGGTTTTGCTGACTGCAAGCAGCGTAATTTCTTCTGAAGCCCGGCCGCAACGCGTTGCAGCGGCTGAGATTTTGTCCCGGACCTGTGCCAGGTTATGCGCAATGTCGTTCATTTTCCGAGGAGTAGTCTATGGATGTGGAAGAAATTGTGGCCCTTAGTGTAAAGCATAACGTCTCCGATCTACACCTGTGCAGTGATTCACCGCCGCGCTGGCGCAGATTAGGCCGGCTTGAGCCTGCTCCCTTTCCGCCTCCCGACGTTGGGGCGTTATTAAAAGCGTGGCTCAACGATGAGCAGCAGGGAACCTGGTGGGCGAACGGGCAGGTGGACTTTGCCGCGACGGTAACGGGAGGCCAGCGTCTGCGCGGCAGTGCCTTTAAGCAGATGAGCGGTATCTCTGTGACGCTGCGGCTGTTGCCGCGTACCTGCCCGCAGCTCGCTTCGCTGGGCGCGCCGCGGGCAATCCCGGAACTGTTATCCAATGATGCCGGGCTGATTCTGGTGACAGGGGCAACCGGCAGCGGCAAATCCACTACGCTGGCGGCGATGGTCGATTTTCTTAATCGTCATGCTGATGGCCATATCCTCACGCTTGAAGATCCGGTGGAGTTTATCTACCAGAGTGAACGTTGCCTGATCCAGCAGCGGGAGATAGGCCAGCACAGTCCGTCATTTGCCGAAGCGCTGCGCAGTGCCTTGCGCCAGGATCCGGACGTTATTCTGCTGGGAGAGCTGCGCGACAGCGAAACGATCCGCCTGGCGCTAACGGCAGCGGAGACCGGACATCTGGTGTTGGCGACGCTGCATACGCGCGGGGCGTCGCAGGCGATCGAACGGCTGGTCGATACGTTCCCGGCGCAGGAGAAAGATCCGGTGCGTAACCAGCTGGCCGGCAGCCTGCGGGCGGTGCTGGCGCAAAAGCTGCTTCCCGATCTACAGGGCGGGCGCGTCGCGCTGTATGAACTGCTGGTGAACACCGCAGCGGCGGCGAATCTTATTCGTGAAGGGAAAACGTGGCAACTGCCCGGCATCATCCAAACCGGTCAACAGGCAGGAATGCAGAACTTTGACCAGAGCCTGGCGGAGAGACGGGCGCAGGGGCGGCTGTAGGCCCCTGCGTTTAAAAGCCCTGTTCGAAATAGCTTTCGAGGATGATGACTGCTGAAGCGGAGTCCACGCTGCCTTTGTTGAGCGCCCGGAAGCCGCCGTGCTCAAACAGGCCCGCACGCGCTTCGACGGTGCTAAGACGCTCGTCGTGAAGCTTCACGGAGACGCCAAAGCGGCCATGGATTTTATTGGCGAACTTACGCGCCCGGGCGGTAAGCGGCTGTTCGGTGCCATCCATGTTCAGCGGCAGCCCAACAATCACGTCATCCGGCTGCCACTCTTTGAGCAGACGCTCGATAAGATTCCAGTCAGGCGTGCCGTCATTAGCCTTCAGGGCCGTGAGCGGACGCGCGGTACCGGTGATGCGTTGACCCACGGCGACGCCAATGCTTTTGGTGCCAAAATCGAAGGCCAGAAGCGTTCCGCTCATCAGGCATGCCCCGCTACGCCAGGCATGGTCAGGATATCAATACCGATTAATT
Organism: Enterobacter sp. KB-221C9; assembly: GCF_041320715.1. Taxonomy (NCBI): domain Bacteria; kingdom Pseudomonadati; phylum Pseudomonadota; class Gammaproteobacteria; order Enterobacterales; family Enterobacteriaceae; genus Enterobacter; species Enterobacter sp. KB-221C9. The sequence goes on from NZ_JBGIWG010000004.1 coordinate 87,386, forward strand.
TCGCCGCGTCACGCCAGCGATCGGCGATAGGGGTTTTAAACAGGATATTCATGTCCGCAGGCGCGGTAAGCCAGGCGTTATCGAGGATCTCTTGCTCAAGCTGGCCTTTCTCCCACGACGAATAGCCCAGCGCTACCAGCACTTCAGAAGGCTGCTCTGCGGTGCCCAGCGTTTCGAGCACGTCACGCGAGGTGGTGATAACGGTGTTGTCGGAGATACGAATGCTGGAAGAGAATACCGGCGGCGTATGCAGGATAAAGCCGCGATCTTCTGCAAGAGGTCCACCCAGCATCACGGGTTTATCAAGCCGGATTTCCGGCAGTCGCGCTTCAGCCGGGATTTTCAGCTTGTCCAGAATCCCTTCAACCTGAAGATTTTCCAGCGGTTTATTGATGATAATGCCCATCGCGCCGTCTTCATTGTATTCACAAATATACACCACGGCGCGGCGAAAAATCGGGTCCTGGAGAGCAGGCATGGCAATAAGAAAGTGATGCTGTAAATTCATTGTCAGAGGTACTGTTTCCTGGTTTAAAAAGCGACAGCGCCCAGTATGGGGACAAACACAGGCGCTGTCACTAATAGTATTGTTAGGTTATTTCTGTAAACGTTTTTCGATAGCGTCCATCAGCATTCCGGTGATCGAAATCGGGAATTCCGCTTCAATTTCACGAATGCAGGTCGGGCTGGTGACGTTCACTTCGGTCAGGCGATCGCCGATGATATCCAGGCCAACGAAGATCAGGCCTTTGGCTTTCAGCGTCGGGCCAACGCGGCGGGCAATTTCCCAGTCGCTTTCGGTCAGCGGACGGGGTTCGCCACGGCCACCGGCGGCCAGATTACCTCGGGTTTCGCCGCCCTGCGGGATACGTGCCAGGCAGTAAGGAACCGGTTCGCCATCCACCACCAGAACGCGTTTGTCGCCGTCTTTGATCGCCGGAATATAGTTCTGCGCCATGCAGTAACGCGTGCCCAGCTCGGTCAGCGTTTCGGCAATCACGCCAATGTTCGGATCGCTCTCTTTCACGCGGAAAATTGACGCGCCGCCCATGCCGTCCAGCGGCTTCATGATGATATCGCCGTGCTTCTGCCAGAACTCCTTCAACTGGGCTTTGCTGCGGGTCACCAGGGTTTCCGGCGTCAGGTCAGAGAACCAGGCGGTGTAGAGCTTCTCGTTGCAGTCGCGCAGGCTCTGCGGCTTGTTGACGATCAGCGTTCCTTTCTCTTCAGCGCGTTCGAGAATATAGGTGCAGTAGATGTATTCGGTATCGAACGGGGGATCTTTACGCATCAGGATGACGTTGAGATCGGCCAGGGCAATGTCCTGCTCGGTGCCTAACTCGTACCATTTGTCGTAGTTCTGCTCGACGTTAACGATGCGGGTGCGCGCGCGGGCTTCACCGTTGATCAGGTAAAGATCGTTCATCTCCATATAGTGGAGTTCATAGCCGCGACGCTGCGCTTCCAGCAGCATGGCGAAGCTGGAATCTTTCTTGATGTTAATGTTTGCGATGGGGTCCATCACGATGCCGAGCTTGATCATGTTCTTCTCCGTTAATGCTTCAACCCAGATCGCCAAACCGTACCTGTAGCGCGGTAATGGCCGTGAGTGCCGTTGTCTCAGTGCGCAGAACGCGAGGTCCCAACAGAATATCAGTAAACTGGTAACGTGCCGTCATCGCAATTTCGTCCGCCGACAGGCCGCCTTCGGGGCCAATCAGCAGGCGTACGCGCTCAACGGGCAGGGGCAGCGTATTGATGCTGGCGCTGGCGCGCGGATGAAGATTGAGCTTCAGCCCACTGTCCTCTTCTGCACACCACTCCTCCAGATCCATCGCCGGGCGGATCTCCGGAATACGGTTGCGGCCACTCTGTTCGCAAGCCGCAATGGCAATTTTCTGCCACTGCTGGATCTTTTTGTTCAGACGTTCCGCATCCAGTTTAACGCCACAGCGTTCAGAAAAAAGTGGCGTAATGAGGCTTACACCCAGTTCAATGGATTTCTGAATGGTGAACTCCATTTTCTCACCGCGCGACATCACCTGGCCCAGATGGATGTGCAGCGGTGATTCCCGGTCATCCACTTCGCCACGCAGCACGTTAACGTGCACGCTTTTTTTATCAGACCGCGTGATTTCCGCGTCGAAAACCTGGTTCGAGCCGTCGAACAGCTGTATTGCCTGACCTGCGCCCATGCGCAGCACGCGGCCAACGTGGTTGGCGGCGTCATCAGACAGGGCGATTTCGCGGCCTGTGGTAATCAGTTCAGGATGGTAAATGCGGGGAATGCGCATAGTCAGAAATTCCATGTGTCATGCGATATAAGCGAATGGCCGTAGTGTAGGTTAGCTCTTTTGCGCCTGGCAAGCCCGCTGGACGTAAGGGTTGTGATTCCCCTGGACTCTGGCGATACGTTCGTCGCGCTGGCATTCCCACTCCGTCACCGGGTACTGCTTGTCCCAGGCGTTGAACAGCTGCGTCTGCTGGCGGGAAAGGTTGAGGTCGTAACGGTCACGCATATAGAAGTAGGTGCGGGCGATACTGCCGCGCGCGCGGGCAGGGGGCTCGGCGACTTTCTCTTTAAAATCAACCTTCATACCGCACTGGCCGTACTGGCCTTCGCCACCGTTCCACTGGCTGTACATGAAATTACCGCGGTCGCCGTTCACTTCACCTACGGCAGGCTGCAGGTTATGCATATCGCTTTCCATCTGGCGGTAAACCGGATCTTTGGAACAGTTTTTACGTCCGCCATCCTGCCAGCACTGGCGCTGGTGGCCAAACTGCCAGGCCGGAACGACATGCTCCCATTCGATGCGGCTGGCGCGGTTTTCGTTTTTACGCACCTTATAGCCGCAGGACTCAAGGTCAACGACCCCTTTTTTACCCTGCCAGTTAATTTTACAGCCGCAGTAGAAATCGCCCGGCACATCGGCGTTCACCTTCACGCCTGCTGCCTTGGCCTGGGAAAAACTGTTGATACCGTCGGCCAGCGCATGGCCTGAGAGCGCCGTCGTCAGAAAGGCGACCGCGAGAGAAAAATTACGGGACATCTTACACTCCGTGTCAAAACGAGCCCGCAACGTAACGAATGTTGTTCCTGTATGCAATCAGTCAGATCAGGAAAGTTCCTGAAAGTTCAGATGATTATTCCGCAACCAGCGGCTCGCCGCATTTGACGCAGCGGTAAGTCGCCTCGCCGCGCACCACGCGATTATGGCGGCGGACGGTAAGCTGGTGCTGCTGACACTGGCAGCGGTAGGGGAAGGTATTGCGGCGCACCGATTCCAGCTCGAACTGATGGGTACGGCGTGCCGGAACGCCGAGCACCGCTTCCATCATCCACTTCCACTCTTTCCCGTGGGGCGCGACGCGTCCGAAGTGTTTCCACACCAGCAGATGCGCCAGCTCGTGCGGCACCACTTCTTCGATAAACGCCTGCTGGTTTTCCATCATCAGCACCGGGTTAAGGCGGATCTCATACGACTCGAGCCAGGCGGTGCCGGCCGCGGTGCCGCGCTGCTGATAAACGATTTTAGGTTCAGGGTAATTGCGACCGAGCTTCAGGTTCGCCTGGGCGAGTTTTTCCCGCAGGCAGCGCATAACGGCTTGCTGAAGGGCGATGGGGAGACGGGGTGCTTTCATAGGGGCAGAGCATAAAGCGCGAAGCGGGGAGGCGCAAGAGGCGCCTCCCGCATGAGGATCAGTCGTGGGCGCCGATTTCGCGCAGAGGACGACCTTTCATCAGGTTACGTTCAATATGTTCCAGAGAAACGTGTTTGGTTTCTGGAACCAGCCAGATAGTCAGCACAATAAAGAAGATATTCAGACCGGCGTAGACCCAGAAGGTGTTCGCGTTGCCCAGGGTATTGAGCATGGTCAGGAACGTTGCGCCGACGATCATGTTGGCAATCCAGTTGGTTGCGGTAGAGCAGGTGATACCAAAATCACGCCCTTTCAGCGGCTGGATCTCAGAGCACAGCACCCAAATCAGCGGGCCGGCGCTCATCGCAAAACCGACGATAAACATCAGCAGCATGCCCACCGCAAAGTACTGGGCGGTTGGTGAGTGAATACCCACATGCATCATGGTACCGAGGACACCCATACCGACCGCCATCACCAGGAAGCCCAGCGTCAGGGTTGGCTTACGTCCCCAGCGGTCCACCAGACCGATAGCGATAAAGGTCGCCAGCACGTTGGTCAGACCCACGATGACGGTCCCCCACATCTGCTCGGTGGTGTTGGTATAGCCCGCCAGCTCAAAGATTTTTGGCGCGTAATACATGATGACGTTCATCCCGGTGAACTGCTGCATCACCTGAAGCAGTACGCCGAGGAACACCGCGCGGCGGAAGTTGCTGTTCTCTTTAAACAGCGCCCAGCCGGACTGTTTGACCTTCAGGCTTTCGCGGATCTCTTCCAGCTCGTTTTTCGCTTCGGCGCTGGTGTCGCGCAGGCGCATCAGTACGCGTTCGGCATCGTGGAATCGACGCTTCGCGGCAAACCAGCGCGGGCTGTCCGGCAGGAAGAAGACCCCAATCAGCAGCAGAATGGCCGGGATGATGATCACGCCGAGCATCCAGCGCCATGCGCCGCTGTAGCTAAACGCGGTATCTGAAAGGTACGCGCCCAAAATACCGATGGTGATCATGAGCTGATACATCGAAATCATACTGCCACGGATTTTCTCCGGTGCGATTTCAGACAGGTAAAGCGGGGCGGTATAGGATGCCACGCCCACGGCCAGGCCGAGCAGCACGCGGGAAACCAGCAGGACCTCAACGTTAGGCGCTGCGGCAGAGAAGAGTGAACCGGCAACGAACAGGATCGCGCCGATCATCAGGCTCTTTTTACGCCCGAGCTTGAAGGAGAGCCAGCCGCTGCCGACGGCCCCGACGGCCGCGCCAAACATCATTGAGCTGACCACCCACTCCTGGGTGTGAGCGCTGATCTGGAACTCGTCAGTGATGAAAGGTAATGCACCGGCAATCACGCCGATATCCAGGCCAAAAAGTAATCCTGCCAGGGCGGCGAGGAAACAGACGAAGAATGTCATCGCCTTGTTGGACGTACGCCCCTGTTTTTTATTGTCAGGCATTCTGCCCTCCAGTTGGGTTATCAGTTTTATTGATGTAAAGGGTAGGTGAGTGACCCGTAAAAATATGTGAGATTAATCACATAGGTGTAATCGGTTACACTAGCGTGAAACCGTAAAAATAATTAAAGCTTTGAAAATATAGAGGTAAACGAGGTGATACGCATCGCGTTTGTTTGAATTTCGGACTTAACTGAAATGAAATGTAACGGCAGAAGAAAGGCGATCAGGCAAAGAGATTATTCTGAAAGCGGGATATATTTGGCATGGTGTAAGCGGTTTCAAACATTGCCGGGTGGCGGCTGCGCCTTACCCGGCCTACCAACACCGCAAAACCCGTAGGCCCGTGCAAGCGAAGCGCCGCCGGGCAAAGATGATTGAACAAATGCAAAAGGCCAGCCCGAAGGCTGGCCTTTTATAAAGCAGCTGTCAGTCGATTACTTCAGACCGGCAGCTTCACGCAGCAGGGCGGCTTTGTCGGTTTTTTCCCATGGGAAATGTTCACGACCAAAGTGACCGTATGCAGCGGTTTCTTTGTAGATTGGGTGCAGCAGATCCAGCATCTGAATCAGACCGTATGGACGCAGGTCGAAGAACTCGCGCACCAGCAGCGTCAGCTGTTCTGAAGGCACTTTTTCAGTACCGAAGGTTTCAACCATGATGGAGGTTGGTTCAGCCACGCCGATAGCGTAGGAAACCTGGATCTCACAGCGGTCAGCCAGACCGGCAGCAACGATGTTTTTCGCCACATAACGTGCAGCGTACGCCGCAGAACGGTCAACTTTAGACGGATCTTTACCGGAGAACGCACCGCCACCGTGACGCGCCATGCCGCCGTAGGTATCAACGATGATTTTACGACCGGTCAGACCGCAGTCACCCATTGGGCCGCCGATAACAAAGCGTCCGGTTGGGTTGATGAAGAATTTGGTCGCAGAGCTCAGCCATTCGGTCGGCAGAACCGGCTTGATGATCTCTTCCATCACTGCTTCCTGCAGGGATTTCTGATCGATATCTTCGGAGTGCTGGGTAGACAGAACCACCGCGTCAATACCGACGATTTTGCCGTCATCGTACTGGAAGGTGACCTGGCTTTTCGCATCCGGGCGCAGCCACGGCAGGGTGCCGTTTTTACGCACTTCAGCCTGACGCTGCACCAGACGGTGTGCGTAGGTGACCGGTGCTGGCATCAGCACATCGGTTTCGTTGGTTGCATAGCCGAACATCAGACCCTGGTCGCCCGCGCCCTGTTCCAGCGGATCGGCACGGTCAACGCCCTGGTTGATGTCGGGAGACTGTTTGCCAATTGCGCTCAGTACCGCGCAGGAGTTGGCATCAAAGCCCATATCAGAATGCACATAGCCGATCTCACGCACCGTGTTACGGGTGATCTCTTCGATATCAACCCATGCGCTGGTGGTGATCTCACCGCCAACCAGTACCATGCCGGTTTTGACATAGGTTTCACACGCTACGCGCGCTTTTGGATCCTGCGCCAGGATCGCATCCAGCACCGCATCGGAGATTTGGTCAGCAATTTTATCAGGATGTCCTTCTGATACAGACTCGGACGTAAACAGGTGTTTTGCCATGTTTTATTTCACCTAAGAGGAATTTGGTTAGCTCAAGCTGCTGTGTGGAATAGCCAAAGGAGATAATTCTACCAAGGCCTGCAGGTTTTTGACACTGGCAGTATGAGTGTTAATCAGTATAGATGGATTAACATCTGGATGGCTATTTTAGGTCACTTCTTCGCCCGATTTCCAGTTTTTTTTGACTAACCTCTCACTCAGTTGAAATTGCGGCTGGCAATAATTCCTGACGGCCCCGGCAACACGCACATTTATCTTTTGCTTTTTACCCCTGTTCTCGGTATAAAACGCGGCGCGCGGCTCATTCAAAAAAGCGCTCGATGAACTCATCGTGTCGCCACTTCCAGCCGGGTTAAGCAGTGAACTTTTAGCTTTGGCTTGTGGTCCGTTTCAGCAGAGGCGGCCGTGGAGGTGATAACAGATAATGAACCATCGTTTTCCGCTAATTCAGCGCAGCCGTTCTGGCGCGTATTTGATTCCCGCAACCCGCATTTCTAGTCTGCAAACCTGCCGATGTTATACCCATCTCGGCGCTTCTCAGGATTCAAGGGCCGGTTACGCTCTGTGAAAACTGAACAAGGGCGCTCTTGTTAATACAAGAGTTTTCTCGTGGTTTCGCCGAACCTTGTCATACAGAGTTCGGATACGTGTTTTACAATGATATGAATAAGAAACCGGTCGCACGGTCTGGTTTTCAGCATACTCTGCTGGGAAACGGAGCCGTTTATGGGTTGTTATCGCCGTATAACGCTGCGATAGTAGTCAACTGTTTTACACTTAATACAAAGAGTTGAGGTTCGCTATGTCTGACGACATGTCTTCTTTTTCGCCTTCGTCAGCGGGCGAACAGGGTGTACTACGTTCTATGCAGGAGGTTGCGATGAGCTCCGAGGAAGCCAGCAAGATGCTGCGCACTTACAATATTGCCTGGTGGGGCAATAACTACTACGACGTCAACGAACTGGGCCACATTAGCGTCTGCCCGGATCCGGACGTCCCTGAAGCGCGCGTGGACCTTGCCAAACTGGTGAAAGCCCGTGAAGCTCAGGGCCAGCGTTTGCCTGCACTGTTCTGCTTCCCGCAGATCCTGCAACATCGCCTGCGTTCTATTAACGCCGCCTTCAAGCGCGCGCGTGAGTCCTACGGCTATAAAGGCGACTATTTCCTGGTTTACCCGATCAAGGTGAACCAGCACCGCCGCGTGATTGAATCCCTGATCCACTCCGGCGAGCCGCTGGGCCTGGAAGCAGGCTCCAAAGCGGAGCTGATGGCGGTTCTGGCGCATGCGGGCATGACCCGTTCGGTGATCGTCTGTAACGGCTATAAAGACCGTGAATACATTCGTCTGGCGCTGATTGGCGAGAAGATGGGCCACAAGGTCTATCTGGTTATCGAAAAGATGACCGAAATCGCCATCGTGCTGGAAGAGGCTGAGCGTCTGAACGTGGTGCCGCGCCTTGGCGTGCGTGCGCGTCTGGCGTCACAAGGTTCCGGTAAATGGCAGTCCTCCGGCGGTGAAAAATCCAAGTTCGGCCTGGCGGCAAACCAGGTGCTGCAGCTGGTGGAAATCCTGCGCGAGCGCGGTCGTCTGGACAGCATTCAACTGCTGCACTTCCACCTCGGCTCGCAGATGGCCAACATTCGCGACATCGCCACCGGCGTGCGTGAATCCGCGCGGTTCTACGTGGAGCTGCACAAGCTGGGCGTGAATATTCAGTGCTTCGACGTGGGCGGGGGCCTCGGCGTGGACTACGAAGGGACGCGCTCGCAGTCTGACTGCTCGGTGAACTACGGCCTGAACGAATACGCGAACAATATCATCTGGGCGATCGGCGATGCCTGTGAAGAGAACGGCCTGCCGCACCCGACGGTGATCACCGAATCCGGTCGCGCGGTCACCGCGCACCATACGGTGCTGGTCTCTAACATCATCGGCGTTGAGCGTAGCGAAATCTCCGAGGCAACGCCTCCGGCAGACGATGCCCCGCGTTCCCTGCAAAGCATGTGGGAAACCTGGCAGGAAATGCACGAGCCGGGCACGCGCCGTTCCCTGCGCGAATGGCTGCACGACAGCCAGATGGACCTGCATGACATTCACGTGGGTTATTCTTCAGGCACCTTCAGCCTGCAGGAGCGCGCGTGGGCGGAGCAGCTCTACCTGAACATGTGCCATGAAGTGCAGAAACAGCTCGACCCGAGCAACCGCGCGCACCGTCCGATTATCGACGAGCTGCAGGAGCGTATGGCGGATAAGATTTACGTCAACTTCTCGCTGTTCCAGTCGATGCCGGATGCCTGGGGTATCGATCAGCTGTTCCCGGTTCTGCCGCTGGAAGGGCTGAACCACGCGCCGGAACGCCGTGCGGTGCTGCTGGATATCACCTGTGATTCCGACGGCGCTATCGACCACTACGTTGACGGCGACGGTATCGCAACGACGATGCCAATGCCGGAGTACGACCCGGAGAACCCGCCGATGCTGGGCTTCTTTATGGTCGGTGCGTATCAGGAGATCCTCGGCAACATGCACAACCTGTTCGGTGATACCGAAGCGGTGGACGTGTTCGTGTTCCCTGACGGCAACGTTGAAATTGAGCTGTCCGATGAAGGGGACACCGTGGCTGACATGCTGGAATACGTTCAGCTGGATCCGAAAAAACTGCTCACCCAGTTCCGCGATCAGGTGAAGAACACCGGTCTGGACGATGCGCTGCAGCAGCAGTTCCTGGAAGAGTTTGAAGCGGGTCTGTACGGGTACACCTACCTGGAAGACGAGTAGCCGCTGATGCCCGGTGGCGCTGCGCTTACCGGGCCTACGAATGTAGGCCGGATAAGGCGAAGCCGTCATCCGGCATAATGCTATACTCACTTGAACCCGTATGCATTACCGGCGATAATTCGCCCCAATAAGCGATTTACGAATCAATCCCTTCCTCGTCGGGTTTAACGACGCGGAGGGGATTTTTTTTCATCTGTTTTTAATGTATCGACTTTAAAAGAGGTCAGGACATGAGCACTTTAGGTCATCAGTACGATAACTCTCTGGTATCTAACGCGTTTGGTTTTTTACGCCTTCCGATGAACTTCCAGCCGTACGACAGTGACGCTGACTGGGTGATCACCGGCGTGCCGTTCGACATGGCAACATCTGGCCGCGCGGGTGGTCGTCACGGCCCGGCAGCGATTCGTCAGGTTTCCACTAACCTGGCCTGGGAGCATAACCGCTTCCCGTGGAACTTCGACATGCGCGAGCGCCTGAACGTGGTGGACTGCGGTGACCTGGTGTACGCCTTCGGCGACGCGCGTGAGATGAGCGAAAAGCTGCAGGCGCACGCCGAGAAGCTGCTGGCTGCCGGTAAGCGCATGCTCTCCTTCGGCGGCGACCACTTCGTGACCCTGCCGCTGCTGCGCGCCCATGCCAAGCACTTCGGTAAAATGGCGCTGGTGCACTTCGATGCGCATACCGACACCTACGCGAACGGCTGTGAGTTTGACCACGGCACCATGTTCTTCACCGCGCCGAACGAAGGTCTGATCGATCCGAACCACTCCGTGCAGATCGGTATTCGTACCGAGTTCGACAAAGACAACGGCTTCACCGTGCTGGATGCGGGCCAGGTTAACGATCGCGGCGTCGATGACATCATCGCTCAGGTGAAGCAGATCGTGGGCGATATGCCTGTCTATCTGACCTTCGACATCGACTGCCTGGATCCGGCATTTGCACCGGGCACCGGTACGCCGGTCATCGGCGGTTTGACCTCAGATCGTGCCATCAAGCTGGTGCGTGGTCTGAAGGATCTGAACATTGTCGGGATGGACGTGGTGGAAGTGGCGCCTGCGTACGATCAGTCCGAGATCACTGCTCTTGCCGCAGCGACCCTGGCACTGGAAATGCTCTACATTCAGGCGGCTAAAAAAGGCGAGTAAGCCTCGCCTGGCGTGAAAAAAACCTCTCTCTTGAGAGGTTTTTTATTGCCTTTAGAACACGTTAAACGGGTATTCCACGTAAGCGCGGATCTCGTCCCCGCCCACGTTGTACTCGCTGGCGTTGCTGGAGACGCGCAGGACGGAGTAGCGCAGTTTCAGCTTCAGATCCTTCGCCGGACCATCCTGCACCTGGTACTGGATCTGGTTAAACCACTCGTGCTCTTTGCCGTTGCTGGTTTCAGAGGTTTTGATGTTATCGCCGCGCACGTAGGCGGTGGTCCAGCTCAGGCCCGGTAAGCCAAGGCCGCCAAAGTCCAGACCGTAGGATGCCTGCCAGGAACGTTCATCTTCGCCGTTAAAATCAGACCAGTAGGAGTTCGCCAGCCAGATGGTGTTACCGCCGTCACCCACGCCACCCTTGTCGCGATAGCCGCCGTAGTTGTAGCCGGTGCTGCCGCTGCTCTGCTGGTACGCCACTTTGAACGTGTGAATGTCCCAGATATAGCTCGCCGCCAGGCTCCAGATGGTGTTGCTGCGGCCCGTGTCGAGGCTGTCCGCGTAACCCTGGTCCAGACGGGAGTTATAGCCGTTGAAGTCGAGCACCAGCTGCTGCCCGGTGCTGAACGGCTGTTTGAAGTTCATGCCCAGGTACTGCTTGTTCATCACCTCTTCATTATGAGAGGCGTACAGCGCGCCGCTGAACTGGTCGTTAAACTGATAGCTCGCGCCGCCGAAGGAGAGGCTCTTCAGTCCGCTGTCGTGGCGGTCATCGCTTTTACGCTGCTCGTCGGTGAAGTAACCGGCGTTGACTTCCAGACCGTCGATCTCTTTCGAGGTCAGCATGGTGCCCGTGTAGCTTTCAAACAGCAGGCGGGAGCTGTCGGCATTGATGATAGGCAGCTCAGGACGCTGATTTCCGTAGCTCAGTACGGTGTTTGATATGCGCATTTTGGCGGTTGCGCCAAACTTTGCCAGATCGGATTTTGCCCGACCGTCGTCTTCCTGCTTAAAGAAGTCGATGCCGCCTGCGCCGCTTTTGCCACGGCCGCCGTCAAGGCGCACGCCGTATTGAGCAATACCGTCCACACCAAAGCCCACCAGCCCTTCGGTATAGCCGGATGCAAACGTGGTGATGATCCCCTGACCCCATTCGGCTTTGTCCTGCTGGCCCTGATGGTAGTCGCGGCTGATATACGCATTGCGTAAAAACAGATCCAGATGGCTGTCGTCAATAAAACCCTGGCTGTCGGATTGCTGGCTTGCAGCGGCTGGTAATGCGGCAAATAAACTTAAAGCAATTAATGATAATTCTTTTTTCACGGAGGGAACGTCTCTGTCTGGATATATTAATTTGAATAACTGCGGGGTGATAATTACCGGAAAAAGTAACCTTTGCAATAATTATGTGACCAGACATTTCAATGCGATAGGGCAGATTTGGCGGGGCTTTCAGGGGTGTTATCGATACGTGCTGTTAAGTTAACAATTCATGCGAAATAAAAGGGAGGCAAAACTGCCTCCCGGTAAAATTATTTAATTCCGTCTGCGGCCATGCGGTCGCGAATATGCTGTGCGCGTTCTTCTGAGGCAGGGTGATCGTCAAACATGGAGCTTTGGCGTCCCGCTTCCAGCTTGGCCAGTTTTTCAAAGCTGGTGGCTAAACCTGATGGATTAATGCCGCGTTTGCGCAACAGATCGTAGGAGTAGTCATCCGCCTCGGACTCCTGACGCTGTGAGAACTGAGAGTTAACCAGCTTTTCACCCACGTCGCCAAGCTGTGACTGCGACAGGCTGCCAACTATACCGCCCGCTGAGGCCGCTGCTGCGCGGATGGCATTGGTGCCCAGGGCAACCTGCATCCCTTTCTTCACGTGGCCCAGGGCAACGTGGCCCATTTCATGGCCGATGACCGCTTCCACTTCGTTGTCGGTCATCATGTCCATCAGCCCGCTATAGACGCGGATACAGCCGTTCGCCATCGCGAAGGCGTTCACGTCTTTCGCCATGTACACCTTGTAGTTCACCGGCTGGCCGTTGATGTTGTCGCCCAGCGCGGAAGCAATCTTATTCAGACGCTGCGTGTAGGTACTGCTAGCCGGCGCAAGCGTGGCTTTTCCGTCCATATCTTTACAGGCCTGGTCGCTCAGCGCTTTCACCTGCGCATCGCTCAGGGAATAGGCCTGAAAGGCCTCTGCGCCTGACGTCATCAGACCGTTAGAATCCATATTCTGACAGCCGCTCAGCAGGAGCGTTGTACCCAGGGCCAGCACTATTGCACGCATTTTCATGAGGTTGCTTCCGTACTCGTTAATCTGAATAAAATCCGAAAAATGCACCGTCAGCGAAGCCGGTGTCGGGCTAAGTATAAGGAATATCGACAGAGGCGGGCGAGTAGATTGCGCAACATGCGAGCATGATCCAGAGATTTCTTAACAAGCAAAAGAATGCTCCATGTACATGACTTGCGGCTTGGGTTACATTGTTGGCACTTTTTTCCGGCGTAGCCCAAAACGCGCTGTCGTCAAGGGCATGGCCTTTAACAGTCCGATCTGGAGTTAAAATGTCCTCACGTAAAGAGCTTGCTAATGCTATTCGTGCGCTGAGCATGGATGCAGTACAGAAAGCCAAATCCGGCCACCCAGGGGCCCCTATGGGTATGGCTGATATCGCCGAAGTCCTGTGGCGTGACTTCCTGAACCACAACCCGCAGAACCCGTCATGGGCTGACCGCGACCGCTTTGTGCTGTCCAACGGCCACGGCTCAATGCTGATCTATAGCCTGCTGCACCTCACCGGCTACGATCTGCCAATTGAAGAGCTGAAAAACTTCCGTCAGCTGCACTCTAAAACTCCAGGTCACCCGGAAGTGGGTTACACCGCTGGCGTAGAAACCACCACCGGCCCGCTGGGTCAGGGTATTGCTAACGCTGTGGGTATGGCGATTGCTGAGAAGACGCTGGCGGCGCAGTTCAACCGCCCTGGTCACGATATCGTAGACCACTTCACCTACGCGTTCATGGGCGACGGCTGCATGATGGAAGGCATTTCTCACGAAGTGTGCTCCCTGGCTGGTACCCTGAAGCTGGGCAAACTGGTTGCGTTCTATGACGACAACGGTATCTCCATCGACGGTCACGTTGAAGGCTGGTTCACCGACGACACCGCAGCACGTTTCGAAGCCTACGGCTGGCACGTTGTGCGTGGCGTTGATGGCCACGATGCTGACTCGATTAAACGTGCAGTGGAAGAAGCGCGCGCTGTGACGGACAAACCGTCCCTGCTGATGTGCAAAACCATCATTGGCTTCGGTTCACCGAACAAAGCGGGTACTCACGACTCCCACGGCGCACCGCTGGGCGATGCGGAAATCGCACTGACCCGTGAAGCGCTGGGCTGGAAACACCCTGCATTCGAAATCCCATCTGAGATCTACGCTCAGTGGGATGCAAAAGAAGTGGGCCAGGCGAAAGAAGCGGCCTGGAACGAGAAGTTCGCTGCCTATGCGAAAGCGTTCCCGCAGGAAGCGGCTGAATTCACCCGTCGTATGAAAGGTGACATGCCGTCTGACTTCGACGCGAAAGCGAACGAGTTCATCGCTAAGCTGCAGGCGAACCCGTCTAAAATCGCGAGCCGTAAAGCGTCTCAGAATGCGATTGAAGCGTTCGGTCCTCTGCTGCCTGAATTCCTCGGCGGCTCCGCTGACCTCGCGCCTTCTAACCTGACTATCTGGTCCGGTTCTAAAGCGATCAACGAAGACACTGCCGGTAACTACATCCATTACGGTGTACGTGAATTCGGTATGACTGCGATTGCCAACGGTATCTCCCTGCACGGTGGTTTCCTGCCGTACACCTCTACCTTCCTGATGTTCGTTGAATATGCACGTAACGCCGTGCGTATGGCTGCGCTGATGAAACAGCGTCAGGTGATGGTCTACACCCACGACTCCATCGGTCTGGGCGAAGATGGCCCAACTCACCAGCCGGTAGAGCAGGTGGCTTCCCTGCGCGTGACCCCGAACATGAGCACATGGCGTCCATGTGACCAGGTTGAATCCGCGGTGGCGTGGAAATACGGCGTTGAGCGTCAGGACGGTCCAACCGCGCTGATCCTCTCCCGTCAGAACCTGGCACAGCAGGAGCGTACGCCAGAGCAGCTGGCGAACATCGCTCGCGGTGGTTACGTGCTGAAAGATTGCGCGGGCCAGCCAGAGCTGATCTTCATCGCCACCGGTTCTGAAGTTGAACTGGCTGTGGCAGCGTGGGAAAAACTGACTGCCGAAGGCGTGAAAGCGCGCGTGGTTTCCATGCCGTCTACCGACGCGTTCGACAAGCAGGATGCCGCTTACCGTGAATCCGTTCTGCCTAAAGCGGTTTCCGCTCGCGTGGCAGTGGAAGCGGGTATCGCTGACTACTGGTTCAAATACGTGGGCCTGAACGGTGCCATCGTCGGTATGACCACCTTCGGTGAGTCTGCTCCGGCAGAGCTGCTGTTCGAAGAGTTCGGCTTCACCGTTGAGAACGTTGTCGCGAAAGCGAAAGAACTGCTGTAATCGTTTGTACGGTGCGGGCTGATGCCCTCACCCCGACCCTCTCCCACGGGGAGAGGGTGCAAACACTAAAAACGGTAACCGAGAGGTTACCGTTTTGCTTTTACCTCGGCGTAAATTATTCCACCAGAAATGTGACGCAAGTCATATAGCTCGCTTATTCATCTGGACAGACATTCCTTTTATTCCCCGATTCGCTTATTCTTGCTGAAGCGTTTCAGTCGATTAAATGTTCGACAATTGACCAATCAATCGCAGTTTGTGACAGCAAGGATTCCCCTTCGGGCGTAGCTGGATTACTCTTTCAGCCACCTCAAACTCAGGGATTGCTTTGCAGGAGATCTATGACCGTACGCGTAGCGATTAATGGCTTCGGTCGCATCGGACGTAATGTGGTTCGTGCTTTGTATGAATCCGGACGTCGGGCGGAAATAACCGTGGTGGCAATCAATGAACTGGCGGATGCTACGGGCATGGCGCATTTGTTGAAATATGACACCAGCCACGGACGCTTTGCCTGGGATGTTCGCCAGGAAAGAGATCGGCTGTTTGTGGGTGACGACGCTATTCGTGTGCTGCATGAGAACAGCATCTCCGGGCTACCCTGGCGTGAACTGGGTGTGGATGTGGTGCTTGACTGTACCGGTGTCTACGGCAACCGCGAACATGGCGAAGCGCATCTGGCTGCCGGCGCGAAAAAAGTCCTGTTTTCTCATCCCGGCAGTAACGACCTCGACGCGACCGTCGTGTTTGGCGTCAACCAGCATGAGCTGCAGGCCGAACACCGCATTGTTTCCAACGCCTCCTGTACCACCAACTGCATTATTCCGGTCATCAAACTGTTAGACGATGCGTATGGCATTGAATCCGGCACCGTGACCACGATTCATTCCGCCATGCACGATCAGCAGGTTATCGACGCCTACCATCCGGATTTACGACGCACTCGCGCGGCGAGCCAGTCAATCATTCCGGTGGATACGAAACTGGCGGCAGGGATCACCCGAATTTTTCCGCAGTTTAATGACCGGTTTGAAGCGATTGCCGTGCGTGTTCCGACGATTAACGTGACCGCGATCGACCTCAGCGTGACGGTGAAAAAACCGGTAAAAGCCTGTGAAGTCAACCTGTTGCTGCAAAAAGCGGCACAGGGAGCATTTCATGGTATAGTTGACTATACGGAATTACCGTTGGTCTCAGTAGATTTTAACCACGACCCGCACAGCGCCATTGTCGATGGCACGCAAACGAGAGTCAGTGGCGCACACCTTATCAAGACGCTGGTCTGGTGTGATAACGAATGGGGCTTTGCTAACCGAATGCTCGACACCACGTTAGCAATGGCCGCTCAAGGTTTCAGGTAAGACGCATTGTGCGTCTGCAAAACTTTAAGAATCAACGAGAGGATTCACCATGTCTGTAATTAAGATGACCGATCTGGATCTGGCTGGTAAACGCGTTTTCATCCGTGCCGATCTGAACGTACCGGTTAAAGATGGCAAAGTGACCAGCGACGCGCGTATCCGTGCATCTCTGCCAACCATCGAACTGGCTCTGAAGCAGGGCGCGAAAGTGATGGTCACCTCCCACCTGGGTCGTCCAACTGAAGGCGAGTACAACGAAGAGTTCTCTCTGCTGCCAGTGGTTAATTACCTGAAAGACAAACTGTCCAGCCCGGTTCGCCTGGTGAAAGATTACCTGGACGGCGTTGAAGTTGCTGCCGGTGAACTGGTTGTTCTGGAAAACGTTCGCTTCAACAAAGGCGAAAAGAAAGACGACGAAACCCTGTCTAAAAAATACGCTGCACTGTGCGACGTATTCGTAATGGATGCCTTCGGTACGGCTCACCGTGCACAGGCGTCAACCCACGGTATTGGTAAATTCGCAGATGTTGCTTGCGCCGGTCCTCTGCTGGCTGACGAACTGGAAGCGCTGGGTAAAGCACTGAAAGAACCTGCTCGTCCAATGGTGGCTATTGTTGGTGGTTCTAAAGTTTCTACCAAACTGACCGTTCTGGATTCCCTGTCTAAAATCGCTGACCAGCTGATCGTTGGCGGTGGTATCGCGAACACCTTCGTTGCCGCTCAGGGCCACAACGTGGGTAAATCCCTGTACGAAGCAGACCTGGTTGACGAAGCCAAACGCCTGCTGACCACCTGTGATATCCCGGTTCCAACTGACGTTCGCGTTGCGACTGAGTTCTCCGAAACCGCAACCGCGACCCTGAAATCTGTAAACGACATCAAAGATGAAGAGCAGATTCTGGACCTGGGCGACGTTTCTGCACAGAAACTGGCTGAAATCCTCAAAAACGCAAAAACTATCCTGTGGAACGGTCCTGTTGGCGTGTTCGAATTCCCGAACTTCCGCAAAGGTACTGAAATCGTTGCTAACGCTATCGCAGACAGCGAAGCGTTCTCTATCGCAGGCGGTGGTGACACCCTGGCAGCAATCGACCTGTTCGGTATCGCTGACAAAATCTCCTACATCTCCACTGGTGGCGGCGCATTCCTCGAATTCGTGGAAGGCAAAGTACTGCCAGCAGTAGCAATGCTCGAAGAGCGCGCTAAGAAGTAAGCCATTCAAGGGCAGGGGAAACCTGCCCAATTTTCAGCGCGCTTATAAGAGCTCGCACCTTTTCTAACGGCCGAAGATACAGGACTAAGCAACATGTCTAAAATTTTTGATTTCGTAAAACCTGGCGTTATCACTGGTGATGACGTACAGAAAGTGTTCCAGGTAGCTAAAGAAAACAACTTCGCTCTGCCAGCAGTTAACTGCGTGGGTACCGACTCCATCAACGCCGTACTGGAGACTGCTGCTAAAGTTAAAGCTCCAGTTATCGTTCAGTTCTCTAACGGCGGCGCTGCGTTCATCGCAGGTAAAGGCGTGAAAACTGACGTTCCTCAGGGTGCTGCAATCCTGGGTGCTATCTCTGGTGCGCACCACGTACACCAGATGGCTGAACACTACGGTGTTCCAGTTATCCTGCATACTGACCACTGCGCCAAGAAACTGCTGCCGTGGATCGACGGTCTGCTGGACGCGGGTGAAAAACACTTTGCGGCAACCGGTAAGCCACTGTTCTCTTCTCACATGATCGACCTGTCTGAAGAGTCACTGCACGAAAACATCGAAATCTGCTCCAAATACCTGGCGCGCATGGCCAAAATGGGCATGACCCTGGAAATCGAACTGGGTTGCACCGGCGGTGAAGAAGACGGCGTGGACAACAGCCACATGGACGCTTCTGCACTGTACACCCAGCCAGAAGACGTTGATTACGCTTACACCGAGCTGAGCAAAATCAGCCCACGCTTCACCATTGCAGCGTCCTTCGGTAACGTACACGGCGTTTACAAACCAGGTAACGTGGTTCTGACCCCGACTATCCTGCGTGATTCTCAGGAATACGTTTCTAAGAAACACAACCTGCCGCACAACAGCCTGAACTTCGTCTTCCACGGCGGTTCCGGTTCTTCTGCTCAGGAAATCAAAGACTCCGTAAGCTACGGCGTAGTGAAAATGAACATCGATACCGACACCCAGTGGGCAACATGGGACGGTATCCTGCAGTACTACAAAACCAACGAAGCTTACCTGCAAGGTCAGCTGGGCAACCCGAAAGGCGAAGACCAGCCGAACAAGAAATACTACGATCCACGCGTATGGCTGCGCGCTGCCCAGACTTCTATGATTACTCGTCTGGAGCAGGCATTCAAAGAGCTGAACGCGGTAGACGTTCTGTAATTTGAGCTGCTGACAGCATCAGAAGGCCCGCAAATGCGGGCCTTTTTTTATGCTTTTTCAATACCCTGCCAGGCCGGTTTTTGTGATCTGTTTGGCAATACTTGCGCTTTTTGTTTACCCTTTACGGACCTGCCTGTCTCCATGGGGGATGGATTTTGTGTTTTGGTTTAACAAAAGGAAGAATAAATGGAACAACTCGATGTTGTAGACAGCATCAATAACGCCGGTAACTGGCTGGTGCGCAACCAGGCGCTGCTGCTGAGCTATGCCGTGAACATCGTCGCGGCGATTGCCATCATCATCGTCGGGATGATCGTGGCGCGAATTGTATCGAACGCGGTAAACCGCGTGATGCTGGCCCGTCACATTGACGCCACGGTGGCGGACTTCCTCTCCGCACTGGTGCGCTACGGTATTATCGCCTTTACGCTGATTGCGGCGCTGGGCCGTGTGGGCGTGCAGACCGCCTCCGTCATTGCCGTTCTCGGTGCCGCCGGTCTGGCTATTGGTCTGGCGCTGCAGGGCTCGCTTTCAAACCTGGCGGCAGGCGTTCTGCTGGTCACCTTCCGTCCGTTCCGTTCCGGCGAATACGTTGACCTTGGCGGCATTGCCGGAACCGTGCTGCAGGTGCAGATTTTCTCAACGACCCTGCGTACCGTCGATGGCCGCATCGTAGTCGTCCCGAACGGGAAAATCATCGCGGGCAACATCATTAACTTCTCCCGTGAACCGGTGCGTCGTAACGAACTGATTATCAGCGTGGCGTACGACTCCGACATCGATCAGGTGAAGTCGCTGATTAGCAACATCATTGCTTCAGACGATCGCATTCTGAAAGACAAAGAGCAGACGGTTCGCCTGAACGAGCTGGGCGCGTCCTCGATTAACTTCGTGGTGCGTATCTGGAGCAAGAGCAGCGATCTGCAAAACGTGTACTGGGACGTGCTGGAACGCATTAAGCGCGACTTCGACGCCAACGGCATCAGCTTCCCGTACCCGCAGATGGACGTAAACGTCAAAAAAGTCAAAGAAGCAGAATAACGTCACCCGCAGGCCCGGTAAGCGCTAGCGCCACCGGGCTTTACTTTTATAAGCGCCGCTAATCCCCAATTAATATTATCCATTTCCTCTAATGTGATTCGCGCAGTATAGTCACCTTCCAGAACAATACTGTGAGAATTTCGTCATGTTATCCTATTACTTTCAAGGGCTTGCCTTAGGTGCAGCTATGATCCTTCCCCTCGGCCCGCAAAATGCATTCGTGATGAACCAGGGCATCCGCCGCCAGTATCATCTGATGATTGCCCTGCTGTGCGCGGTAAGCGATTTACTGCTGATCTGTGCCGGGATTTTTGGCGGCAGCGCATTGCTGATGCAGTCTCCTTGGCTGCTGGCGCTGGTCACCTGGGGCGGCGTGGCGTTTCTGCTCTGGTACGGTTTTGGTGCCCTGAAAACCGCGATGAGCAGCAACCTCGAACTGGCGAGCGCGGAAGTCATGAAGCAGGGCCGCTGGAAGATTATCGTCACCATGCTGGCGGTCACCTGGCTTAATCCGCATGTTTATCTGGACACCTTCGTGGTGCTGGGCAGCCTGGGCGGGCAGCTGGACGTTGAGCCGAAACGCTGGTTTGCGCTTGGCACGGTCAGCGCCTCTTTCCTCTGGTTCTTCGGTCTTGCCATTCTGGCGGCATGGCTGGCACCTCGTCTGCGTACGGCCAAAGCCCAGCGCATCATCAACACTCTGGTGGGGCTGGTGATGTGGTTTATTGCTTTTCAGCTGGCAAAAGAGGGGATTCACCACGTTCAGGAATTGTTCAACTAATCCTTGTCTTATGGACAACTGAACACGACCCGCTAAGCTTGCTGGCATGCGCCCTGTTAATGGGCACTCTTCGCAACATGGAGGAATAACAGTGAAGTTTAAGGTGATGGCCCTGGCGGCATTAGTAAGTTTTGGTGCGGTGTCGGTGCAGGCAAGTGAACTGCCGGATGGCCCGCACATCGTCACTTCAGGCACTGCAAGCGTGGACGCGGTACCCGATGTTGCAACGCTGGCAATTGAAGTCAATGTCGCTGCGAAGGATGCGGCATCTGCCAAGAAGCAGGCTGACGATCGCGTTGCGCAATACCTCTCTTTCCTCGAGCAGAACGGTGTTGGTAAAAAAGATATCAACTCCGCGAACCTGCGTACTCAACCCGATTACGACTACCAGAATGGTAAAAGCATCCTGAAAGGCTACCGCGCCGTGCGTACCGTCGAAGTGACCGTGCGTCAGCTGGATAAGCTTAACGCGCTGCTGGATGGCGCGCTGAAGGCGGGTCTGAACGAAATTCGTTCCGTGTCGCTGGGCGTTGCGCAACCGGAGAAATACAAAGACGAAGCGCGTAAAGCGGCGATTGATGATGCCATTCACCAGGCGGAACAGCTGGCTTCTGGCTTTAAGAGCAAGCTCGGCCCGGTTTACAGCGTGCGTTACCACGTCTCTAACTACCAGCCAAGCCCGATGGTACGGATGATGAAGGCTGATGCAGCCCCGGTGTCCGCTCAGGAAACTTACGAGCAGCCAACCATTCAGTTCGACGATCAGGTGGATGTGGTCTTCCAGCTGGAGCCTGTTGCAGCACAGCCGAAACCGGCTCAGTAATCTGTAGGCCGGGTAAGGCGAAGCCGCCACCCGGCTTATTTTTTAATCCTGTCTCAACACCTTGTGCCCAAACGCCAGCAGCGCGTCGGTGACGTTGCGCATCATGCGGCTTTCCGGCGCAAAACGGTGCCAGTAGAGCATCCGACGCTGATACAGCCCCGGCGTTAGGTCAATCAGCTCACCGCTTTTCAACTCTTTCTCAATCTGCAGATGCGGGATCATGCAG
The DNA here is from genome assembly GCF_041320715.1 of Enterobacter sp. KB-221C9. Classification (NCBI taxonomy): domain Bacteria; kingdom Pseudomonadati; phylum Pseudomonadota; class Gammaproteobacteria; order Enterobacterales; family Enterobacteriaceae; genus Enterobacter; species Enterobacter sp. KB-221C9. The sequence continues at coordinate 109,176 of NZ_JBGIWG010000004.1, forward strand.
CAGGTGGTGCCCTGACGCGCAAGCTGCACAAAGGCTTCTGACGAGTTAACGATATGGCACGGCACGCTGCCCGGCGGCAGATCGAAGTTTTGCTGCAGGAACGCCTGATGCATATCGTCCAGATGGTCGAACGCGACGGCGGGGGCTTTCAGCAGCGCGGCGCGGGTGACGCCGTTCGGGAAGTAGCGCTCGGCGAAGGCTTTTGACCCCACAAACAGGTAGTCCAGGGCGCCCAGCTGATCGACAAGACAGCTTGGCAGCGCCTGAGGCTGGATACTGACCGCCCCAACCACTTCCCCGCGACGCAGGCGTTCCTGGGTACGGGTTTCATCTTCAACCTGTAAGTTCAGGCGAATAGGGGAATCCGCTAATACCGGCGCAAGGGCCGGCAGCAGCCAGGTCGCCAGACTGTCGGCGTTGACCGCCAGAGAGAGCAGCAGCGGGGTAGAGCCCGTTTGTTCGTCACCCAGCCACTCGTCTTCCAGCAGTTCAACCTGGCGCAGCAGGGCGAGGAGCTTTTGTCCCTGCTCGGTTGGACGTGGCGGCACGGTACGCACCAGCAGCGGCTGGCCGAACATGTTTTCAAGCTGTTTGATACGCTGTGATACGGCGGACTGGGTGATGCAAAGCTTTTGCGCCGCGCGCTCAAAACCGCGTTCACGAATAACTGCATCAAGTGCCTGTAGTGTTCTGTAGTCCGGACGTTTCATTGCTCTGGCTGGCTCCTTAATTTTGCTTATTCTGCACTATGACACAATTTTCCCTTTGTGGCAGACGAATTCCATTCGACGTGTTCTATAATGCGCCCTGAGTTTTCACACCACAGGCAAAACGATCATGACGCAGGATGAACTGAAAAAAGCAGTAGGATGGGCCGCTCTCCAGTACGTGCAGCCGGGTACCATTGTCGGTGTCGGTACGGGATCAACCGCGGCACACTTTATCGATGCGCTGGGCACGATGAAGGGGCAAATCGAGGGCGCGGTTTCCAGCTCTGATGCTTCCACGGAAAAGCTGAAAAGCCTCGGCATTACCGTTTTCGATCTCAACGAAGTGGATCGTCTGGGGATTTACGTTGATGGTGCGGATGAAATCAACGGCCACATGCAGATGATCAAAGGCGGCGGCGCTGCGCTGACGCGCGAAAAAATCATCGCCTCCGTTGCGGACAAGTTAATCTGCATCGCGGACGCCTCCAAGCAGGTCGACATTCTGGGTAATTTCCCGCTGCCGGTCGAAGTGATCCCGATGGCGCGTAGCGCGGTTGCCCGTCAGCTGGTGAAGCTGGGCGGTCGTCCGGAATATCGTCAGGGCGTCGTCACCGACAACGGTAACGTGATCCTCGACGTTCACGGTCTGGAAATTCTCGACGCAATTGCGCTGGAAAATGCCATCAACTCTATCCCAGGCGTAGTGACCGTAGGGCTATTCGCCAACCGTGGCGCGGATGTGGCGCTGATCGGCACCGCTGACGGCGTGAAAACCATCGTAAAATGATCTGACGGGGGGACTCCTCCCCCCGCTAAAAAATTTTTGAAAAGCTAAATTCGGTGACTTGTGTCACGTTTTTCCGCCTCTTTTGCCGATCCTGCCGAGTTTGTAAATTTCCATAGCATTTTCCTCTGACATTTTGCCCTGGATGACTTTTCTTCAGAGTGCCGACGCAAACGTTCATATTGCTGCAATAGTTTTTTTTGATATGTTGGCTACAGCGGATTCATATCCAGCACAACATCAGTTCAGACAAAAACAGGGTCGGGTAAATGGCAAAGGTATCACTGGAGAAAGACAAGATTAAATTCCTGCTGGTCGAGGGCGTGCATCAAAAAGCAATCGATAGCCTTCGTGCGGCAGGTTACACCAACATCGAATTTCACAAAGGCGCGCTCGATACCGAAGAGCTGAAAGCGTCCATCCGTGATGCCCACTTCATTGGCCTGCGATCCCGTACTCATCTGACTGAAGACGTTATTGCCGCGGCGGAAAAGCTGGTGGCTATTGGCTGCTTCTGCATTGGTACCAACCAGGTTGACCTGAACGCCGCCGCCAAACGCGGTATTCCCGTCTTCAACGCCCCGTTCTCCAACACCCGTTCCGTGGCGGAGCTGGTGATTGGCGAACTTCTGCTACTGCTGCGCGGCATTCCAGAAGCGAACGCCAAGGCGCACCGCGGCGTGTGGAACAAGCTGGCGTCCGGCTCTTTCGAAGCACGTGGTAAAAAACTGGGGATTATCGGCTACGGTCACATCGGTACGCAGCTCGGTATTCTGGCGGAATCTCTGGGTATGCACGTGTTTTTCTACGATATCGAAAGCAAGCTGCCGCTGGGCAATGCGACCCAGGTTCAACACCTGTCTGACCTGCTGAACATGAGCGACGTGGTGAGCCTGCACGTGCCGGAAAATGCGTCCACCAAAAACATGATGGGCGCGGAAGAGCTGGCGCTGATGAAGCCGGGTTCACTGCTGATTAACGCCGCGCGCGGCACGGTTGTCGATATCCCGGCGCTGGCGGATGCGCTGAAGCGTAAGCATCTGGCGGGCGCGGCCATCGACGTGTTCCCGACGGAGCCAGCCACCAACAGCGATCCGTTTACCTCTCCGCTGTGCGAGTTTGACAACGTGATCCTGACGCCACACATCGGCGGTTCTACCCAGGAAGCGCAGGAGAATATCGGTCTGGAAGTGGCGGGTAAGCTGAGTAAATACTCCGACAACGGTTCTACGCTCTCTGCCGTCAACTTCCCGGAAGTGTCTCTACCGCTGCACGGTGGTCGTCGTCTGCTGCACATCCACGAAAACCGTCCGGGCGTGCTGACCGCGATCAACCAGATCTTTGCCGAGCAGGGCGTCAACATTGCCGCGCAGTATCTGCAAACGAACTCGCAGATGGGCTATGTGGTCATTGATATCGAAGCGGATGACGATGTGGCCGAGAAAGCGTTGCTGAGCATGAAGTCTATTGCGGGGACGATTCGCGCGCGTCTGCTGTACTGATGGTGCGAGGTAAATGCAAAACGGTAACGATAGTTACCGTTTTTTATGTTTTCACCCTCTCCCTGTGGGAGAGGGCTGGGGTGAGGGCATCAGGCTGCACGCCTGTTTCACCACTCCCACAACTTCGATGGCGTCACTACCGCCGGTAACGGCACATCCCACTTCTCCACCGGCAACGCCTCCACGCCCTGACAATCATGCGCGTAACCCACCGGCTGCAACCCGTACTGCTGCCAGTTTTGCAGCGTCCTGTCGTAAAAGCCGCCGCCCATCCCTAAACGCTGGCCCTGCTCATCAAACGCCACCAGCGGCGTAATCAGCACATCCAGCTGTGACAGCGGCAGCACGTCGCGCACGTCGAGTTTCGGCTCGGTGATTTTCAGGCGATTCACCACCAGCTCGCTGTGCGGATGGTAGTGCAGAAACAGCAGATTACCGTCGCTGAACGGGTGCAGCACCGGCAGATAGACCTTCTTCCCGGCGCGCCAGAGCTGCTCTATCAGCGGTTGGGTATCCAGCTCTCCATCAAACGACAGAAACAGCGCAACGGTGTGCGCCATCACGACAGGGGGATACGCCATCATACGGGCGGCAGCCTGCTGGGCAAAATGCGCTTGCTGATCGGGGGTTAACGCACGGCGGCGCTGACGAATTAACTGACGGATGTCCTGGCGTGAAGCAGAAACTTCAGGGAATTGAGTCATGGTAGTTGGTAGAAGAAAAGAGAGGGAATCTCCGAGATGCCGCCGCAGGCTGTAACCCTTGAACCCTTGGTTCAAGGTGAATGTGTCGTCATAGTTTTAAGGCTTCTCGGACGGACCGAGCATGCTCACCAACCATGGAGCGCCACATTCTTGTGGTATGAAATATCGGCTCAGGGGACTGGCCCGCTTGCGAACATCTCAGAGAAATTTTGTCTTCACAGTTACTCTACCATAGTCAACTGAGAAGTGTTATTCAAACTTTGGTCCCGGTCTTTCGGGATTGCGACCTTGATCAAGCAATGCCTGTTCTATGGTCTGCTGGAGCATTTTAATGCGTTGCTCCATGCTTGCCGCGTAGTCGCGGGTCTTCGCTTTTTCCTGAGTCAGTTCATAGCTGATGTTCAACGCGGCGATGAAAACCAGCTGCTCAGTATTTGTGACTCTAGTGCGTTCTTTTAGATCTTGCAACCGCTGATTCAAATCGTCCGCTGCCTGATTCAAAGCATCCCTTTGTTCAGGCGGACAATTCACTCGCAGTGAACGGCCAAAAATCTGGAGATCGACGGGTTGTGCAGACATGCCACCTTCCTGCTGATTGACTGCGCTGCCTTCGCTTACTGCCCCGGGGGCTGCGAAGGGGCGACACTATAGCTACCCTGATGTGAAGATACAAGCCCTTTTCTGGTATCACCAGGGTCCAAAGTGGTAGCATATCATGAAACTTCCCCCCTTTGATGACGAATGCTCATGTCTATACAGAACGAAATGCCTGGTTACAAGGATTTAAACCAGTTACTGAACCAGCAGGGAGTCGGTTTAACCCCTGCCGAAATGCACGGTCTGATCAGCGGCATGCTGTGCGGCGGAAACAGCGACAGCTCATGGCAGCCGCTGATCCACGACCTCACGAATGAAGGGCTGGCGTTTGGTCACGAGCTGGCGGAAGCGCTGCGTAAAATGCATGCCGCCACCAGCGATTCGCTGGAAGACGATGGCTTCCTTTTTCAGCTTTATCTGCCTGAAGGCGACGACGTTAGCGTGTTCGATCGCGCCGATGCGCTGGCCGGCTGGGTAAACCACTATCTGCTGGGGCTGGGCGTGACGCAGCCTAAACTGGATAAAGTGACCGGCGAAGCGGGTGAAGCGATCGACGACCTGCGCAACATCGCCCAGCTTGGCTACGATGAAGACGAAGACCAGGAAGAGCTGGAAATGTCGCTTGAAGAGATTATTGAGTACGTGCGCGTGGCGGCACTGCTGTGCCACGACAACTTCACGCGCTCACAGCCGACCGCGCCGGAAGTCCGCAAGCCAACCTTACATTAAGAAAAATAACGCACAGGAGGGTGTCATGGTTATCTCGAGTCAAGAGTATTCGCGCCGCCGTCAGGCGCTGCTGGCAACAATGCAGCCGGGCAGCGCCGCGCTGATTTTTGCTGCGCCCGAAGTTACGCGCAGCGCCGACAGCGAATATCCCTATCGTCAGAGCAGCGATTTCTGGTACTTCACCGGCTTTAACGAGCCGGAAGCGGTGCTGGTGCTGATTAAGAGCAATGACACCCACAACCACAGCGTGATTTTCAACCGCGTGCGAGACTTAACCGCTGAAATCTGGTTTGGCCGCCGCTTAGGCCAGGAGGCCGCACCGGCGAAGCTGGGCGTTGACCGCGCGCTGGCGTTTAGCGAAATCAACCAGCAGCTCTATCAGCTGCTTAACGGCCTCGACGTGCTCTATCACGCGCAGGGCGAATATGCGTACGCCGATGAGATTGTTTTCACCGCGCTGGATAAGCTGCGCAAAGGCTCGCGGCAGAACCTGTCCGCGCCGGCGACGCTGACGGACTGGCGTCCGGTGGTGCATGAGATGCGCCTCTTCAAGTCTGAAGAAGAGCTGAATTTGATGCGCCGTGCGGGCGAAATCAGCGCCCTGGCGCACACCCGCGCCATGGAGAAATGCCGTCCCGGGCTGTTCGAATACCAGCTGGAAGGCGAAATTCACCACGAATTTAACCGTCACGGCGCGCGTTATCCCTCCTACAACACCATCGTTGGCGGTGGGGAGAACGGCTGCATTCTCCACTACACCGAAAACGAAAGCGCTTTGCGCGACGGCGATCTGGTGCTGATTGACGCCGGTTGCGAATATCAGGGCTACGCGGGCGACATCACCCGTACCTTCCCGGTGAACGGTAAATTCTCACCGGCACAGCGCGCGATTTACGACATCGTTCTCGAGTCGCTTGAGACCGCGCTCAGGCTGTATCGCCCCGGAACCTCCATTCAGGAAGTGACCGGTGAAGTGGTGCGCATCATGATTACCGGTCTGGTCAGGCTCGGGATCCTGAAAGGGGATGTCGACACCCTGATTGCTGAAAATGCGCATCGACCGTATTTCATGCACGGCCTGAGCCACTGGCTGGGGCTGGATGTACATGACGTTGGCGCGTACGGCACGGACCGTTCGCGCGTGCTGGAGCCGGGCATGGTGTTAACCGTGGAGCCGGGTCTGTATATCGCGCCGGACGCCGACGTGCCTGAAGAGTACCGCGGGATTGGCATTCGTATTGAAGACGACATCGTTATTACCGAAACCGGTAACGAAAACCTGACCGCGAGCGTCGTGAAAAACGCTGACGACATCGAGGCGCTGATGGCAGCGGCACGCGTATGAGCGTGATTATCGTTGGCGGCGGCATGACCGGGGCCACGCTGGCGCTGGCCATTTCGCATTTGACGAAAGGCCAGCTTCCGGTGCACCTGGTGGAAGCCGTTGCGCCAGAGGCATCTAACCACCCCGGTTTTGATGCCCGCGCCATTGCGCTCGCGCAGGGCACGTGTCAGCAGCTGTCGCGCATTGGCATCTGGCAGGCCATTGCCGACTGCGCCACGGCAATTAAAACCGTTCACGTCAGCGATCGCGGCCATGCGGGCTTTGTCACGCTGGACGCGCAGGATTACCGAATTGATGCTCTGGGTCAGGTTGTTGAGCTGCACGACGTCGGATTGCGTCTGTTCCGCCTGCTCCAGGATGCGCCGGGCGTCACGCTGCATTGTCCTGCGCGCGTGGCCAGCGTGAGTCGCAGTGAGGCCTCGGTCAGCGTGACGCTGGAAAACGGCACCGTCCTTGACGGCCAGCTTCTGGTCGCCGCGGACGGCTCGCGCTCGTCGCTCGGCACCCAGTGTGGCGTCGAGTGGCGGCAGCAGCCTTACGGGCAGGTTGCGGTCATTGCGAACGTTTCTACCGCAGCAGAACACCACGGCAGGGCGTTTGAACGCTTTACGCAGCACGGTCCGCTGGCCATGCTGCCGATGTCGGACGGGCGCTGTTCGCTTGTCTGGTGTCATCCGCAGGATAAGGCTGAAGAGGTTAAAGCCTGGTCAGACGAACGTTTTTGTACCGAGCTGCAAAAAGCTTTTGGCTGGCGGCTGGGGCGTATCACCCATGCTGGCCAGCGGGCGGTCTACCCGCTTTCGCTGACGACAGCCTCTCAGTCCATCTCCCATCGTCTGGCGCTTGTCGGTAATGCCGCGCAGACGCTGCACCCCATCGCGGGGCAAGGGTTCAACCTTGGTCTGCGGGATGTCATGAGCCTGGCGGAAACCCTTTCGCAGGCGTGGGGCGAGCAAAAAGACTGTGGCGCATACCCGGTACTCAGCCATTACCAGAAGCGACGCCAGGCCGATAAAGAGGCGACGATTGGCGTCACCGACGGCTTAGTCCATCTCTTTGCCAATCGCTGGGGGCCGCTGGTTGCAGGTCGCAACCTCGGGCTGATGGCGATGGAATTATTCATTCCGGCACGTGACGTGCTGGCGCATCGGACTCTTGGTTGGGTCGCGCGTTAAGGAGTTATCACCGTGCAAAATGTTGATGTCGCCATCGTTGGCGGCGGTATGGTCGGACTGGCGCTGGCCTGTGGTTTACAGGGCAGCGGCCTGCGCGTGGCGGTGCTGGAGCAAAAGCAGCCTCAGCCCGTTGCACCAGATGCTCCGCCGGAACTCCGCGTCTCGGCGATCAATGCCGCCAGCGAGAAATTGCTGACGCACCTTGGCGTCTGGGCAGATATTGTGGCGCAGCGCGCCAGCTGCTATCACGGCATGGAGGTGTGGGATAAAGACAGCTTTGGTCATATTGCTTTTGATGATGAAAGCATGGGCTATAGCCATCTGGGGCATATCATCGAAAACGCGGTGATCCACCACGCGCTATGGCAGAAAGCACAGCAGTGCAGCGATGTGACCCTGATTGCGCCTGCGCAGATCCAGCAGGTGGCATGGGGTGAAAACGAGGCGTTTATCACCTTACAAAGCGGCGACATGCTGACCGCGCGTCTGGTGGTGGGCGCTGACGGTGCCAACTCCTGGCTGCGCAATAAGGCCGATATCCCGCTGACGTTCTGGGATTACCGCCATCATGCTCTGGTGGCAACGATCCGCACCGAGGAGCCGCACGGCGGCGTGGCGCGGCAGATTTTCCACAACGACGGCATTCTGGCGTTCCTGCCGCTTTCCGATCCGCACCTGTGCTCGATTGTCTGGTCACTGGTGCCGGAAAAAGCCCAGCATATGCAGGAGGCGACGCCGGACGCCTTTAACCAGGCGCTGTGCGTGGCGTTTGATAACCGCCTTGGCCTGTGCACGCTTGAAAGCGAGCGCCAGGTATTTCCGTTAACCGGCCGCTACGCGCGTCAATTTGCGGCGCACCGTCTGGCGCTGGTGGGCGATGCGGCGCATACCATTCATCCGCTGGCCGGGCAGGGCGTTAACCTTGGCTTTATGGACGCGGCGGAGCTGGTCGAGGAGCTGCGTCGCCTGCACCGCGAAGGCAAAGATATCGGCCAGCATCTCTACCTGCGTCGCTACGAGCGCAGCCGCAAGCACAGCGCGGCGATGATGCTGGCGGGCATGCAGGGCTTCCGCGAACTGTTTGCCGGGGCGAATCCGGCGAAAAAACTGCTGCGCGACATTGGCCTCAAGCTGGCCGACACCCTTCCGGGTGTTAAACCTCAACTTCTTCGTCAGGCGATGGGTCTTAACGACCTGCCGGACTGGCTACGTTAATTTAGACACCCGTCACACTTTATTTTCCCGGCCTCTGAGCCGGGGAAATCCCCTCGTTTGAAATATTCTAATTTCACGTCATTTTTCGCATTAGATAATCTAATGTCGTGTTTTTGTCGTTACGGAAATTCGGCCCGTTTTTCCGCACGAAATATCACCATCTGCTAAATCCTGTTAGATCATTGTTAATTTTGTGCGGGGTTAATCGCATTTTTCCAGTGAATAACTCTGTAGGCTTTTCAGCGTTTTTTGGTCATAAGCTAATGTGATGACCCGTTTTACCTTATGGTTAACCGCCGGGTTCGGTGGTAAGTTCAGGTAAAAGAGAACGTTTGCGTCGGCGCCAGGAAACGGGGCCGATACCGGGTTTCACGGTGAATTTTTCAACGAGGACAAGATGGCTCAACAGACTCCTTTGTACGAACAACACGTGTTATGCGGCGCCCGCATGGTGGACTTCCACGGCTGGATGATGCCGCTGCACTACGGCTCGCAGATTGATGAGCACCACGCGGTGCGCACCGATGCCGGTATGTTCGACGTGTCCCACATGACGATTGTCGATCTGCGCGGTAGCCGCACCCGGGAGTTTTTGCGTTATCTGCTGGCAAACGACGTCGCCAAACTGAAGACGCCGGGTAAAGCGCTCTATACCGGCATGCTGAATGCCTCGGGCGGCGTGATTGATGACCTTATCGTCTATTACTTCACTGAAGATTTCTTCCGCCTCGTTGTAAACTCCGCCACCCGCGAAAAAGACCTCTCCTGGATCACCCAACACGCCGAACCTTATGCCATCGACATCACCGTCCGTGACGATCTGTCGCTGATCGCCGTGCAGGGGCCGAACGCGCAGGCGAAGGCCGCGTCTCTGTTTAACGACGAGCAGCGCAAAGCAACCGAAGGCATGAAGCCGTTCTTCGGCGTGCAGGCGGGCGATCTGTTTATCGCCACCACCGGCTACACCGGTGAAGCGGGCTACGAAATTGCCATGCCGAACGAGAAGGCCGCTGATTTCTGGCGTGCGCTGGTGGAAGCGGGCGTGAAGCCTGCGGGTCTGGGCGCGCGCGATACGCTGCGTCTGGAAGCGGGGATGAACCTCTACGGTCAGGAGATGGACGAAGGCGTCTCTCCGCTGGCCGCCAACATGGGCTGGACCATCGCGTGGGAACCGGCTGACCGCGACTTTATTGGCCGTGAAGCACTGGAGATGCAGCGCGAGAAGGGCACTGAACAGCTGGTGGGTCTGGTGATGACCGAGAAGGGCGTGCTGCGCGGTGAACTGCCGGTGCGTTTTACCGATGCTGACGGCAATCCTCGTGAAGGCGTGATCACCAGCGGGTCCTTCTCCCCGACGCTGGGCTACAGTATTGCACTGGCACGCGTGCCGGCGGGTATTGGCGAAACGGCGGTGGTGCAAATCCGCAACCGCGAAATGCCGGTCAACGTAACCAAACCGATTTTTGTTCGCGCCGGTAAGCCGGTCGCCTAATCATTTTTATCAGGAGAACTTCAATGAGCAATGTGCCAGCAGAACTGAAATACAGCAAAGAACACGAGTGGCTGCGCAAAGAGGCGGACGGCACTTACACCGTCGGGATCACCGAGCACGCGCAAGAGCTGCTGGGCGACATGGTGTTTGTTGACCTGCCTGACGTGGGCACGACCGTTAGCGCGGGCGACGACTGCGCCGTAGCGGAGTCCGTAAAAGCGGCATCTGACATCTACGCCCCTGTGAGCGGCGAAATCGTTGCCGTCAACGACGCGCTGAGCGATTCGCCAGAGCTGGTGAACAGCGAGCCTTATGAAGGCGGCTGGATCTTCAAGATCAAAGCCAGCGACGAATCTCAGATTGCCGCGCTGCTGGATGCGACCGCGTACGAAGCACTACTGGAAGACGAATAACGTTGTGCCGGATGGCGCTGCGCTTATCCGGCCTACAGGTCAACGTAGGCCCGGTAAGCGTTAGCGCCACCGGGCAACAGCGTTACAGATAACTACGATTCACTGCACGTTTCAGGAACCATCGCTCATGACACAGACTTTAAGCCAGCTTGAAAACCGTGGCGCCTTTATTGAACGTCACATTGGGCCGGATGCTCAGCAACAGCAGGAGATGCTGAAGACAGTTGGCGCGGATTCATTAAACGCACTGATCGGCCAGATTGTGCCAAAAGACATCCAGCTTGCCACGCCGCCACAGGTGGGGGAAGCCACTACGGAATTCGCCGCGCTGGCGGAGCTGAAGGCTATCGCAGGCCTGAACAAGCGCTATAAGTCTTACATTGGCATGGGCTACACCAACGTGCAGTTGCCGCCGGTTATCCTGCGTAACATGCTGGAAAACCCGGGCTGGTACACCGCTTACACCCCATATCAGCCAGAAGTCTCTCAGGGCCGTCTGGAAGCGCTGCTGAATTTCCAGCAGGTGACGCTGGATCTGACCGGGATGGATATCGCCTCCGCTTCGCTGCTGGATGAAGCGACCGCTGCCGCCGAAGCAATGGCGATGGCTAAGCGCGTGAGCAAGCTGAAAAATGCCAACCGCTTCTTCGTGGCGGCGGACGTGCATCCCCAGACGCTGGACGTGGTGCGCACCCGTGCGGAAACCTTCGGCTTTGACGTGATCGTCGACGACGCTGACAAAGTGCTGGATCACCAGGACGTCTTCGGCGTGCTGCTGCAGCAGGTAGGCACCACCGGCGAAGTTCACGACTACGGCACGCTGATTGCCGAGCTGAAATCCCGCAAAGTGGTTGTCAGCGTTGCCGCCGACTTTATGGCGCTGGTGCTGCTGACGGCGCCGGGCAAACAGGGCGCGGATATTGTCTTCGGCTCGGCGCAACGCTTCGGCGTGCCGATGGGCTACGGCGGCCCGCACGCGGCGTTCTTCGGCGCGAAAGATGAATTCAAACGCTCCATGCCCGGCCGTATTATCGGCGTCTCAAAAGATGCTGCCGGTAACACCGCGCTGCGCATGGCGATGCAGACCCGCGAGCAGCACATCCGCCGCGAAAAAGCGAACTCCAACATCTGTACCTCTCAGGTGCTGCTGGCAAACATCGCCAGCCTGTACGCCGTGTTCCACGGCCCGGCTGGCCTGAAGCGCATTGCCAGCCGCATTCACCGCCTGGCCGATATTCTGGCTTGCGGCCTGCAGCAGAAAGGCCTTAAGCTGCGCCATGCCCACTACTTCGACACCCTGTGTGTGGACGTGGCGGACAAAGCGGCCGTGCTGGCGCGCGCGAATGCGGCAGAGATCAACCTGCGCAGCGACATCCACAACGCCGTCGGCATTACGCTGGATGAAAGCACCACCCGCGACGATATCCTGAACCTGTTCAGCGTGCTGCTGGGTGACGCGCACGGTCTGGACGTTGACGCGCTCGACAAAGAGGTCGCGCTCGACAGCCGCTCCATTCAGGAAAGCATGCTGCGTAACGATGCGATCCTGACGCACCCGGTCTTTAATCGCTATCACAGCGAAACCGAGATGATGCGCTACATGCACTCTCTGGAGCGCAAGGATCTGGCGCTGAACCAGGCGATGATCCCGCTGGGTTCCTGCACCATGAAGCTCAACGCCGCGGCAGAGATGATCCCAATCACCTGGCCTGAATTCTCCGAGCTGCACCCGTTCTGCCCGCCAGAGCAGGCGGAAGGTTATCACATGATGATCAACCAGCTTTCCGACTGGCTGGTGAAGCTGACCGGTTATGACGCGCTCTGCATGCAGCCGAACTCCGGCGCGCAGGGCGAGTACGCGGGCCTGCTGGCGATCCGCCATTACCACGAAAGCCGCAGCGAAGGTCACCGCGATATCTGCCTGATCCCAAGCTCCGCCCACGGTACCAACCCGGCCTCTGCCCAGATGGCGGGCATGGAAGTGGTGGTTGTAGCGTGCGATAAGAACGGCAACATCGATCTGGCCGACCTGCGTGCGAAAGCCGAGCAGGCGGGCGACAAGCTCTCCTGCATCATGGTGACCTACCCGTCTACCCACGGCGTGTACGAAGAGACCATCCGCGAAGTGTGTGAAGTGGTGCACCAGTACGGCGGTCAGGTTTACCTCGACGGCGCAAACATGAACGCTCAGGTGGGCATTACCTCTCCGGGCTTTATCGGCGCGGACGTGTCGCACCTGAACCTGCACAAAACCTTCTGCATTCCGCACGGCGGCGGTGGCCCGGGCATGGGGCCTATCGGCGTGAAAGCGCACCTGGCGCCGTTTGTTCCGGGCCACAGCGTGGTGCAGATTGAAGGCATGCTGACCCGTCAGGGCGCGGTCTCTGCGGCACCGTTCGGCAGCGCCTCTATCCTGCCAATCAGCTGGATGTACATCCGCATGATGGGCGCGGAAGGGCTGAAGCAGGCGAGCCAGGTGGCGATCCTGAACGCCAACTATATTGCGACTCGCCTGAAGTCCGCCTTCCCGGTGCTCTACACCGGCCGCGACGGTCGCGTGGCGCACGAGTGCATCCTCGATATTCGTCCGCTGAAAGAGCAGACCGGCATTAGCGAGCTGGATATCGCCAAGCGTCTGATCGACTACGGCTTCCACGCGCCAACCATGTCGTTCCCGGTTGCGGGTACGCTGATGGTGGAGCCAACGGAATCTGAAAGCAAAGCCGAGCTGGACCGCTTTATCGACGCGATGCTGGCGATCCGCATGGAGATCGATCGCGTGCAGGACGGCGAGTGGACGCTGGAAGATAACCCGCTGGTCAACGCCCCGCACACCCAGCACGAGATGGTGGCAGAGTGGAACCACGGCTATTCCCGCGAGCTGGCGGTCTTCCCGGCAGGCGTGGCAAACAAATACTGGCCGACCGTGAAGCGTCTTGATGACGTCTACGGCGACCGTAACCTGTTCTGCTCCTGCGTGCCGATGAGCGAATACCAGTAATATTGCTGATGTAGTAACGTAGGCCGGGTAAGGCGAAGCCGCCACCCGGCTTTTTTATTGGGAGAAGCGAATGGCAATTGCACTGGTCACCGGCGCGAGCCGGGGCATTGGGAAAGCCACCGCGCTGCAGCTGGCGCGCGAAGGCTACACCGTGGCGGTGAACTATCACCACAACATTAAAGCCGCGACGGATGTCATCAAGCAGATTGTGGATGCGGGGGGTAAAGCGTTTGCCGTCCGCGCAGATATCAGTGATGAAGCCCAGGTGCTGGCGATGTTTGACAGCCTCGATCGTGAAGGCGAGCCGCTTCGGGCGCTGGTCAATAATGCGGGCATTCTGTTTGAGCAATCCACTATCGAGAATCTCTCCGCTGAGCGCATTAACCGCGTTCTGGCGACCAACGTCACGGGCTACTTTCTCTGCTGTCGGGAAGCGGTAAAACGCATGTCCTTCAAGCATGGCGGCAAGGGTGGGGCGATAGTGAATGTCTCTTCCGCGGCGTCCCGCCTGGGCGCGCCGGGTGAATATGTGGATTATGCCGCGTCTAAGGGGGCGGTGGATTCGCTGACAACCGGGCTATCGCTGGAGGTGGCGGCGCAGGGCATTCGCGTCAACTGCGTGCGTCCGGGGCTAATTTATACCGATATTCATGCGTCCGGCGGAGAGCCGGGGCGGGTGGATCGCGTTAAGTCGCTGCTGCCGATGCAGCGCGGCGGCCAGCCGGAAGAGGTGGCGCAGGCGATTGTCTGGCTGCTGAGCGAGAAGGCGTCGTACGTAACGGGCAGTTTTTTAGAGTTGGCCGGTGGGAAATAAGCCGGGTGGCGGCTTCGCCTTACCCGGCCTACACGAATAGTAGGCCCGGTAAGCGCAGCGCCACCGGGCAAAAAATTACAGCGCCTCGCCGTTGCTGGCAATCACGCCTTTATACCACTCGAAGCTCTTCTTGCGGGAACGCGACATATCGCCCGTGCCGTCGTCGTGCTTGTTCACGTAGATAAAGCCGTAGCGCTTGCTGTACTGGCCGGTGGTGAACGACACGCAGTCGATGCAGCCCCACGGCGTATAGCCCATCAGATCCACGCCATCGTGGGTGACGGCTTTGATCATCTCTTCCACGTGGGCACGCAGGTAGTCGATGCGGTAGTCATCGTTGATGCTGCCGTCTTCTTCCACCTTATCGTAGGCGCCGAACCCGTTTTCCACGATGAACAGCGGCTTCTGATAACGTTCGTACAGTTCACACAGGGCATAACGCAGGCCCACCGGGTCAATCTGCCAGCCCCAGTCGGACGCCTTCACGTGCGGGTTCGGCACGCTGCCTTCGAAGCCGGAAATGGCATCGCCGGTACCGCCTTCTGCTTTCACCGCGTTGGTCATGTAGTAGCTGAAACCTAAGTAGTCGCAGGTACCTTCACGCAGGATCTGCTCGTCGCCTGCCTCCATCTTGATGGAGAACCCGCGGCGCTCCCACTCGTTCAGCACGTAGGACGGGTAGTAACCACGCAGCTGGACGTCGGTAAAGACATAGCGCTCGCGCATGGATTCCTGGGCGAACATCACGTCTTCCGGCTTGCAGGAGAACGGATAGAGCGCCACCATCGCCAGCATGCAGCCGACTTTCATCTCCGGGTTGATGCGGCGCGCGGCTTTCACCGCCAGGGCGCTGGCCACAAACTGGTGGTGCAGGACCTGGTACATGGTCTCTTCCGGATTGTCATGTTCGGTATAGACCACGCCCGAGCAGCAGTAACCGAACAGCGGTGCGCGCCAGTTACGCTGGTTATTGATTTCGTTGAAGGTCATCCAGTATTTGACCTTGTTTTTGTAGCGCTCGAAGACCACTTCCGCGAAGCGTACAAAGAAATCGACCACTTTACGGTTGGTCCAGCTACCGTACTCTTGCACCAGGTGCAGCGGCATTTCGAAGTGGGAGAGGGTGATCACCGGTTCGATGTTGTACTTCAGCAGCTCGTCGAACATGTCGTCGTAAAACTTCAGACCCTCTTCGTTTGGCTGGGTTTCGTCACCTTTCGGGAAGATGCGCGTCCAGGCGATAGAGGTGCGGAAACACTTGAAGCCCATCTCGGCAAACAGCTTGATGTCTTCTTTATAGTGGCCGTGGAAATCGATAGCTTCATGATTGGGGTAGTATTTACCCGGCACCACGTCCTGTGTGATTTCGCGCGGCACGCCGTGTGCGCCGCCGGTCAATACGTCGCAAATGCTTGGCCCTTTGCCGCCTTTGTTCCAGCCGCCTTCAACCTGGTGAGCCGCAACCGCGCCGCCCCATAAAAAATCTTTTGGTAAGGTCAATTTTTTCATCGCTGCTATTCTCAATAAATGGCTTATTGGCATCGAGTCTAGCAAAGCGAAATTAAATGTCACGATATAACAATTCACAGTAAATGTGATTTGTTACATCAAAAAAACAGGGTGTTTTATTCTGTGAGTTTCTTCGCCAGCTTACGTCCGAGAGATTCCAGAATATAAATGACGGGAATTTGCGTAGTGATGTCGTAGACGCCTGCAATACGCGTCTGAGGAACATGCCAGGAGAGATTAAAATCCGCCAGTTTTGCGAGACGCGAGTGCTCGTGGCTGGTAATGGAGAGCACCTTGCAGTGATGCAGGCTGAACTGGCTGGCGAAGCGCAGGATCTCCTCGGTCTCGCCCGAGACGGAGAGCACAATCGCCAGCGCATTTTTCGCCATATCGTTGGTGACCGGGAAATAAGGGTCATCAATATGGTTACTGAATTTCCCGATATTAGAAAAGAAACGTGCGCCATATTTTGCCAGCGAACCCGATGTCCCGGCACCGACAAATATAATTCGCTCTGACGATAAAATAATATCTACCGCATTATCTAATAACGCGTCGAACTCTTCATTATTAACACTTTTAAAAAAGCTGATAATTTCGCTGGCACCGAAGTTCGCCTGCTGGGGCTCGTTCTGTTCAAGATAAAGCTTAAAGCGCACGCGGAATTCAGAATAGCCTTCGCAGTTAAGCTTGCGGCAAAAGCGCAGGATAGTGGTGGTTGAGACGTCTGCCGCATCCGCCAGCTCGCGGATGGTCATATACATGACTTTGTCACGATTTTTTATGACATAGTTGTAGACCATCATCTCCAGGTTATTGAGACTGGCAATGGCGGAGTGGGTGAACATACTCACAATGGCATAACTCTCATTCTGACCTCATCGTCACATCATAACATGCACCCGGACGGCAGGATCCATTTTTATGCTCTTGATTCATAATGATTAAATTTTTATGTGAACAATTGTTAGGTGAAAGATTTCTTTATATCTATGATTTTTAGGTATAAATTTTGAAGTGAATTTTTTTTAGCTAACAGGTGTTCACTGGAATCATTCTCAGTTAGCATAGTTATGCGATGAATAATCATCTTTTGTTTTCCCGGAGTTTTGTATGGTGAGCAGACCATTAATCGCACAGGGATATTCGCTGGCTGAGGAAGTAGCCAACAGCATCAGCCACGGCATTGGCCTGGTGTTTGGGATTGTCGGTTTAGTATTATTGCTGGTGCAGGCGGTGGACACCAATGCCAGCGCGATGGCCATTACCAGCTACAGCCTGTATGGCGGGAGTATGATCCTGCTGTTCCTGGCGTCGACGCTGTATCACGCGATCCCGCATCAGCGGGCCAAGACGTGGCTCAAGAAATTTGACCACTGTGCTATCTATCTTCTTATTGCAGGCACCTACACGCCTTTTTTGCTGGTGGGGCTCAACTCACCGCTGTCGCGTGGCCTGATGATTGTTATCTGGAGCCTGGCACTGCTGGGGATCCTGTTTAAGCTGACCATAGCGCACCGGTTTAAGGTGTTGTCACTGGTCACCTATCTGACTATGGGCTGGCTATCGCTGATTGTGGTGTATCAACTGGCGGTCAAACTGTCGGTAGGGGGCGTAACGCTTCTGGCCTTAGGTGGCGTGGTGTACTCGCTCGGCGTGATTTTCTACGTCTGCAAGCGCATCCCATACAACCATGCCATCTGGCACGGCTTTGTGCTGGGCGGCAGCGTGTGCCACTTTTTGGCGATTTATCTGTATGTAGGGCAGGCGTAGTTTTTTTGTCGGGTGGCGGCTTCGCCTTACCCGACCTACGGGATAAGTTGGCCCGGTAAGCGCAGCGCCACCGGGCGATACAGCATCACTCTTCCAGAGAATACGGCAGCGGCTCAATACTCAACGTATTCGCATCGTCACGCACGCGGAACACGCTGTCGGCTTCCATGTCGTTGTTCATAACGGCTTGAACCAAAAGACGTCCATCATCCAGCTGTACGGCGGCTAACACGGTGCCGGTGCGGCGCCAGTTATCACCCATCTTCAGCTCTAAGTCTTCACCGGCTTCAGGTACACGGCTGGCATGGCCCGCCAGCGTCCACAGCGCGCGTTTGTTTGCGCCGCGGAATTTTGCACGCGCCACCATCTCCTGGCCGGTGTAACAGCCTTTTTTAAAGCTGATGCCCCCCAGCGCCTGCAGGTTGGTTGCCTGAGGAATAAACTGCGCGCTGTTTGCGGCGTCAATCACCGGCAAACCCGCTTCGATGTTCAGCGCCAGCCACTGCTGACTGTTGTTAAGCTGCGCTTCGCCGCGCAGCGCTTCGGTCACGCGTTCGGCGGTTGCCGCATCCGTGACTAACAGGAAACGCTCCGCCGGGTGTTCAAACCACAGGATGGAGGTCGCGCCTTCACTGACCATCTGCTTTTCAGCATCCGGCAGATCGCTGAAGAGATTTTTCAAGGCCGCACGCGCCTGGAAACCGGCCACACCCAGCAGGACATGTTCGTCGTCCGGGGCGATCGTGACTTTGGAAAAGACCGCGTACTTTTTCAGCTCTTTGAGCTGGGCCTCTTGCAGGCTGCGGCGCTCAATAAAGGCAAAGCCGTCCTGACGGCGGAAGATACGCAGATTGCTCCACATTTTGCCTTTTGGGTCGCAATGCGCGGCCAGCAGGTGCTGGTGTTCTGTCATCTGGCTGACGTCGGCGGTCACCTGGCCCTGCAGGTATTTTTCGGCGTCGGCACCGGTGAGCGTTGCCAGCGCCCAGTCATCAAGAGAAATAAGCGTCAGCGGCAGACGCGCAGAGGCGGCGGGCTGGCGAGGAGAAAATGGTGTAAATGCCATAACGATATCCTGAATTGCTTAACGCTTTGATAATGCCTAATGGTAAAAGAGCCTGCAGGCAATGCAAGCGCTTTCAACAGACCATTTGTGCCATAAACCGGTTATGCGTAGCGCTACGCAAAATAATGTAATCCGCTGTCTTTGTAGGGATTATTCTGGAAGCCTGCTCGGCGATCGCAATATTCCAGTAATGAAACGGTCAAAAACACGTTACACTAGCTGGTGTCCCCGTAGAGAAATAAAGAACACTGAACGGGGTACCGACTGTGCCAAACGTAATGCAGGAAACTGAACATGGATATTAACAACAAGGCCCGTATTCACTGGGCGTGCCGTCGCGGCATGCGTGAACTTGATATTTCCATCATGCCTTTCTTCGAATATGAGTATGACAGCTTAAGCGATGACGATAAGCGTCTGTTTGTTCGCCTGCTTGAGTCTGACGATCCGGATTTGTTCAACTGGCTGATGAACCACGGCAAACCCGCCGACACCGAGTTGCAACGGATGGTGCAATTAATTCAAACACGGAATCGGGAACGTGGTCCTGTGGCAATCTGATCTTCGCGTCTCGTGGCGCTCGCAGTGGATGTCTTTATTGCTCCACGGCCTGGTCGCGGCCTTTGTGTTACTGATGCCGTGGCCGCTGAGCTATACGCCTCTGTGGCTGCTGTTACTGTCGTTTGTCGTTTTTGACAGCGTTCGCAGCCAGCGTCGCATTAATGCCCGCCAGGGAGAGATTAAATTACTGATGGATTCCCGCCTGCGCTGGCAGGGGAAAGAGTGGGATATTCTCGGTATGCCCTGGATGCTCAACTGCGGCATGATGTTACGGTTACGCAAGGTGGACGGCGGGCGTTGCCAGCATCTGTGGCTGGCGGCTGACAGTATGGATGCTGCCGAGTGGCGAGACCTGCGCCGGATGCTGTTGCAACAGACGACGCAGGGGTAACGCGCGTTAGCTAAACTTTTCTGCCATTTCGCCCAGGATCTGCTCGCACCAGCTTTGCAGGCGTTCATCGCTGAGATCGTACTGATTGGTTTCATCCAGCGCGAGTCCAACAAACAGCTCGCCGTTGGCAATAATCGGTTTTTTACTGGTGAACTCGTAACCTTCGGTTGGCCAGTAGCCGATAAACGACACCCCTTTCGGCGCCAGTTTGTCGTGCAGCATGCCGAGCGCGTCCAGGAACCATTCCCCGTAACCCAGCTGGTCCCCCATGCCGTACATGGCAATGATTTTGCCGTCGAGGTTGAGCGTATCAAGCTGGTCCCAGATAGCTTCCCAGTCTTCCTGTATCTCGCCGAAATCCCATGTCGGGATACCGAGGATCAGCACGTCATACTGCTCCATCAGCGTAAGCGCGTCATCTTTCAGGTTATGCAACGTCACCAGTTCCGGGCCAATGATGTCGCGAATTTTCTCTGCCGCCATTTCGGTGTAGCAGGTGCTGGAACCATAGAACAGACCAATATTCATCGCGTAACTATCTCAATTCTTGCTTTGACTATGCGCGTAGTGTACCAGAAACCGGTCGCAATCAGGCATAATGGCCTGACTGCAGAATCAAAGGGGCTGATGTGGAAAAGGATCTCGCACTGATCGAACAGTTTCTCGACGCGCTGTGGCTGGAGAAAAATTTGGCCGAGAATACCCTCAGCGCCTACCGTCGCGATCTCACCATGCTGGTGGAGTGGCTTGCGCACCGGGGGTTATCCCTTGCGAGCGCACAGCGTGACGACCTGCAGGCGCTGCTTGGGGAACGTATCGCGGGGGGCTACAAAGCCACCAGTTCCGCGCGTTTGCTCAGCGCCATGCGTCGGCTGTTCCAGCACCTCTACCGTGAGAAGATTCGCGAAGACGATCCCAGCGCGCTGCTGGCATCCCCTAAGCTTCCGCAGCGGCTACCGAAAGACCTCAGCGAAGCACAAGTTGAGAGATTATTACAGTCACCGGCTGTTGACCTGCCGCTGGAGTTACGCGATAAAGCCATGCTTGAGCTATTGTATGCTACCGGCTTGCGCGTTTCGGAACTGGTTGGCCTGACGATGAGCGACATCAGCCTGCGTCAGGGCGTGGTGCGCGTCATCGGTAAAGGAAACAAGGAAAGGCTGGTTCCGCTGGGTGAAGAGGCGGTTTACTGGCTGGAAACGTACCTGGAGCACGGTCGTCCATGGCTGCTCAATGGTACGTCTATCGACGTCCTGTTTCCGAGCCAGCGCGCCCAGCAGATGACGCGGCAAACGTTCTGGCATCGCATCAAGCATTACGCCACACTGGCGGGTATCGACAGTGAAAAGCTTTCGCCGCACGTATTGCGTCACGCCTTCGCGACGCATCTGTTAAACCACGGCGCTGATTTACGCGTGGTGCAGATGCTGCTGGGGCACAGCGATCTTTCCACGACGCAAATTTACACCCATGTCGCGACGGAACGCCTGCGGCAGCTACACCAACAGCACCACCCTCGTGCGTGAGTGCCGACGAATTGTAACAGGATCACATATGAAAAAGTCTTTCGCGCTGTTCACCCTGCTGGCAGCCTCATTTACCGGTTTCGCCCATGCGGACGACGCCGCCATCAAACAGTCGCTGGCTAAGCTTGGCGTCACCGGTAGCGATATTCAGCCTGCCCCGGTTGCCGGCATGAAAACGGTACTGACCAACAGCGGCGTGCTGTACGTCACCGAAGACGGCAAACACATTATTCAGGGGCCAATGTACGACGTAAGCGGCGCGCAGCCGGTAAACGTTACCAACCAGCTGCTGATGAAAAACCTGAACGCGCTCGAAAAAGAGATGATCGTCTATAAAGCGGCGCAGGAAAAACACGTCATTACCGTCTTCACCGACATCACCTGTGGCTACTGCCACAAGCTGCATGAAGAGATGAAAGATTACAACGCGCTGGGCATTACCGTGCGTTACCTGGCCTTCCCGCGCGCGGGCGTGCAGAGCCAGCCAGAGCAGGACATGAAGGCGATCTGGTGTGCGAAAGATCGCAACAAAGCGTTTGACGACGCCATGAACGGCAAAGGCGTTAAGCCAGCCTCCTGCGACATTGATATCGCTAACCACTACGCGCTCGGCGTGCAGTTTGGCGTGAGCGGTACGCCTGCGATTGTCCTGAGCAACGGCTATGTCGTTCCGGGCTATCAGGGACCGAAAGAGATGAAAGAGTTCCTCGACGCGCACCAGAAACAGTTTGGTGGTAAATAATCCGCGTGAAAGCCCCAATAAAATTGCGCCGCCGCGAGGCGGTTGAACCGGTTGATTTGCCAGACGATCTCCCGGCGCTGCTTAAGCGCCTCTATGCCAGCCGCGGCGTGCGTAGCGCTGAGGATCTTGAACGCAGCGTGAAAGGGATGCTGCCGTGGCAGCAGCTGAGCGGTATCGAAAAAGCCACTGAAATGCTCTACAACGCGCTTCGTGAGGGAACGCGGATTGTGGTGGTGGGCGATTTCGACGCCGACGGCGCAACCAGCACCGCGCTGAGCGTGCTCAGCCTGCGCGCGCTGGGCTGCGATAACGTCACGTATCTGGTGCCAAACCGTTTTGAAGACGGCTATGGCCTCAGCCCGGAAGTGGTCGATCAGGCCCACGCCCGTGGTGCACAGATGATCATGACCGTCGATAACGGGATCTCTTCCCATGCGGGCGTCGATCATGCTCACGCTTTGGGGATCCCTGTGCTGGTCACCGATCACCACCTGCCGGGCGAAACGCTGCCTGATGCGGAAGCGATTATTAATCCCAACCTGCGCGACTGCGATTTCCCATCGAAATCCCTCGCAGGCGTGGGCGTGGCGTTTTATCTGATGCTGGCGTTGCGTACCCTGTTACGCGACAAGGGCTGGTTCGACTCCCGCGGTATTGCCGTACCGAACCTGGCCGAATATCTCGATCTGGTGGCGCTGGGTACCGTCGCGGACGTGGTGCCGCTTGATACCAATAACCGCATTTTGACCTGGCAGGGCTTAAGCCGCATCCGGGCAGGCAAGTGCCGTCCAGGGATCAAGGCGCTGCTGGAGATTGCCAACCGCGATCCGCTCAAGCTGGCGGCAAGCGATTTGGGCTTTGCCCTCGGGCCGCGTCTTAACGCAGCCGGAAGGCTGGACGATATGTCCGTCGGCGTGGCGCTGCTGCTGTGCGATAACATTGGTGAAGCACGCGTGCTGGCCAACGAGCTGGACGCGCTGAACCAGACCCGCAAAGAGATTGAGCAGGGGATGCAGGCCGAAGCGCTGACCCTGTGCGAAAAGCTTGAGCGCAGCGGCGATACGCTGCCGGGCGGCCTGGCGATGTACCATCCTGAGTGGCATCAGGGCGTCGTCGGTATTCTGGCGTCGCGCATTAAAGAGCGTTTCCACCGTCCGGTGATCGCGTTCGCCCCCGCGGGCGACGGCACGCTGAAAGGCTCTGGCCGTTCGATTCAGGGTCTGCACATGCGCGATGCGCTGGAGCGTCTTGATACGCTTCACCCGGGTCTGATGATCAAGTTTGGCGGCCACGCGATGGCGGCTGGCCTGTCGCTGGAAGAGGCGAAGTTCGACGAGTTTCAGCGTCTGTTTGGTGAGCTGGTCACCGACTGGATCGACCCGGCGCTGTTGCAGGGGGAAGTGGTGTCCGATGGCGAGCTTTCACCGCTTGAGATGACGATGGACGTGGCTCAAATGCTCCGCGATGCCGGTCCGTGGGGGCAAATGTTCCCGGAACCGCTGTTCGACGGGCGTTTCCGCCTGCTGCAGCAGCGTATCGTCGGCGAACGTCATCTGAAAGTGATGGTCGAACCCGTGGGCGGTGGCCCGCTGCTGGACGGCATCGCCTTCAACGTTGACACGGCGGTATGGCCGGACAACGGCGTGCGCGAGGTTGAGCTGGCGTACAAACTGGACATCAACGAGTTTCGCGGTAACCGCACCCTTCAGATCATCATCGACAATATCTGGCCAATTTAGCGGCAGTAATCTCTATAAAAAAGGGCGTGGATTCGGTACAATCCCGCTCTTATCACCGCATTTTGACAAGTCCATAAAAGAAAACAGACCATGTTTGAAATTAATCCGGTAAAAAACCGTATTCAGGACCTCACGGAGCGCTCTGACGTTCTTAGGGGGTATCTTTGACTACGATGCCAAGAAAGAGCGTCTTGAAGAAGTAAACGCCGAGCTGGAACAGCCGGACGTCTGGAACGAACCTGAACGCGCACAGGCGCTGGGTAAAGAGCGTTCCTCTCTCGAAGCTATCGTAGATACGCTGGATCAAATGGCCCAGGGGCTGGAAGATGTTTCCGGTTTGCTGGAGCTGGCCGTCGAAGCCGACGACGAAGAAACCTTTAACGAAGCCGTGGCAGAACTCGACGTGCTGGAAGAGAAGCTGGCGCAGCTTGAGTTCCGCCGTATGTTCTCCGGCGAATACGACAGCGCTGACTGCTATCTCGATATTCAGGCCGGTTCTGGCGGCACCGAAGCGCAGGACTGGGCCAGCATGCTGACGCGTATGTACCTGCGTTGGGCAGAAGCGCGCGGCTTCAAAACCGAAATTATAGAAGAGTATGAAGGTGAAGTCGCGGGTCTGAAATCCGTCACCATCAAGATCATTGGCGATTACGCCTACGGCTGGCTGCGTACCGAAACCGGCGTTCACCGCCTGGTGCGTAAGAGCCCGTTCGACTCCGGTGGCCGCCGTCATACCTCCTTCAGCTCCGCGTTTGTTTACCCGGAAGTTGACGAAGATATTGATATCGAAATTAACCCGGCGGACCTGCGTATCGACGTTTACCGCGCATCCGGTGCGGGTGGTCAGCACGTTAACCGTACGGAATCTGCGGTGCGTATTACCCACATTCCAACCAACACGGTAACGCAATGCCAGAACGACCGTTCCCAGCATAAGAACAAAGACCAGGCCATGAAGCAGATGAAAGCGAAGCTTTATGAGCTGGAGATGCAGAAGAAAAATGCTGAGAAACAGGCGATGGAAGACAACAAGTCCGACATCGGTTGGGGCAGCCAGATCCGTTCTTACGTCCTTGATGACTCCCGCATCAAAGACCTGCGTACCGGGGTTGAAACCCGCAACACGCAGGCGGTGCTGGACGGCAGCCTGGACCAATTTATCGAAGCAAGTTTGAAAGCAGGGTTATGAGGAACCAACATGTCTGAACAACAAGCACAGGGCGCTGACGCGGTAGTCGATCTTAACAACGAACTGAAAACCCGCCGCGAGAAGCTGGCAGCGCTGCGCGAGCAGGGCGTGCCGTTCCCGAACGATTTTCGTCGTGACCACACCTCAGACCAACTGCACGCTGACTTCGACGCTAAAGAGAACGAAGAGCTGGAAGCGCTGAATATCGAAGTGGCCGTTGCAGGCCGCATGATGACCCGTCGTATCATGGGTAAAGCCTCCTTCGTGACCTTGCAGGACGTTGGCGGCCGTATTCAGCTGTACGTTTCCCGTGACGACCTGCCGGAAGGCATCTACAACGAGCAGTTCAAGAAGTGGGACCTGGGCGATATCCTGGGTGCGAAAGGTAAACTGTTCAAAACCAAAACCGGTGAACTGTCTATCCACTGCACCGAGCTGCGTCTGCTGACCAAAGCCCTGCGCCCGCTGCCAGACAAATTCCACGGCCTGCAGGATCAGGAAGCGCGCTATCGTCAGCGCTACCTGGATCTCATCTCTAACGATGACTCCCGCAAGACCTTCAAAATTCGCTCCCAGATCATGGCCGGTATCCGCCAGTTCATGGTCAACCGCGACTTTATGGAAGTTGAAACCCCGATGATGCAGGTGATCCCTGGCGGCGCGTCTGCGCGTCCGTTCATCACCCATCACAACGCCCTGGACCTGGACATGTACCTGCGTATCGCGCCGGAACTGTACCTGAAGCGTCTGGTGGTCGGTGGTTTCGACCGCGTGTTCGAAATCAACCGTAACTTCCGTAACGAAGGTATCTCCGTTCGTCATAACCCCGAGTTCACCATGATGGAACTCTATATGGCGTACGCGGATTACAAAGATCTGATCGAACTGACCGAATCCCTGTTCCGCACCCTGGCGCAGGATATTCTGGGCACCACGCAGGTCCCTTACGGTGAAGAAGTCTTCGACTTCGGCAAGCCGTTCGAAAAACTGACCATGCGCGAAGCGATCAAGAAATACCGTCCTGAAACCAACATGGCGGATCTGGATAACTTCGACTCTGCGAAAGCGATTGCCGAAAGCATCGGTATCAAGGTTGAGAAGAGCTGGGGTCTGGGCCGTATCGTGACCGAGATCTTCGAAGAAGTGGCGGAAGCGCACCTGATTCAGCCGACCTTCATCACCGAATATCCGGCAGAAGTCTCCCCGCTGGCGCGTCGTAATGACGAGAACCCGGAAATCACCGATCGTTTCGAATTCTTCATCGGCGGCCGCGAAATCGGCAACGGCTTTAGCGAGCTGAACGATGCGGAAGACCAGGCGCAGCGCTTCCAGGATCAGGTTGACGCGAAAGCGGCAGGCGACGACGAAGCGATGTTCTTCGACGAAGACTACGTGACCGCGCTGGAGCACGGCCTGCCACCAACGGCGGGTCTGGGGATTGGTATCGACCGTATGGTGATGCTGTTCACCAACAGCCACACCATCCGCGACGTGATCCTGTTCCCGGCGATGCGCCCGGTGAAATAAGGCGTTAAGATGTAAAAAAAGCCCCGAAAGGGGCTTTTTTATTGCGCCGCGAAGGCTTTGAGTTTATCGCGGGCAGTTGTCGCTTCCATGACCATCCACGGGCTAAAGGCCCAGGGCGTCGCGTCCAGCGCGCGGAATAACGCGTCCAGCTCAACCCACTGATAGTCCATCACTTCATCTTCGTTTATCGTCACGTCATTGGTGATGCGGGCAGCGAATACCGGGCAAATTTCATTTTCTACGATCCCGGACGGGTCGGCTTCCCGATAGCGAAATTCAGGGGCGACGGCGGTGATGTCGGTCAGTTCAGCGCCCACTTCAAAGCGGCAGCGGCGGATTATCGCCTGTATCGTCTCTTCGCCGGACTGCGGGTGGCCGCAGACCGAGTTGGTCCAGACGCCAGGCCAGGCTTTTTTGGTTAAGGCGCGTCGGGTGATCAGACATTCGCCGTTTGCGTTAAAAAGCCATGAAGAGAAAGCCAGATGCAGCGGGGTATGTAAGGTGTGCGCGGCATATTTTTCCTGAGTGCCAATCACCATTCCCTGGTCGTTTACCAAAATAACGTGTTCTTGAATACTCATTGATGCTCCAGTGCCAAATTGCCGAGTGGTTCAGCACCATCAGCCGGATCATTATACGGCATTCTTATACGAACGGTTTGGCTCGTAGAGCGGAAAAGGGCATGACCCATATTCGTTTTGGCTGTTATCATAGTGCGCCATTCACGCTGACCGAGGATCTGTTTTGTTTGCAGGAAGCCTGACGAGAAACCCCATCACCGCCATTTTTTGCCTGACGCTGACGCTATTACTGGCGGGCTGTTCAGGAAGCAAATCGTCGGATATGGGCAGCTATTCCGGTTCGGTCTATACCGTTAAGCGCGGGGATACGCTGTACCGGATTTCGCGCGCAACGGGGACCAGCGTGAAGGATCTGGCGCGGCTGAACAATCTCTCGCCGCCCTACACCATCGAGGTGGGGCAGCAGCTGAAGGTTAGCGGCGGATCGTCCTCGGGTAAAAAATCCTCTTCGAAAGGCAAAACCGCCAAAGTGACGCCGTCTTACGCGGTGCCGCAGTCGTCCTGGCCGCCGGTCGGTCAACGCTGCTGGGTCTGGCCTGCCAGCGGCAAAGTGGTGCTGCCGTACTCCCTGTCTGAGGGGGGGAACAAAGGTATCGATATCGCCGCTGCGCGCGGTACGCCGGTTTATGCCTCCGGGGCAGGGAAGGTGGTGTATGTCGGTAACCAGCTGCGCGGCTACGGTAACCTGATCATGATTAAGCATGGCGAAGACTACATCACGGCCTATGCGCACAACGACACGATGCTGGTCAACAACGGGCAGAACGTCAAAGCCGGGCAGAAGATTGCCACCATGGGCAGCACCGGCACGGACGCGGTGAAGCTGCATTTCCAGATTCGCTATAAGGCGACGGCCATCGATCCGCAGCGTTATCTTCCTGCGGCAGGCAGCAAACCGAAGTGCTAAGTGATTATTTTATCGCCGGTTAGTTGCGAAGAGGCTTGTATGAAGGTGTGTAAGGTCTATAATGCCTTACGCACCTCAAAGCGGGCGTAGTTCAATGGTAGAACGAGAGCTTCCCAAGCTCTATACGAGGGTTCGATTCCCTTCGCCCGCTCCAGTTTCAAGTCTACTACACTCATTTTTCCCAGAATAAATCAGCAGTCTCAGCATTCCAAAACGAGATAACTATGTTACTGATCTTTGGCGGTCTGCCTGGCACCGGGAAATCAACCATTGCTCGCCTGCTTGCCGCAAGGCTGGATGCAGTCTGGTTACGCATTGATTCGATTGAGCAGGCGCTGATTCGCGCCAAAACCGTCACTACGCAGGATATGGGGCCCGCCGGCTATCTGGTGGCGTACTCCCTAGCCGAGGATAACCTCAGGCTGGGTAACCTGGTGATTGCTGATTCGGTCAATCCCATTGCCATTACCCGCCAGGCCTGGAGAGAGGTCGCGACCGTGAATGCCGTGCCTTTTCTGGAGATAGAATTTACCTGCTCCGACCAAACCCAGCATCGATATCGCGTTGAAAACCGCACTGCGGATATTAGCGGCCATATTTTGCCGGACTGGCAAAAGGTGATTACCCGTGAATACGAACCCTGGCGTTCTGCTAGCCTGACTCTGGACACTTCCATGCTGACCGCCGAAGAGGCGGTAGAGCGGATCCTGCAGCATATGAAGTCGCGCGGTTTCTGCACGCCGGTAAGTTCATAGAGTAAGTCGGGTAACGGCTGGAGTGAACATTACGTTGCAAAACGTGGTTGGTTTTTCAGATTATCTTTCTCAACCATTTCCACCCTTTATAATTTACCCTGCCAGGACGTTTTGCATCACAAAACACAAAATTCCGCCAGGGTCCCGTATCTGATGAGCGATTAAAAGTGTACTCTTTTGAGTATGGCATCTGAGCATGCCGCTCAAATGACTTGTG
Organism: Enterobacter sp. KB-221C9; assembly: GCF_041320715.1. Classification (NCBI taxonomy): domain Bacteria; kingdom Pseudomonadati; phylum Pseudomonadota; class Gammaproteobacteria; order Enterobacterales; family Enterobacteriaceae; genus Enterobacter; species Enterobacter sp. KB-221C9. The sequence continues at coordinate 138,140 of NZ_JBGIWG010000004.1, forward strand.
ATGCCTCTCGTTATATATGGATAACCGCTATGCCAAAAGAGAACAAAAATCCAAAGCTGCGCAACTACGATCCCCGTTTTATCTACTCTCTTGTTGTTAAGCGTTATTTCTCTGAAATGAAGACGAAAATAGAAATCGCCGAGGAGCTCGGTCTGTCTCGCTTCAAAGTTGCACGCCTGATTGATGAAGCCATTGCGCAAGAGTATGTAAAATTTACCTTCCCTAAACAGCAGGCTCTGGACGAGGAAATAGCGCAAAATCTCTGCAAAAAATACGGATTGCAGGATGCCGTTGTGCTCTCCGTTTCCGAGTCCTGGTCTTCCCAGGAACAGCTAAACGTCAAGCTGGGAGGGATAACGGCGACCTACCTGAGTGAGATCCTCAAAGAGGGTATGAAATTTGGTCTCGCCTGGGGTCGGGTTCTTTCAAGTACTGTGAGTCAACTGACGACATTACCCGTGCTGGATGTGGTTCAGCTTTCTGGCGTTCATCCAGGCATTGAATTTAGTCAGGGGCCGATTGATTTAATTCACAAAGTCGCTGCCATTTCCCACGGAAGAGCGCACCCGATGTATGTACCCATGTGGGTGGATGACGAAAGTTTAGCCCAGAAACTCGCAGTCGATCAGGCTGTTCAGGATACGCAAAAGTTTTACTCAAATATGGATGTCGTTATTACGGGCATTGGGGCCTGGAAAACCGGCTCTTCCAGTTTATGCGATATATTCCCTCAAGCGTGGCGTGAGACTTTACTTAGTCAGGACATTACTGCTGATGTATGCGTAACCCTGGTAAATAGCAAAGGCGAAATACTTGATAGCCCGCTGAACCGCCTGGGGTTCGGCATTACGACAGAACAATTGCGGGCCACAAAGAAACTGATTGGGGTTGCTGGGGGGGACGAAAAATATGAAGGTATAGTTGCCTCTCTCAAATCAGGTCTTCTGAATGTGCTGATTACTGATTTTGATACGGCTATAAAACTTCTGGATTAATGGTCACATTGAATTCATTTTGCGCCGCATTGTGTTTCATATATGCACTGCTTCCTTCCTGATTTGAAAAAGGCAGATAAGGGATATCTGCCTTTTGTTTATCAGGAGGCTACAAGCATCTCTTCAACATATTTCCCGACTTCGTGCGTTTTAAGGTTACGGCACGACTCGATGAACGAAATATCCTGGAAGAGCGTAAAGAGGCGGCGCAGCACAGACATATGCTGATCGCTGGTTGCGAAGGCGAGATTAAACATAATGCCGCATTCCACTGTGAGGTCAGCATCTTCCATCTGACCAAACACGACCCCTTTATCAAAACGCACAATGCTTATGCTGTTAGTTTTTACCAGCGTATAGTCTGCATGTGGGATGGCAATGCCCTGACCGTTCGCCATTAATAAACCAGTTGGATAAGTCTTCTCACGCTCCAGGCAAGCCTGAATATACTCGGGAGTGATATAGCCTTTTTCCAACAGCTTCTGGCCTGCAAACTCAATTGCTGCATGCCAGTCAGCGATCGTACCCTCGACATCGTTTACCAGAATCTCAAGTTTCATCATTTCTCCTGACTAAGCATTTCTTCTTTAACAGCATCAAAAATCTCATCTTCGCCCAGACCCGTTAACAGGCCCGCTCCCACAATCACACGAGTAGTGATGCCTGGGTTATCCAGCTTGGTTGAAGAAACAATCAGGTCATAGCTGTTAAACGTGTCCGTGGTGCAGGCCATTAAAGAGGATTTATCTACCTGCGCTTCGATGTTCTGTTCTTTCAGGTAATCCTGCAGGACAGAAACCATAATGGAAGAGGAGGCAATACCGTTTCCGCATACAACTAAAATCTTTTTCATTTTTAATTACCTTCTGAAGTTTTAAGCCGTTTTTTCTGCCTCAGTTTTCAACTGGCAGCGCGCTTTCTGTTTGAGTAAATAGCCTACGGACAACAGCAACACAGCGGCGAGAGCATAGCCGGCGATGCCAACATGGCTGAGTCCAGCAAAGAGACCGGTGAAAGGGTTAGCTGACGGGTTAAGCGATGAGTACATCACGCTGGCATCGGGATTGGTGCCGAATTTCTGGAATACTTCATTTGTTGCCGGAGCCATCCAGGAAGCGATGTATAAGCCGCCGCCAAACAGGATGATGGAAGTCACCCAGGTACGAATAATGTTGCCATTAAAAACAGGTACCATACATGCAATAAAGAATACGAACTGCGAGAGGTCCCCCAGAGGCATCACTCGGTTGCCGGGAAGGACAACTGCGAGGATAACAATGACCGGGATCAGCAGCAGTGCAGGGGCGATAACTGAAGGATGACCAACAATCAGCGCGGTATCCATCCCGACAGTGATCTCGCGATCCGGGAAACGTTTGACCAGTTTCTTACGTGCCACGTTGGACAGTGGTACCAGACCTTCCATCATGATTGAGGTCATGCGCGGCAGCAGGAGCATCACGGCGGCAAGGTACATACCCAGCTGCAGGCTGGCGATAATGGTGTGATACGGAGATTCCCAACCATAACCACAGAAGCCAAGTAGAATACCAATAATGAAACCAACCATGGTCGGATCGCCAAGGATACCAAAGCGTTTCTGAATGCTTTCCGCCGTGACGTTCAGGTTACGGAATCCAGGAATACGATCGTAAATCCAGTTAAACGGATAAGCGAACAGCAAATAGGTATTTGCAACCGGGTGAGAGATGGCAACGCCTTTTGGCAGGTTGAAGAATTTCTCGTTGTTTTTGGCACCGAGGTCAGCCGCGATAAGCGCCCAGACATGGAACAATGCAGCCGTAAGAACGCCGTAAAGGAAGCTGCCGGAGTAAGCGCCAACAATGGCACCCATTGAGGCATTCTGATGAAGGTTAAACACGTCAACGTTTACGCAGTCCGTCAGACGGGCTACCAGCATGGCAATATTCACCGCGACGCACAGAGGGATAATAATCGCCCCCATGCTTGAGCCAAAACCCATGACGGCGGTGGCTGCGCCGCCAACGTCAATGGCGCTCAGTGAGGAGCCGGTGGCCTCCGCAAGCCCCGTCACCGCTGGCTGCATTTTTTCAAGCATCAGCTTGATGGTCATGGTTAATGCAATAAAACCAATGCCGACTTTAATGGCTGATGAAATACATTCCGACAGGGGGCGCCCCAGAAGTTTCATCAGTATAAGGAAGATGACCGGTATAAAAATAAAATTACCCAGGTCATTGATAAACTGTGTGATCAGTTCCATTTATTAGCCCTCAGATTTCTCATCATCTGGTCTGAAACCCATATTCCATCGAACATCTTCAGGTTTCGTCAGCAATGCGTTGTCACTGCGTTCGGCTTCCAGTAGATTCTTTTTGGAATTTTCCCTCGCGGTGGCAAAGTCGAATGCATTGTCATACCAGGCATCAACGATCATTTTTGTGTATTCAAGATCATTCACTCTGCAGCCAAGTCCAATCACCTGCGCATTGTTACTGAGTCTTGCTCGCTTGGCCGAGTACGGGTTGGTGACGGCGACAGCACGAATCCCCCAGTGCTTATTTATCTGGCAAGTAAAGCCAATTCCGGTTCCGCAAATGTAGATACCAAGGCGGCATTCGTCCCGCTGAATAACACCTGCCATTTCATCCGCAAGACGAGCGAAGTTGTTGAAACCGTCTTCTTTTCGTTTAACGGGATCGTACACGACCTCGGCATTTTTCTCTTCTTCGAGGTATTTTTTAATCTCCTCCTTACGATCAAATCCCACATCATCACATGCGATTGCAATTTTCGTTTTCATCTCATCTAACCTGTCATAAAGAACTTAAGCCAAGTATGAGGTTGGTAAATATTGGTTGTCAACTGAGATCTAAATCACAAAGTTTATAACATATTGATTTGATTGAACTTAAAAGCCAATAAAAACAAACAAAAGCTAATTTTAACCAATGTTTCAGTGTTGATCAGGAAAAGGGGATTTACAGACTGTAGCGATGAAAATTGATGGGTTTTAATTAATTTATTGATTTTATTGTTTTTTATTAAATCCTTACTGTTGTTCTCAGAAACGACGGTTCCTAGACCCAGTGCTATTTGTCCTCTCCTTGTGTTTGTTTTAGTTTGCATCTTCTGTGCTATGATTCGTTTCATTGCATTGAGCTGAAAGGTTATAGGGGGAAGGATGTACCTGGTTGAAGAAAGGAGAAAATTGATCCTGGAAGAGATTATTTCGGCGGGTACCGTGTACGTGAGCGACTTGGCCAAAAAGTATGAAGTCACTTATGAAACCATCCGCAAAGATCTCACTTATCTTGAAAAAAAAGGGCTGCTGGTTAAAAGCCATGGAGGGGCAACCTTAAAGCAGGGGGCTGTCGAGCATCCTTTCCAGGTCAGGGAAAAAGAAAACAGTACCTTCAAACAAGCTATAGCCAGGAAAGCGCTGGACTTTATTCCCCCCAATAGCTCAATGATCATTGGTACAGGGAGCTCTAACTATGAACTGGCCAATCTGTTGTGCATGAAATCTGGCTTTAAAATTTTTACCGATTCTCTCCCGGTGGCCAGCGTGCTGATCGAGTCAGATAACCAGGTCTTTCTGTTCGGCGGAGAACTGAGGAAGAAAAGCTCTTCTGTCTTTGGCGGGTGGGCTGTGTCAATGATTAATGATATTAACGTCGATCTCTGCTTTATCGGTACCGACGGCTTCAACAATATGACGGGCCCGTCCACTCCATCCTCTTCGGATGCCTTTCTTGATCGAACGATCATTGCCCATTCCGAGAAGAAATATATCTTAGGCGATTACACTAAGTTCCAGCGAAGCAGCTTGTTTAAGATCTGCGACTGGTCTGAGATTACCGCGCTGATCACTAATGATATTGCTGATAAAGACGGTATTGCCGAGGTTGCGAAGCATACGACAGTAATAACCTGCTGATTTTTAATCCAATAACTCCATTAACGGTACATAGTATGTGCCGTTGTCCCGCAGAAACAACATCAACCTGACGCTCTGCTCATAAGAGCATTTTGCGTATCGCTATCTTAAAAGTCTCTCCAGCATAAAGTGAGTTAATGAAATCCGATAAATATCATTAACTTACATGTTTTTCCCGGATTGTCTCTCGCCAATTAATGCTCACATGAGCGCATCTTATTGTGCGCTTATGTGATTTATTGTGATCAAGATATAACTTTTGCAAGCTCCCCATTTTAGCAAATCACCGATGTGCTATAACTGCTCATGTGATTAGTTAAGTGCTCACATGAGCATTTGATAAGGTGAGGAGAAAAAAGTGGGTACAATTTCTATCAGTGTCGCGGATGGGGCGGCATACAAAACGTATGATGAAGTGCTGGAGCACATTCACAAGAAACATCAGGCCGAGGGGATCGTCAAAGAGACTTACCTCCAGGCGCTGCGTGAACGTGAAGCCGATTACCCAACCGGGATTTTACTTGATGGCTATGCTGTCGCCATTCCACATTGCGATAGCCAGCACGCCGTCAGCCCGGCAATATATATCATCCGTTTGCCACAAGAAATTGAAGTTAATCAGGCAGATGGCGATGAAAAATTATGGGTTCGCCTGGTTGTCAACCTGGTTGTTACTCAACCTGCAGATCAACTGCAATTGTTGAAGGCGCTGTTTAACCATCTTCAGCTAACTGATTTTTACCACCAGATGCTGGAGCTTCCTGCTGAAGAAGCACAGGCATTGTTTATTAACACGATAATTAAATAACAATTACCCGGAGATTTTACCATGATTACTATCCTCGTAGCCTGCGGAAGCGGTGTAGCAACCTCCACACTAGCCGCTGATGAAGTTAAATCGGTTTGTGCTGAATACGGCATTGCCAACGTTAAGATTAATAAATGCAGTATGTCCGAACTGGCCTCTGAAATGCAAAGCGCTGATGTTGTCCTGACAACGAATAATTATAAAGGCGATATTGGTAAGCCGCACATGAGCGTCGCAGGTTTTATTACCGGTATTAACGAAGCCGCGTTGCGTCAAAAATTAGGCGAACTGTTAAGCGAAATTTCCAAAGGCTAAAGTCTGAAAAAGACGGGGGATGGTTAAATGGAAATGTTAAAAAGCATCATGTTTACTATTACAAGCATGGGCGCTACAGCAATATTGCCGCTTGTTATTTTCCTTTTAGGTCTGGTTTTTCGAATGAAAATTGGTGCTGCCATTAAATCTGGCATCACTGTCGGTATCGGTTTCATCGGTCTGGGACTGGTTGTTGGGTTGCTAAACACAGCCCTGCAGCCAGCAATTGCGTATTACTCAAAAATTGGCAGCGGATTCACCGTGGCTGATATTGGATGGCCTGCCGTTGGCGCAGCTGCGTGGGTTGCCCCGTTTGCCGCAATGGTTATTCCTATTGGCATTATCCTGAACCTGATCCTGGTTCGTCTGAAGCTTACCAAAACTCTCAATGTGGACATCTGGAACTACATGCATTTCCTTGTTCCGGGGGCGCTTGCGTATTTCGTCTTTGACAGCTTTTTCCTTGGGCTGGGTGTCGCCGTGGCTCTTAGCGTAGCCGCGCTGTTTATTGGCGATCTTATTGCGCCAAGATGGCAGAAATACTACGGCCTGGAGGGAACGACCTGTACCACGATGATCCACATCGGATGGACACTTCCATTTGCATGGGTTGTTAACAAAATTATCGATTTCATTCCAGGTTTAAACAAGCTGGATGTGGATTTAGAGAGCGTTCAGAAGCGACTGGGTGTATTCGGTGAACCCGCAATCATCGGCGTGATTGTCGGTTGTCTCCTGGGATTGTTAACCAAACAACCTATTACAACCATCGTGCCAATGGCGATGGGCGTGGCTGGCGTCATGGTGCTGTTGCCAAAAGTGGTTGGGGTCCTTATGGAAGGGCTTAACCCGATAGGTAAGAGCGCTAAAGAAATCATGCAAAAGCAGATGGGTAAAGATGCGGAACTGAATATCGGGATGGACTGCGCCCTGGCGCTTGGCGACCCAGCGACGGTTACCGTCACCGTTATTACCATCCCTCTGACAATGCTTTGTGCGCTGGTTTTACCGGGTATTCAGATATTCCCAATCGGCGTGCTGATGTCAATTATCTACATGACGACCATGACGGTCATGGTCAGTAACGGCAACGTTATTCGCTCGATTATCTCAACCTTACTGTTCTGCGTGGTGGTTATGTATCTGGGGGGATATGTCGCGCCCGGTGCAACTCAGTTCCTGAGCGGTGCTGGCGTCGGCCTGAATGGTCAGGGTACGGACTTCGTATTAACCGGCCCTTGGGAGATTCTCACCTACTGGTTGAGCACGGTTACCCATTAATTTACGGAGTTGACTAAAATGGCACAAATTTTACCATCAATATTTGGTGCAAACATATTACGTTTGCAGGAAGAACTTCAGTTTCTGGAAACGGAAAATACCGAAATTCTGCATGTTGATTTAATGGATGGCACTTACGTAAGTAATATTGCTTTCGGTCCTAATCAAATTGCGGCAATGAAAAAAGCCAGCTCAATGATATTTGATGTACATATGATGCTGGCTAATCCGGAAAGACATGTTGATGATGTTATTAAAACCGGCGCGGAAATGATTTCTGTTCATTATGAATCAACGCCACACGTGCATTATATTATTCAGAAGATCAAAAAAGCGGGGCGCAAAGCTGGCGTAGTACTCAATCCGGGGACGCCGGAACACGTAATTGAATATCTTCTCGATGATATTGATTACATTTTAATTATGACCATTAACCCAGGTCAGCCAGGCCAGACATTTATTGAAAAAAGCCTGGAGAAGATCAGAAACACTAAACAGATGGTCGCCGGACGCAATATTCAGATTGAAGTTGATGGCGGCGTTAACGCTGAAATTGCTAAAAAGGTAAAAGAAGCGGGTGCTGATTTAATTGTTGTTGGTGGTGCATTATTTAATGATGCACCCCGAGAAAGCTATCAGGAATTAAGGGTAGCGATCCAATAGCAGTTTGGTACCAAATAAACCCAGTAACCCTGCACGCTATTATTAGCATTAATTAAATCACCAATTGCCTGAAAGGGGAGTTGTCCTCCCCTTTTTCCTGAGATTTTGAGGAGTATAGTGAAATGAGTAATTTTGAAGGTAAAGTCGCGCTAGTAACCGGTGGGGCACATGGAATCGGTAAAGGTATTGCTAAGCAATTCGCTGACCGTGGGGCTCATACTGTCATTGTCGATTACAATGAAGGAAATGGTAAAAAGACGGCCGAAGAGTTAACTTTCGGTAATGTTAAATCCTTATTCGTTAAAACCGATGTATCCGATCCGAAGGCTCTGGAAAACGTTCGCGAGCAGGTTTTTCAAACCTTCGGACGTATTGATATTTTGGTATTAAACGCGGGCGTGGCGTTTGCTAATAAGGTTAATAACATCACTTTTGAAGAGTGGAATAAAACAATTGCAATTAACCTTACAGGCCTGTTTAACACCGTTAAGGCGTTCTACGACGACTTCACCACTAACCGTGGATCTATCGTTTATATCTCATCTGGCTCCGCGCTTTCCGGCACTGGTGGCGGTGTAAGTTACCCGGCCAGTAAAGCAGGCGGTGAGGGATTGATTCGCGGCCTGGCAAAAGAACTGGGGCCTAAGGGTGTCAATGTTAACGCTATCGCTCCACGCCTGATTGATACCGGTGAAATGATGCGCGTCAATTATCCTACCCAGGCCGATCTTGATGCTGTTCTGGAAAAAATTCCGGTGCGCCGCCTTGGCACCATTGACGATGTGGCTAACCTGGCAATCTTTTTGGCGGATAAAGACAACTCGTACATCCAGGGGCAAACCATTCTGATGGATGGTGGCCGTACCATCGCTTAAAGGGAGGGAATCACATGAGCGTTCAACAAAATACCTTAAATATCCTGAGCGAGCTGCAGCAAAATGCGATGAAAATTGATGATGCCCAGGCAGCCCAATTTGTCGCACAGATTAAGAATGCCAGGCATATCTTTCTGCAGGGCGCGGGTCGTAGCGGCATCGCCATCCGCGGCTTTGCAAACCGTCTTCTCCACCTCGGTTTTTCAGTAAGCGTTGTAGGCGAAATTTCTTCTCCTCATACGAAACCGGGCGACCTGGTCATTATTGGCTCCGGCAGCGGTGAGACCAGCAGTCTTGTGAGCCTGGCGCAGAAGGCCGTAGCCTGCGGCGTGGATGTGGCGCTTGTTACGATGAAAGCCGAGTCCACAATCGGCAAACTGGCCAAAAGCACGCTTGTGTTGCCTGGCACCGTAAAAGAAGACAACGATCGTGAAGACGGTGCTTTTTCCCAACCCATGGGATCGGCTTTTGAGCAGCTCTGCTTTATCGCCTATGACGCAATCGTGCTTGAGCTGATGGCCCAGCTCGGCGAAACCAGCGACACGATGTTTAAGAGACACGCTGACCTTGAGTAATCGCCAGGAAGCGTCCATTTAACGGGACGTCTTAAGTTTTGATAGGCCCGGTAAGCGCAGCGCTGCCGGGCAAGGGTTGTCTAATTAGTCGATAAACGTCGGGTGAAGGCATTGCCTTACCCGACCAATAACCCGTCGTTTTTTTAATTTTTCGGAAACACCCAAACATGCTTCTCCGGCAGCGAAAGATGGCAGTGCTGCGGATCCCGAACCTCATGCCCATACGCGCGAATGACAAAATCATCTCCCACCGTGCGGAACAGGTACTCCCACCGGTCGCCGAGATACATGCTGGTGAGCAGCGGCAGCTCAAGCTGATTTTCCCCTGGCCCCTCGACCACCGCCACGCGCTCGACGCGGATCACCGCCGTGGCTTCTTCACCGCTCTGCACCCCTTCGCCGGCCTGGCCCCACAGCACCCAGCCTTTCCCTTCAATACGCGCTTTGCCGTCGCGTACTTCGGTGACCTTGCCGTGCAGGCGGTTGTTGCTGCCCATAAACTCGGCGGTAAACAGCGTTTTCGGCGAGCCGTACATCTCCTGCGGCGTGCCCTGTTGCTCAATTTTGCCGTTGTTCAGCAGCAGGATACGATCGGAAATGGACATCGCTTCGTTCTGGTCGTGCGTCACCATCAGTGCCGATAACCCGAGCTTGATAATCAGCTCGCGCAGGAACACGCGGGCCTCTTCGCGCAGCTTGGCGTCGAGGTTAGAGAGCGGCTCGTCCAGCAAAATCACCGGCGGGTTGTACACCAGCGCACGGCCAATCGCCACGCGCTGCTGCTGCCCACCGGAGAGCTGGTGCGGGTGACGTTTACCAAGATGGCCCAGACCCAGCTGGTCCAGCACGCCCTGCACGCGCTGCTGGATCTCTTTGGCCGGAACTTTACGCAGCTTGAGCGGATAGGCCACGTTCTCGAATACGGTCTTGTGCGGCCACAGGGCATAGGACTGGAAAACCAGCCCCAGGTTACGCTCTTCCGCCGGGACCTCGCTGCGCGGCGTGCCGTCGTAAACTTTATTGTTGCCAATGACAATCGATCCCTGCGTCGGTTTTTCCAGACCCGCAACGGCGCGCAGCAGGGTGGTTTTACCGCTGCCGGAGGGGCCTAACAGGGAGACCACTTCGCCACGCTTCAGGTTCATGGAGACACCTTTTAAAACAGGATTGTCGCCGTAGGTTAAGTGCAGATCGTCAACCGCTAATTCAATCATGTATTTTCACTCCGAAACGAAGGGCAATGCCCAGACCTACCACGACCAGCAGGATGTTAATGAAAGAGAGCGCCGCCACGATATCGATGGCACCCGCGGCCCAGAGGGAAACCAGCATCGAGCCGATGGTTTCCGTGCCGGGTGAAAGCAGGTACACACCCGTTGAGTATTCGCGCTCAAAGATCAGGAACATCAGCAGCCACGAACCGATAAGACCGTAGCGGGAGAGCGGAATGGTGACGTGGCGGGTGATCTGCCCGCGCGTCGCCCCGGTGCTGCGCGCCGCTTCTTCAAGCTCCGGCCCCACCTGCAGCAGCGTGGAAGAGATAAGCCTCAGCCCGTAAGCCATCCACACCACGGTATAGGCCAGCCAGACGCTGAAAATGGTGCTGCGCAGCGAACGTAGCCAGACGATGACGTTTTCGCGCATCCAGTCGGTCCAGGCGAACCCGGAAAGCCAGCCGGATTTCAGCGAGTTATCCAGCCACATCGGCAGGAACAGGAACACCCACAGGAACGCCAGACCCGCCAGCAGGCCAGGCACGGCGCGCGGCACCAGCACGCTGTAGTCCAGGAAACGCGTGGTGTTATCCGGCTTGCGGTGCATGGCAATGCCGACAAACAGGTAGCACACCACGGCCAGCGCGCCGCCAATCACGCCAATCGCCATGGAGTTGACGATGGCGCGCAGCAGGTTGGGCTGCGCCCAGATGGTGCGGAAGGTGTTCAGAGAAAGCTCGTCCCACAGCGAAACGCCCACGCCCCAGTTGGAGATAAACGCGCGCAATACCACGCCGAGCAGCGGAACGCCGATGGTGACGGTAAGCCAGAAGGCAATCACCCCGCCAGCCACCCAGCGCCATTTACCCAGCGGTAGCGCGCGGGCCTGCGAGGCTTTCCCCTTCATGGTGACGAAGCGGTTGGCGGTACGCATCAGGCGACGCTGGAGCATCACCAGCGGGATGGTGATGCAGATCAGCACCACGGCAACCGCTGCCATCAGGTTATAGGATGGGGTGCCCATCTTGTTCGTCAGCTTATAGAGATAGGTCGCCAGCACCATGTTGCCTTCCGGGTCGCCGAGCACCAGCATCAGGCCAAACACTTCCAGCCCCAGGAAGAACAGCAGCACGGTGGCGTACAGAATGGACGGGCGCACCATCGGCAGGCTGACGGAGGTCATCACCTGCCAGGGCGACGCCCCCGCGGTGCGCGCGGCTTCTTCCACATCGGAGCCCACGCTGCGTAGCGCTGACGAGATATACAGATAGGCGTGCGGGACGTGCGTCAGGCCGGCAATGACCACAATGCTCGACATGTCGTAGATATTCCACGGCACAAAGCCAATCAGCGCCTCAGCCCACTGGGAGAGAAAGCCCACCGGACCGGCGGCCACCACGTAGCCGAAGCCCAGCACCATCGGTGAAACGAAAATCGGGACCAGGATCAGCGGCTCAATCAACCGACGGCCGGGCAGGTCGGTACGCACCATCAGAAACGCCAGCACGCCGCCCAGCGGAATGGAGATAAAGACCAGCCCGAAAGCAAGAATAAAGCCGCTTTTCAGGGCCTTATAAAAATCAGGGTCGGTGAAAATAAATTCAAATGATTCAAAGCTCCACTCTTTTGACGGCGAAAAGAACGGGGCGGACAGGAAGCTCTGTATCACGATAAACGACAGCGGCGTGTAGATAACCAGGGCGGTTATCAGCACGACGATGCCTCGCGGCAGGCTTTGCCACTTTCTGCGTAATGTATTCATGGGGTATCCCTGGTGTTGCAGCCCAGAAAAACGAACTCAGTCGATAAGGGAGCGCGGCGGCCTGCGCCGCGCTCAGACGCTTATTTACCGGCGGCGGTACGCCACTCTTTGATGTACTCCAGGCGTTTTTTCGGCTGCAGGTATTCCAGCAGCGTTTCATCAACCGGGATCGGCTTCAGCGCGTTGCCGAGGATTTTGGTCAGGCCGTCGATATCATTCTTGCCTTCGATATCGTTACGAATGGAGGGAATGTCTGCCTGATTGGCCAGAATGTTCTGCCCTTGTTCAGACAGCACATAGTCCAGCCACAGCTTCGCGGCGTTGCCGTTTTGCGCCTGCTGGCTGATGAACGACACGCGCGACAGCACCAGGGTGTAATCTTTTGGATAGGAAATGCCGAGCGACGGATCGTTCTTCGCACGCGCTTCCGCGTAGGAGCCGAGGATGTTGAAGCCGATCAGGTTTTCACCGGAGGAGACGCGCTCCATCATGGTGCCGGTAGACGACTGTACCGATAAGCCGCCTTTGGCGACGTCGGCCAGGGTTTTGAAGTAATTAGGATCGGCGTTGTGATCCTGAACCGAGAGCATAAAGCCCAGACCCGATTTTTCGATGTCGTAGGTGGTGACTTTGCTCTTGAATTTATCCGTCTGGCTGGCAATCAGCTTCGCCAGCGCGGCGTGAGAATCCGGCACGTCACCGGCCGGGATCAGACGCTTGTTGTAGATAAAGACCACCGGCTCATAGGTAGTACCGTATGCCTTATCTTTCCAGACCGCCCATTTCGGCAGCTGGCTTTGCTCCGGAGATTTGTACTCCATGGCGTAGTCGGTGGCGAGCTTCAGGCCGGTGTCCATTGAGGAGCTCCAGACCACGTCGCCGCTCACGCCACCGGAGGCCTGTTCGCTGATGAAACGGTTGTACAGCTCGGTGCTGTTCATATCGTTGTATTCAACTTTAATGCCCGGGTAGGTTTTTTCGAAGCCCTGGATCAGCGGCCCGGCGGCTTTGATGTCGGTGGTAGAGTAAATAACAACCTTGCCCTCTTTCGTTGCGGCATCAACAACTTTCTGATACTCAGCAGGATAGCCCTGCGGCAGGGCTGACAGTGCAGAAGCAGAGAACAGTACGGTAGCGGTAAGCAGAGAAATTCGGAACGTGTTCGACATTATAGTTAACCTTTTAGTTACATTTGAGGAACTAATTGTCAACATAGCGTATCGGGCTCCACCCACAATAGGGGGGAGCGGGTGATGATTCCGAAGTGTGATTGTCGCCGTCGTTTCAGCAATTAACACCATAAAATCCGCGAACGTTAGCCTACGAACGGTTCTGGATTACGGTTTATCGGGCGCTTTGCGGTATAACCTTCGCGGATGACCAATATTGCCGTACAGCATTTCGACGCTGATTAACCCGCTCTCCACGCAGTATTCAAGGTAGCGTCGTCCCGTGGTTTTGCTGATCCCCACGTTATCCACCACCTCTTCAACCGACATTGCGTTGTCGGGACGCTCGGCGAACAGGCGTTTAATCCGTTCCAGCGTTTGGGGCTCAATGCCCTTCGTCGACGGCGCAATGGAGGCTTCTGCAGCAGGCAGGTTAAACAGGCGATCCAGCGCATGCTGATCGACAACCTTCACCTGCTGCACGGTGTGGATGAAGCGCATAAAGCGCTCCAGCGAGGCGTGCAGGCGCTGGAAAAAGACGGGCTTAATCAGGTAGTCAAACGCGCCGCTGCGCATGGCGTGGCTGCAGGTCTGCATATCGCTGGCGGCGGTGATGAAGATCACCGAGCATTCGTAGCTTTTCAGCAGCGGGTTATCGATGAGCTCCACGCCTTTACCGTCCGGGAGATAGTTGTCCAGCAGGATAAGCCGCGGCTGATGCTGACGAATCAGGCTGCACGCCTGCTCAATCGACGCGGCGATGCCCGCCACGCGCAAATGAAAATTTTGCTCAATATACTCGCGATGCAGCTCCGCCAGGTGCGGCTCATCCTCAACGATCACAACGTCAAGTGGTCGGGTCATGCTGTTGCCCATTCGGAATAAACACGGAAAAAATAGTGCCCTGCGGCGTGTTGTCGGCAATCTCAATACTGCCGCCGGCCTTGTCGATATATCCTGCCACCAAAAACAGGCCAATACCGTGTTCGGTGCCCACAATATCGTTTTCGCTGTCCGGTTTGCTGCTGAACCCCTGGCGGAAAATATGCGGCTTCATCGCATCGTCCACCCCACAGCCCCGGTCGGCCACCTCGATCAGCAGCTCCTGGTTACGGTCAGAAATGTAGAGTTCTACCGGCGCGTGGACCGGCGCGTTGAGGGTCGCCTCCACGGCGTTATCCAGCAGATTACCAATAATGGACATCAGCTCCGTTTCACTCAGCGCGGCAGGCATGCGTGTGAGCTGGCAGGCGGGATCAAACAGCAGCTCGATGCCTTTTTCGCGCGCGCTGACGTATTTTCCGAGCAGCAGCCCGCACAGCGCCGGAGAGACAAAATGGGCTGAGACAAAATCCAGCACGCGCTGCGCGCCTTCTGACTGCACCTGGATGTAACGGATCGCCTCGTCATAGTGTTTCATCTGCAGTAACCCGACGAGAGTGGCGGTCCAGTTCAGCTGTTCGTGGCGCATGATGCGCAGGTTATCCGCATAGCGTTTGATTTGGCTAAGCTGGCTGCTGAGCGTGTTAATGTCATTTTTGTCGCGAAAGCTGTACACCCAGCCGCTTTCAACGCCCGGTTCGACCTCAATCGCTACGCGGTTGACGATCACCTCCCGCTGGTTAAGCACCGCAATTTGGTCGTGGCTCCCGCTGCTCACCGAGGCGTAGCGCTGGGATAAAAAGCCCGGCGACGTCTGCAAAATGTCTTCCAGCGGTTTGCCGATAAGGTCTTTCTCACTTTGCCGAATATCCAGCATTTCTCGCGCCGCGCGGTTAATTAGAATCAGCTGCTTCTCGCCGTTGACGGCAAATACCCCTTCGTACATGGCTTCTAATAGCGCGCGTTGCTGCAACACCAGCTGAGCGATATCTTTTGGCTCCAGTCGAAACATCTGTTTTTTGAGATTGCGGGTAAACAGCCAGGAGAAAATAAACAGCAGCAGCAGAAGGCCTGCGCCGTATAACCCGGACTGCCAGAGAATGCGGGCGTTAATGTTGGCAATATACGAGGTCAGATAGCCGACCGAGACAATGCCAATCACCTGATGCTGTGCGTTGAAGATGGGAGCTTTGCTGCGAAGCGACACGCCAATCCCGCCCTGACGCACGGAAATAATGGTTTTACCCTTTAACACCTCCGCATTATCCCCGCCGATCATCGGTAAATTAATACGCTCCGGGGATTCCGAATGATAAAGGTGCTGCTCCCCGGTATCGCCAATCACAATGTAGCTGGCATCGCTTTCGGCGCGCAGGGGCTGAATTAATCGGGCGATGCCGGGGATATCTCTGGCCGTAACCATAGCCGCCAGACCCGGCATCAGCGCGATCTGGCTGGCCTGAACCCGGGCGCGCTGGCCGAGATCGTGATGGAGCTGTCGGTCAATAAAATGAAACAGGATTGTTCCCAGCAGAACTAACAGCAGGCAGGAGAAGCACACCAGCGCTAAAAACAGCTTTACCTGAAAAGAGAGTCTGCGTTTCATTCAACCTGCGCTAGCCCTGTAAAAGAGAGATATTTGCGGAGCCTGACATGTGCCAATAGCGGACGCAATCTGGTGAGAAAAGAGTTGTGACCTGGCTTTTCGTTTTCGGCCTTATAGCCATCAGGATCCCGTGGGGCTATGCTTCATTCAGCACGATAATAATTACAGAGGCAATGTCATGGATAAAGAACTACTGGATGCGGGTTACCGGGCCTATACCGGCGAGAAAATTGACGTTTACTTCAATACCGGGATTTGCAAACACTCGGGTAACTGCGTGCGTGGGAGCGCAAAGCTGTTTAATCTGAAACGTAAGCCGTGGATTATCCCCGATGAAGTGGACGTTGAAACGGTTGTACGCGTGATTGATACCTGCCCGAGCGGTGCGCTGAAGTATCGCCAAAAATAAGCGAGGAACTATGGATATTCTGGAAGGCCATAACAAGTTTTACGTGAATGATGCGAACGGCAATCAGGTCGCGGAGATTGTCTTCGTACCGACCGGCGAGCACCTGAGCATTATCGAGCATACCGATGTGGATGAGAGCCTGAAAGGGCAGGGCGTCGGTAAACAGCTGGTGGCGAAAGTGGTGGAGAAGATGCGCGGCGAGAACCGTAAAATTATTCCGCTGTGCCCGTTCGCGAAACACGAGTTTGATAAAACGCGGGAATATGACGATATTCGGGCGTAACTAACACCGGCGATGGCCGGTGTTTTTTTATCTCACCTGCTCAAACAGCAACACCAACGCGATCAGCACCATCAACCCTCCCGACGCCCTGCTTACCAGACGCGCCGCCTGTGGCCGGGTCGCCAGCACCGCTTTCGAACCATACCCCACCAGCAGGTAGACCAGCGTACAGGTGATGAGGTGCATCACGCCAAGCGCGGACATTTGCATCGCTATCGACCAGCTTCCGGTCGGGTCTGTAAATTGCGGAAGCAGGGCCAGGAACAGTAAAAAAACTTTCGGGTTAAGGCCGCTAATGCAGAGCCCTTTCACCGCCCACTGCGTCCAGTTTCCCGCGTGTTGGGTGGCCTTTTCCGGTGCGGCCGGGTGTCGCAGCAACGTTATGCCAAGCCACAGGAGATACAGGGCTCCCGTCACGGTCAGCCCGGCTAACGCCAGCGGATGTTGAGCAATCAGTACCCCCACGCCAGCCACCACAATCAGCGTGGCTAGCAGATGCCCGGACATCAACCCCATCACCGCCGGTACCACGCGGCGGCCGTTGATCCCGGCGCTAATGGCGTAGGCCCAGTCGGCGCCCGGGGTCATGATGAGCAGAAAAGAAACCACCCAAAAGCCGGCCACAATACTCATTTCCATCGTCCTGAAAACTCCCGCAGTGCGTTATACGTTGCGAAAAAGAATATCGCTAACCCTGCGAAATAGGCTTTCAATGTTATGCTCATAACACGGTAAAAATGAGAAAATCTTCCACATGGATAGCATCGATCGAAAAATTCTTGCTGAGCTGCAGTCTGACGGCCGCCTGTCGCTTACCGAGCTGGCTGAGCGGGTGAACCTGAGCCTTTCGCCGTGCCATCGTCGCGTGCGGGCGCTGGAGCAAAGCGGGGCCATAACGGGATACCGGGCCAGCCTCGACCCCGCCAAAATGGGGTTTAACTTCCTGGCGATAGTGTTCGCGACGCTGAAGGAGGGTGACCGCAAGGCGGTTAGCGCGTTTGAAGCGGCGGTGGAGGAAATTCCGCAGATCGTGCTGGCACAGCGCCTATTTGGCGATCCCGATTATCTGATGCACGTCGTGACCCGCGACCTGTCGGCTTTCCAGAAGCTCTACGACGAGAAGCTCTCCGCCATGCCTGGCGTGCAGCATCTTCGCTCAACGCTTGTCATGAAAACGGTGGTGCAGGACAGGCCTTTTCCGCTGTAAGCAGCAGGCCAAAACTGAATGGCCTGCCCGGCAGAGCGCCGGGCAGGAAAGGGGATTAGCCGACAAACATCACCGACACGCACAGCACGCCGACGATCAGCGTCAGCAGGTTGCCAATGGAACGGTACTGTTTCAGCGACGGGATCAGATACGTCGACAGCGTCGGCATGATAAACAGGATCATGGCGATAAGCGGGCCGCTGATGGCGTAAATCATCGAAATGGCGTTCGGGTTAATGCAGCAGACGGCAAAGGTGATTAACGACACCCCCATAATGGAAATCGCGCGGTTAAAGGCGCGGCTCTTTTTCACGCCCACCTGATTGAGCGATGACTTCACGATCTCCGTCGCCCCTTCAATCACTCCAAAATAGGTGCCGAGGAACGACTTCGACATCGCAATAATCGCCACGATAATTCCGGAAATGCCCAGCCACGCCGGTGAAGAAGGCATCATCGACAGCGCGGACAGGATCGTTACCCCTTGCTCTTTGGCGGCCACAATGTACGACGGCGGAATAGAGAGCAGGCAGCTGAAGACAAAGAACAGCACGCTCAGGCAGATAATCAGGTACGCCACCTTCATGATTTTCTTGCATTTATCCATGGCGCCGTCGGCAAACTTCTCACGACGGTCAACGGCAAACGTTGAGATAATCGGGGTATGGCTGAACGCAAACACCATCACCGGAATCGAAATCCATACCTGATGCAGGGTGTGACGATCGACGGCCATCTGGCTGGTCAGCAGCGAGGGTTGCCAGCTGCCGATGAGATAGAGCGAGACAAACAGGAAATAGGCGATCAGCGGAAACACCAGGAAGCCCATCACTTTTATCGTGATATGGCGTCCCATCAGGAAGATCAGATTCAGAACCAGCACCACCCCCAGGCTGACCAGCACGCGAACGGCGGTATCCACCGTCAGGTGTTTTGCCAGTTGTTCCGTGAGCGAGTTGGTGATGGCCACGGCATAAATCTGCACCACCACAAAGAAGGCGATGAAATAGAGCGTGGTGATCAGATTGCCAATCTTCCTGCCGTAGTAGTGCGAGACGGCGCCGGTGATCCCTTCATTGCCTTTTGTTTTTGACGACAGGATAAATTGCGCCAGCGCTCTGTGCGGCCAGTAGGTTAAGGGGTAGGCCACAAGGGCGGTAATAAACAGGACAATAGCGCCTGCGGAGCCCAGCTGAATGGGCAAGAACAGCGTTCCTGCGCCCACGGCCGTGCCATAGAGAGCGAAACTCCAGAGAGTCTCATCTTTTGACCAAATTTTCGACATTAGAGCAACGTATCAACTATCAAACCATCGGAATGGAGTGTAATTTACCATAGTTATGCACATAGAGCGCAGTTGCTTCGAAGGCGTTTGGCCGGAACGAGCGTCCGGCCAGAGGCGGTTTAGCCTGCCAGGGCGCGCCGTTGCTGGCGACGCTTAAGAAATTTCTCGCGCAGGTTATCGTACGCCCAGTTATAGAACATGGTGTACGGCAGGAAGAACAGGAAGAAACCTATCTCAAGTGTGAATGCCTGAAGCAGGGTGACGCCAAGCACTGCGGCGACAATCGACACGCCAATCACAATAAACCCGCATTCGAACCCCAGCGCATGCAGCGCACGCACTTTTGCCGTACGTTTGACGCGCTGAACCGGCCAGAAACGGTCGAAGCCGAAGTTATAAATAATGTTCCACAGCATGGCGGTGGTGGCCAGAATAATGGTCAACCCACCCATCTCCACCACGGAACGCTGCATGAGCCACGCCGCCGTAGGGGCGAGGATCGCCGTTGCAATCCCTTCAAAACAGACAGCATGAAAGATCCGCTCCGGCAGTTTACGTTGGAGTGCATCCTGATGTTGCATAGTCATAGACCTCATTAATTCACCGGTATGGGCGTTGATGCTGCCTATTTTCATCGCTAAAGATGATATGTTAAAGATAGTATCCATCGTAAAAATAGATAGGTTATGCGCTATTCACCGGAAGCCCTTAATGCGTTTGTCGAGACCGTTGCGGCGGGCTCTTTTTCTGCCGCCGCACGCCGGCTGCGTAAAAGCCAGTCGACGATCAGCACGTCCATTGCCAATCTTGAGGCCGATCTGGGTTTCGAGCTGTTTGACCGCTCGGCGCGCCAGCCGGTGTTAACGGTCCAGGGAGAACAGGTGCTGGGCTACGTGCAGGCCATCCTGGCCGCCAGCACGCGGCTGGACGAGCTGGCGGTGTCGCTAACGGCGCAAACGGAGGCGCGTCTGACGTTTGTCCTTTCCGATACCCTCAACCCGGACGTGCTGGAAGATATGATGAAACAGTTTGACGCGTGTTTTCCCCATACGGAATTCGAATGTCTGATTGGTGAGGAAGAGGACGTGATCGATCTGCTGCAAAAGGAGCGAGCGCAGGTTGGCCTGACGGAGGCGCGAGACGGTTACCCTACGGATATTGGCGTCACCCGCCTGCCGATGCAGACCCGCATGGCGATCTATGTTGCGACCACGCATCCGCTGGCCGGACAACATGACGTCCAGCGTGACGAACTGCACGGATGGCGCGAGCTGCGGCTGAGCACCTATCTTGAGCGCGAGGCTGAGATCGCGCGCGGGCCCGTCTGGTCAGCACCGAATTACCTGTTACTCTTGAGTATGGCGGTACAGGGATTTGGCTGGTGCGTATTGCCCTGTGCGCTGGTGGATGAATTTGCCGCCGCGAAATCCCTGGTACAGCTTGATGTTCCCGGCTGGCCGCGGGCGATCGGCATCGATCTGCTGTGGAATAAACGATCCCCTCCCGGCGTTGCCGGAAGCTGGCTGCGGCAGTATCTGCAGGATGCGCGCTGATCCTTGTGATTAAACTCACTATTTTTAAACATTTAAGATAATTGCCAGTAACAATCCTCTACTATCGTCATGTCATTTAACACAGAGGTCGTGATGAAAGATGTCGTAATAGTGGGTGCGTTGCGTACAGCTATCGGCTGTTTTCAGGGAGCGCTTGCGCGTCACTCGGCGGTTGACCTGGGGAGCGTAGTGGTTAAAGCGCTGGTGGAACGTAGCGGGATCGCAGCACATGAAGTTGATGAGGTGATTCTGGGACAGGTTCTCACGGCCGGTGCCGGGCAAAACCCTGCGCGTCAGGCGGCGCTGAAGGGCGGGTTGCCCAATACCGTCTCCGCCATCACCATTAACGACGTCTGTGGCTCAGGATTAAAAGCGCTGCATCTTGCTACGCAAGCCATTCAGTGTGGTGAGGCGGATGTGATCATTGCCGGCGGGCAGGAGAATATGAGCCGCGCGCCGCACGTGTTGACCGACAGCCGTACCGGCGCACAGCTGGGCAACAGTCAGCTGCTCGACAGCCTGGTGCATGACGGGCTGTGGGATGCGTTCAATGACTACCATATGGGCGTGACGGCGGAAAACCTGGCGCGCGAGTACGGCATCAGCCGTGAGGTGCAGGATGCCTATGCGCTAAGCTCGCAGCAAAAAGCGCGTGCGGCGATTGATTCCGGCCGTTTTCGCGACGAAATTGTCCCGGTCAGCACGCAGCGTCAGAGCGGCGAGCCTGTCGTCGTGGATACCGATGAACAGCCGCGCACCGACGCCAGCGCGGAAGGCCTGGCGAGGCTGAATCCCGCGTTTGAAATGCAGGGCTCGGTGACGGCGGGAAATGCCTCTTCCATTAACGACGGCGCTGCCGCCGTCATGATGATGAGCGAAAGCAAAGCCCTTGAACTCGATCTCCCCGTGCTGGCCCGCATTAAGGCGTTCGCCAGCGTGGGGGTTGATCCTGCGTTAATGGGGATCGCGCCGGTCTATGCGACACGCCGCTGTCTGGAACGCGCGGGGTGGCAGCTTTCGGATGTGGATCTGATCGAAGTGAACGAAGCCTATGCCGCGCAGGCGATCTCCGTCGGAAAAATGCTGGAGTGGGATCCCCTGCGGGTCAACGTTAACGGCGGCGCGATCGCGCTGGGTCATCCTATCGGCGCGTCCGGCTGCCGGATCCTGGTTTCGCTGGTCCACGAAATGAAAAAGCGCAACGCCCGGAAAGGGATTGCCACACTCTGTATAGGCGGCGGGCAAGGGGTGGCGCTGGCCATCGAACGCTAACCTCTCCTTATTGAAAATGACCTCCTCCGGGAGGTTTTTTTTCGTGTTCTTTTTCTCCCTGCGGCTTAAATGTGATCCGAACATCATTTTCGTTATAAACAAAAATAAAAATGAAACGTTGTTTTAAATATAATTGAAAAGCCCGCTTTATGCCGATAGTATGTGTTCATTATGAAAAACGGAACGCTGTTTCGTTTATTTCCGCCTTCGGGCATGACCACATCTGGAGGTTACCGTGGACGTCAGAGAAAGCATCCACAGTGCGCACGCCAAAACGCTGGATACTCAGGGGCTGCGCAATGCATTTTTAGTCGAGCAGGTATTCGAGGCCGACAGGTACACCATGGTTTACAGCCATATCGACCGCATTATTGTGGGCGGAATTATGCCCGTCACGAACAGCGTCTCCGTGGGCGGTGAGGTCGGTAAACAGCTGGGCGTGAGCTATTTCCTCGAGCGTCGCGAGCTGGGGGTGATTAACATCGGCGGGCCGGGCACCATCACCGTAGACGGACAGTGCTATGAGATTGGCCATCGCGAGGCGCTGTACGTTGGGAAAGGGGCGAAAGACGTGGTCTTTGCCAGCATCGACGGCAGTAAGCCTGCGAAGTTTTACTACAACTGTGCACCGGCACACAGCACCTACCCAACCAAAAAAGTGACCACGGCAGACGTCGCACCCGTGACGCTGGGCGACAACCTCACCAGCAACCGCCGCACCATCAATAAATACTTCGTGCCGGACGTGCTGGAGACCTGCCAGCTCAGCATGGGATTGACCGAACTGGCGCCGGGCAACCTGTGGAACACCATGCCGTGCCATACCCACGAACGCCGCATGGAAGTCTACTTCTACTTCAATATGGATGATGACGCCTGCGTGTTCCACATGATGGGACAGCCGCAGGAAACGCGCCATATCGTGATGCACAACGAGCAGGCGGTGATTTCACCGAGCTGGTCTATTCACTCCGGCGTAGGGACGAAAGCCTACACCTTTATCTGGGGAATGGTGGGCGAAAACCAGGTCTTTGATGATATGGACCATGTTGCGGTCGGCGATCTGCGCTAGTCGCGGGCAGTGAAGCATAAACCTGCCTGTGAGTGACAGGCTCTGAAAGAGTAAGGAATAAACATGATTCTGGATGCATTCTCTCTGCAGGGGAAAGTGGCTGTGGTTTCCGGGTGCGACACCGGGCTGGGTCAGGGGATGGCGTTAGGGCTGGCGGAAGCGGGCTGCGATATCGTCGGGATTAATATCGTTGAACCGACTGACACCATCGAACGCGTGACGGCCCTGGGCCGCCGTTTCCTGAGCCTGACCGCTGACCTGCGTAAAATCGATGCCATTCCTGAACTGCTGGACCGCGCGGTGGCTGAATTCGGTCATATCGACATTCTGGTGAACAACGCCGGGCTGATCCGCCGCGAAGACGCGATCAGCTTCAGCGAGCGCGACTGGGACGACGTGATGGATTTGAACATCAAGAGCGTATTTTTTATGTCCCAGGCGGCGGCGAAGCATTTTATTGCGCAGGGGAAAGGCGGCAAGATCGTTAATATTGCCTCTATGCTCTCGTTCCAGGGCGGCATTCGCGTGCCGTCTTACACCGCGTCCAAAAGCGCCGTAATGGGCGTGACCCGCCTGCTGGCGAACGAATGGGCGAAACATAATATCAATGTGAATGCGATTGCGCCGGGCTACATGGCGACCAACAACACGCAGCAGCTTCGCGCAGACGAAGAGCGCAGCGCGGCGATCCTGGAGCGTATTCCTGCGGGACGCTGGGGCCTGCCGAGCGATCTGATGGGGCCGATTGTCTTCCTGGCCTCCCCGGCGTCGGATTACATCAACGGTTACACCGTGGCTGTAGACGGCGGCTGGCTGGCGCGTTAATTCCACCTGTATTAAGAACCTCTGCCCCTGGGCGGAGGTTTTTTTTGCGCAAAAATTGGCTTAGTCCATATCGCTAAAGATGAAAAATCCATACTGAAAAATCATAAATGACGGCAATCACACTTTTATTGCTTAAATATTAGATGATTAGTAAAAATACGTGATTATTCGCCACGAGTTGAAATTGTAATGTCCATCACAGAACCGTATGCCGTAGCGGAATAATCCATAACTTCGCGATTTCCAGCCTGACACTTTTCCTCGCTTTCTCGTAATTTCAGTTAACGAATTTTGCTGTTGAGGCAGGAAAAATATGACATCTATAAATGACTCTACCCTAATGCCCGCTGCGCTGCGTGACACCCGGCGCATGAATCAGTTTGTCTCCATTGCCGCCGCCGTGGCGGGCCTGTTGTTTGGACTGGACATCGGCGTCATTGCCGGC
This sequence comes from Enterobacter sp. KB-221C9, assembly GCF_041320715.1. Classification (NCBI taxonomy): domain Bacteria; kingdom Pseudomonadati; phylum Pseudomonadota; class Gammaproteobacteria; order Enterobacterales; family Enterobacteriaceae; genus Enterobacter; species Enterobacter sp. KB-221C9. The sequence continues at coordinate 162,558 of NZ_JBGIWG010000004.1, forward strand.
GCATTACCGTTTATTACCGATCACTTTACCCTCAGTAACCGTCTGCAGGAGTGGGTGGTGAGCAGCATGATGCTCGGCGCGGCCATCGGCGCGCTGTTTAACGGCTGGCTGTCGTTCCGCCTGGGGCGCAAATACAGCCTGATGGTCGGGGCAATCCTGTTCGTCGCGGGTTCGATCGGCTCCGCGTTTGCGACAAACGTAGAAGTGCTGCTGCTCTCCCGCGTGCTGCTGGGCGTAGCGGTGGGGATTGCCTCCTACACCGCGCCGCTTTATCTCTCCGAAATGGCGAGCGAGAACGTGCGCGGCAAGATGATCAGCATGTATCAGCTGATGGTCACGCTGGGTATTGTGCTGGCGTTCCTGTCTGACACCTACTTCAGCTACAGCGGCAACTGGCGCGCGATGCTGGGCGTGCTGGCCTTACCGGCGCTGGTGCTGATCGTCCTGGTGGTTTTCCTGCCAAACAGTCCGCGCTGGCTGGCGCAAAAAGGGCGCCACGTGGAGGCAGAAGAGGTCCTGCGCATGCTGCGCGATACCTCGGAAAAAGCGCGCGAAGAGCTGAACGAGATCCGCGAAAGCCTGAAGCTGAAGCAGGGGGGCTGGGCGCTGTTTAAGATCAACCGCAACGTGCGCCGTGCGGTCTTCCTCGGCATGCTGCTGCAGGCGATGCAGCAGTTTACCGGGATGAACATCATCATGTACTACGCGCCGCGCATTTTTAAAATGGCCGGGTTTACCACTACGGAACAGCAGATGATCGCGACTCTGGTGGTCGGGCTGACCTTTATGTTCGCCACGTTCATTGCGGTATTCACCGTGGACAAAGCCGGGCGTAAACCGGCGCTGAAAATCGGCTTCAGCGTGATGGCGATCGGCACGCTGATCCTCGGCTACTGCCTGATGCAGTTTGATAACGGCACGGCCTCAAGCGGGCTTTCCTGGCTTTCTGTCGGGATGACCATGATGTGTATCGCAGGTTACGCGATGAGCGCCGCGCCCGTGGTGTGGATCCTGTGTTCCGAAATTCAGCCGCTTAAATGCCGTGACTTTGGCATCACCTGTTCTACGACCACCAACTGGGTGTCGAACATGATCATCGGCGCGACGTTCCTGACGCTGCTGGATTCAATTGGTGCTGCCGGAACCTTCTGGCTCTACACGGTGTTGAACGTCGCGTTTATTGGCGTCACGTTCTGGCTAATCCCGGAAACCAAAGGCGTGACGCTGGAACACATCGAACGCAGGCTGATGGCAGGGGAGAAACTGCGTAACATCGGTGTGTGATTCTTTTTCCTAACCGAAGGTTTTAATACTTACCGAAACTGAAAAGGAAAAGGTGGCTTAATCACAATAATAATGTGATTAAGCTCACTACTAACTCTGGTAGGGAGTAGACAGCGAGAGGTATCTGGCATTAGGATTTTTCTTATGTTGTTGTATTATCGGGCCACCGCTATCAATTGTGAAAAGATGCGTTGCATCCGGAAAAAGAAGAATCACTATGTCAGAGATGGATTTCAAAAAAAGTACGGACCTCGACTTTCCCCGTTATACCGCCCCGGCTTTAAGCGAAAAAGAGATAGATCTTCTGGGACTCTTTGCGCTCCTTCTGGCGGCGAAAAAACGTATCGCCACCATTATCTTTGCTTTCGCGTTGGCGGGGCTGGCCCTTTCATTTTTACTGCCGCAGCACTGGACCAGTAAAGCGGTGATCACCCCGGCAGAACAGCTGCAGTGGAACCCGCTGCATCAAATGATGGTGACGTTACAGGTACTTGATGTGGACGTGAAGATTACCCGTCCGCAACTCTTTGACCTGTTTATTAAAAAGTTCCAGTCACAGTCATTGTTCGAAGAGTACATGACGACCTCTCCTTACGTGATATCGCTGTTGAATGGGGCCGAGGTTGATCCCATAGAATTGCATCGTGCGATAGACAACATTTCAGACCGACTGAAAGCGGTGAATAACGTTCAGGCAAAAGACGTGGATAACGCACCTTATGTTTCATGGACATTAAGCTTCTCAGCTCCGACAGCCGAAGATGCGCAAGCCGTCCTGTCGGGATATATCGGTCATATCGCGGCTATTGTTGAAAAAGAGACGGTGCAGAATATTCGCAACCAGATCGCCCTGAAAACGAAGGTGGTTGAGCAGCAGCTGGAACTGGATCGTGTCCGTCTGACCAATGTTCACAATGCCAACCTGCAGCGACTGAATTATTCGCTGGAAGTGGCAAATGCCGCAGGCATCAAAAAGCCGGTTTACAGCAACGGGCAGGCCGTAAAAGATGACCCGGACTACTCCGTTGCGCTCGGCGCTGACGGGATCGCGCAAAAGCTGCAGATTGAAAAAAATCTGAAGGACGTGACCGAGCTGAATGCAGAGTTCCAGAACCGTGAATACCACCTCGCACAGCTGAAAAAGCTCTCCTTTTCCGATGTTAAACTTGAGCCATTCAGGTATCAGCTTTCGCCTTCCATGCCGGTGAAAAAGGATGGCCCGAGCAAGGCTCTGATTGTCCTTCTGGCGGCGCTCATGGGGGGCCTGTTTGCCTGCGGTAGCGTTTTGCTGCGCGAGGCGATGCTCACCCGTGCTCCGAAGCCAGAGCCGGTGACGGAATAAATTCTGAAGTTTAAAAAGGCGCTGAATAGAGCGCCTTTTTTTATGGGCATCGGTTGTGTTAAAAAAAGAGACCAAAGATAAGGAGGGATGATGAAAACGATCGGCCTGTTAGGTGGAATGAGCTGGGAATCGACAATCCCTTATTATCGCCTGATTAACGAAGGGGTAAAGCAGCGACTGGGTGGTCTGCACTCCGCAAGCCTGCTGCTGCACAGCGTTGATTTCCATGAAATCGAAGCCTGCCAGTCGAGCGGTGAGTGGGATAAAGCCGGGGAGATCCTGGCCCAGGCTGCGCTGGGGCTGGAACGCGCCGGCGCCGAGGGGATAGTGCTTTGTACCAATACCATGCACAAAGTGGCGTCGCACATTGAGGACCGCTGCTCGCTGCCGTTTCTGCATATCGCGGACGCGACCGGGCGTGCGATTGCGGCCTCCGGGATGCGCCGCGTAGCGCTTTTGGGTACACGCTACACCATGGAACAGGATTTTTATCGCGGACGTTTGCACGGTGAATTCGGGATCGAAAGCCTGATCCCTGATGAAGAGGATCGGGCGCGCATCAATCAGATTATCTTTGACGAGCTCTGCCTTGGTACCTTCAGCGATTCTTCCCGCGCGTATTACGTCAGCGTCATTGATAAACTCGCGCAGCAGGGGGCCGAAGGGGTGATATTCGGCTGCACCGAGATCGGTTTACTGGTGCCCGTCGAGCAAAGCCCTGTCCCGGTATTTGATACCGCCGCCATACATGCGGCGGATGTCGTGGCGTTTATGCTGTCATAACGGGTTTTGCAGGTCAGGTAAGCGAAGCGCCACCTGACGCGCGTGCTCTGTTAAGTGTTCGGTGAACGCGTCCACCAGCGCGGAAGCCGGACGGTGCAGCGGGCGGATCAGGCTCACGGTGAACGGGACGGACACGCTAAAGCGGCGGATGACGATCCCGCCTCCGGCATAGTCCAGCGCCGTGAGCGGATTCACCACCGCGACGCCGACGCCTGCACGCACCATCGCGCAAATCGAAGCCGCGCTGTGCGTTTCCACCACCATTCGCCGTTTGACCTGATGCTCGGCAAACAGCGTATCCAGCAGCTGTCTGTAGCTGTCGGTTTGCGACAGGCTAATGTAGTTTTCCCCGTGAAAATCCTCCGGTGTGAGCACCGCCTTACCGGCAAGCCGATGCCCGGCGGGCAGAACGCACACTTCATCTAACGAGAGCAACTCCGTGCGCGCCGTTCCCGCTGGCGTGGAGAGGGTTTCGGTCAGGCCTAAATCATGGCGCTGAGCCGAAAGCCACTCTTCAAGCAGGGGGGATTCCTGAGGCACGATGGTGAGGTTGACCTCCGGGTATCGGGCCAGGAAGGGTTGCAGCAGCATCGGCAAAAAAGATTGCGAAAAGACGGGCAGGCAGACGATCGACAGCTCGCCCTGGCGAAACTCGCGCAGGCTTTCCGCAGCGCTCACTATTCTGTCCAGCCCGTACCAGGAGCGCTGAACTTCCTCGAACAGGCGTAGCCCTTGCACCGTCGGGTGAAGCCTGCCCCGGGTGCGTTCGAACAGCTTCAGCCCCAGCACTTTCTCGAAGCGCGCCAGCTCGCGGCTCACCGTCGGCTGCGAGGTATGCAGCATCTGTGCGGCTTCGGTGAGATTGCCGGTAGTCATCACGGCGTGAAAAATCTCGATGTGGCGTAAATTGACGGCGGGCATAGGGCACCTGAAAGCAGATTACTGTCCATATCATTTTTGCATAGACTCGCGATAAAACGATATTTTTTATTCTCTTCGCGCTGTGGCGTAATCATCAAAACGCATTTATCCGGAGAAGACCATGCCACGCCCGCTGAACCAGACTGATACCGATTTGAACGCCGACAACCTGCTGCGCCTGCCCGCCGAGTTTGGCTGCCCGGTGTGGGTCTACGACGCGCAGATCGTTCGCGAGAAGATCGCCGCCCTGCATCAGTTTGACGTGGTGCGTTTTGCCCAGAAGGCCTGCTCTAATATCCATATTCTGCGCCTGATGCGTGAGCAGGGCGTGAAGGTCGACTCCGTCTCACTGGGCGAAATCGAGCGCGCGCTGGCGGCGGGATTCGATCCGAAAGCTGACGGCGACGCGATCGTCTTTACCGCCGATGTGATCGACGATGCGACGCTTGCGCGCGTCCACGAACTGAAGATCCCGGTAAATGCCGGTTCTGTGGATATGCTGGAGCAGCTGGGTCAGGTTTCTCCCGGCCATCGCGTCTGGCTGCGGGTGAATCCGGGCTTTGGTCATGGGCACAGCCAAAAAACCAATACCGGCGGCGAAAACAGCAAGCACGGGATCTGGTATGCCGATATGCCTGCCGCGCTGGAAGTATTACAGCGCTACAATCTGAAGCTGGTGGGTATTCATATGCACATTGGCTCTGGCGTCGATTACGGCCACCTGGAGCAGGTGTGCGGCGCGATGGTGCGCCAGGTTGTCGACTTCGGTCAGGATCTGGAGGCGATCTCTGCCGGTGGCGGTCTATCCATTCCCTATCGCGAAGGGGAAGAGGCGATCGATACCGATCACTATTACGGTCTGTGGAGCGCCGCGCGCGATCAAATTGCCGCGCATCTTGGTCACGCGGTGAAGCTGGAAATTGAGCCGGGTCGTTTCCTGGTGGCGGAAGCCGGTGTGCTGGTTTCACAGGTGCGCAGCGTGAAAGAGATGGGGTCTCGGCACTTCGTATTGATTGACGCAGGCTTTAACGATCTGATGCGTCCGTCCATGTATGGCAGCTATCACCACATTACCGCCCTGGCTGCCGACGGCCGCGATTTAACGCAGGCGCCGCGGGTTGAGACGGTCGTTGCAGGGCCGCTGTGCGAATCGGGTGACGTGTTCACTCAGCAGGAAGGCGGCAAAGTGGAGACTCGCGCGCTGCCAGAGGTCAAACCGGGTGATTATCTTGTGCTGCATGATACCGGTGCCTACGGGGCGTCGATGTCATCTAACTACAACAGCCGCCCGCTGCTGCCGGAAGTGCTGTTTGATAACGGCAAGGCACGGCTGATCCGTCGTCGCCAGACCATTCAGGAACTGCTGGCTTTAGAACTCATCTGATTAAAGTACGGCCCCGTCGTGACCGAATCGCGTAAGACCAGCGTGCCGGTAAACGGCGGGATGGCATCGACCGGCTGGTTTTTTGCCAGCCGGATCGCCTGATCGATGGCCGTGACAATCATATTGTCGATGGGCAGATAAACCGACGAGAGCGCAGGCTCCAGCCATTTCGCGCTTGGGGCATCGTCAAAGCCGAACAGCGAAATATCCTGCGGAATTTTAAGCCCCGCCTGGTGTAACGCTTTGGACGCACCCAGCGCCATATCGTCGTTACAGGCAAACAGGGCGCTAAACGGCACGCCGTCGGCAATCAGCTCCTTGCACAGCTCGTATCCCCGCGTCATTCCCGCATCGCCGTACTTTATCCGACGTTCGTCCAGGCGGATGCCGTGCTTTTCCAGCGCCTTGCGATAGCCCATCAGCCTCGCTTTCCCGGTTGGGGTATGGATCGGCACGGTGATACAGGCGATCTCCCGGTGTCCCTGGCCGATCAGGTAATCCACGGCCTTAAACGCCGCATCCTGCTGTTCGAAGAACACGCAGCGATCCGGCGCCTGGCTCACTTCACGGTTAATGACCACCAGCGGCGTTTTCACGGTGTCCATCAGTTTGACGATCGCTTTCTCGCTCATATAGCGCGTGTAAAGCACGATGGCATCGCACTGGCGATCGGCCAGCATCTGTACCGCCTGTTCTTCCTGTTCCGGCGCGTCGTGACCATCGGTGACGATCAGCTGTTTCCCGTGGGTTTCGGTCTGCCGCGACGCCTGCTGGAGAAGGCGGCCAAAGTAAAAGCCGTCGAAGGTGGAGACGACCAGACCAATGCTGTTGCTGGTCTGGTTAGCCAGTGAACGCGCGAGAAAGTTCGGGCGATAGCCCAGCTCTTCCATCGCCGCAAACACCTGCTGACGCGTACTCTCTTTAACCTGACCTGTGCCGTTCAGCACGCGCGAGACGGTAGCCTTCGACACGCCCGCACGCAGTGAGACATCCAGCATTGTTGCCATTCTACATTCCTGCTTCCACGTAATGGTCTGCAGTTTAACACAGACCTCAGGGCGTATAAGCGATGCGGGAAGCGCAAAAACTCCGCCACGATCACGCTTTTTAGTAACGATGCGTCTGGCCTGCCTGAAGTAAAACTAAATAGTCTGAGTCTGGTAAAATAATCGCCGAACCGGGCCGGAGCTACAGGCCAGCAGATACATGAGAAAACGCAGGTGAAACGTGAAAAAGAGTGTCATTCTCCCGCTTTACCAGGCACCGCACTATGCGGAGCAGGTCACCGACTGGCTCTGTCAGGCCTTTGGCGAAGGGCTCCCTCGGGAATTTTTCCACAGCATCGTTGAGCACAGCCAGACGCCGGGAGCATTACCGCTGACTTTTATCGCCGTAGAAGACGAACAGCTTCTTGGTACGGTAGGGCTCTGGCGCTGCGATTTGATCACCCGTCAGGATCTCTTTCCGTGGCTGGCGGCGCTCTACGTCGACGACGCGGCGCGAGGTAAGGGGCTGGCAGGACGGTTACAGCAGCACGTTATTACCTGGGCGGCACAGGCGGGATATGAAGAACTGCACCTCTGGTCTGCCTGCCGCGACTTTTACGAACGTTACGGCTGGCAGTATATCGGTGATGGGCTGGAATACCCCAACACGCGGGTTCACCTCTACCGCTATTCGCTCTGCGCTTCCGCAGGTGAGGCAACGGAGTGACGGCGAACCAGCGTCGGGCTAAACAGATGCGTAATATCCGGCGGCTGGCGCTGTTCAGCCAGCGCTAACGCCAGCTCGGCGGCCTGCGTGGCCATGGTGATAATCGGGTAGCGCACGGTGGTCAGACGCGGGCGCACGTAGCGAGAGACCAGCACGTCATCGAAGCCAATCAGCGAAATTTCTGCCGGTACCTCAATCCCGTTGTCATTCAACACCCCCATTGCCCCAGCGGCCATAGAGTCGTTATAGCTGGCAACCGCCGTGAAATTCCGTCCGCGACCCAGCAGCTCGGTCATGGCCTGCTCACCGCCGCTCTCATCCGGTTCACCGTAGGCAACCAGGCGATCGTTACACGGCAGTCCGTTTTCGCGCAGGGCATCGTAGTAGCCCTGCAGGCGGTCTTCTGCATCAGAAATCGGGTGATTTGAGCAGAGATAGCCAATCCGGGTGTGGCCCTGTTGAATCAGATGACGGGTCGCAAGCCACGCGCCGTAGCGGTCGTCGAGCGCCACGCAGCGTTTTTCAAACCCGGGAATAATGCGGTTGATAATGACCATTCCGGGGATCTGCTTCATCAGATGAATCAGTTCGGCATCCGGGATCATTTTGGCGTGAACCACCAGCGCCGCGCAGCGGTGGCGGATCAGCTGCTCAATGGCCTGGCGTTCTTTTAGCTCATTATGATAGCCATTGCCGATCAGCAAAAAATTACCTGTCTGATAAGAAACCTGTTCAACGGCTTTCACCATCGCGCCGAAAAAGGGATCGGAGACATCGCCTACCACCAGACCAATGGTTTCTGTGGACTGCTGGGCGAGCGCGCGGGCATTGGCATTGGGATGATAGTTCAGGGATTCCATGGCGTTTTGTACCGCCTGGCGTGATGCGTCACTGGCTTTCGGTGAGTCGTTAATCACGCGGGAGACGGTTGCCACCGACACACCTGCCAGACGGGCCACATCCTTTATTGTCGCCATTCATTACCTTCTTATTGGGGGTAAGCGTTTACACACCAAATAGTGTTGCGGAAAAGCGGCGCGCATTCAAGGGGAGCGGATTTCCGCTCTCCACAAACGTGACGCAGCACAACCCTGGTAGTGTAATCGTTACACGCGCAGTCGTGTCTGAAAAATGTCATTCTGAACCTTTGGTTACACTTTGCCTCAGGCTGTTGCGATTGTCCGATAGCGAGGACGTTAAAGAGGTTGATACAGTTGAGATCCCAGAGGTATTGATTGGTGAGAATTCTTAGTACGGTTTCGTACTCATCTCTTGCACCAACCTGCGCGGATGCGCAGGTTTTTTTTCGCCTCCACTTTTGCTGTCGCTCCCATATCACTTCTCGTGTAATCTGCCACCATTTACTATCAACCCTCCACACTGGCTGGCAAAGGGAGTTGAGATGCTATTTGGGTTCTTTCGTACACTATTCCGTATTCTCTTTCGCATCCGCGTTACTGGCGATGCCCAGGCGCTTCGCGGCGAACGCGTTCTTATCACACCAAATCATGTTTCCTTTATAGATGGCATCCTGCTGGCGCTGTTTCTGCCCGTGCGCCCGGTGTTTGCGGTCTATACCTCCATTAGCCAGCAGTGGTACATGCGCTGGCTCACGCCGCTGATTGATTTTGTGCCGCTCGACCCGACAAAGCCGATGATGATTAAGCATCTGGTGCGTCTGGTCGAGCAGGGGCGTCCGGTGGTCATTTTCCCGGAAGGGCGGATTTCAGTGACCGGTTCGCTGATGAAAATCTACGACGGCGCGGGGTTTGTCGCGGCGAAGTCAAAAGCGACCGTGGTGCCGCTGCGCATTGAAGGCGCAGAGCTGAGCCATTTCAGCCGCCTGAAGGGGCTGGTGAAGCAGCGTCTGTTCCCAAAAATCACGCTGCATATTCTGCCGCCAACGTCGCTACCGATGCCCGACGCACCGCGTGCCCGCGATCGCCGTAAAATCGCCGGGGAAATGCTGCACCAGATTATGATGGAAGCGCGCATGGCCGTGCGCCCGCGCGAAACGCTGTACGAATCTCTACTTTCCGCGCAGCACCGCTATGGCGCGAAGAAAAACTGCATCGAAGACATCAACTTTACCCCGGATACCTATCGCAAGCTGTTGACCAAGACCCTGTTTGTGGGCCGCATTCTGGAGAAGTACAGCAAGAAGGGCGAAAAGATTGGCCTGATGCTGCCTAACGCAGGCATCAGCGCGGCGGTGATTTTTGGTGCGGTTTCCCGGGGGCGCATCCCGGCAATGATGAACTACACGGCGGGGGTGAAAGGGCTGACCAGCGCCATCACCGCAGCCCAGATTAATACCGTCTTTACCTCTCGTCAGTTCCTGGACAAAGGCAAGCTGTGGCATCTTCCCGAGCAGCTCACCCAGGTACGCTGGGTCTTCCTGGAAGATCTGAAAGCGGACGTGACCACCGGCGACAAGCTGTGGATTTTTGCTCACCTGCTGATGCCGCGTCTGGCGCAGGTCAAACAGCAGCCGGAAGATGATGCGATTATCCTCTTCACGTCGGGATCGGAGGGCAACCCGAAAGGCGTCGTCCACAGCCACAAGAGCATTCTGGCGAACGTTGAGCAGATTAAAAGCATTGCCGACTTTACCGCGGATGACCGTTTTATGTCGGCGCTGCCGCTGTTCCACTCCTTTGGCCTGACGGTGGGGCTGTTTACGCCGCTGCTGACCGGCGCAGAAGTGTTCCTCTATCCAAGCCCGCTGCATTACCGCATTGTGCCGGAGCTGGTGTATGACCGTAACTGCACCGTCCTGTTCGGCACCTCGACCTTCCTGGGCCACTATGCGCGTTTCGCCAATCCGTATGACTTCTATCGCGTGCGGTATGTGGTGGCCGGTGCGGAAAAACTGCAGGAGAGCACGCGGCAGATTTGGCAGGACAAGTTCGGTCTGCGCATTCTCGAAGGTTATGGCGTTACCGAGTGTGCTCCCGTGGTCTCGATTAACGTACCGATGGCGGCGAAGCCGGGGACGGTGGGCCGAATTCTGCCGGGAATGGATGCGCGTCTGCTGGCCGTGCCGGGCATTGAGGACGGTGGCCGTCTGCAGCTGAAAGGGCCAAACGTGATGAACGGTTACCTGCGCGTGGAAAACCCAGGCGTGCTGGAGGTGCCGACGGCGGAAAACGTCAACGGCGAGGTTGAAACCGGCTGGTACGACACCGGTGATATTGTCCGTTTTGATGAACAAGGCTTTGTACAGATTCAGGGACGCGCGAAACGCTTCGCCAAAATCGCCGGTGAAATGGTCTCTCTGGAAATGGTTGAGCAGCTGGCGACGGCCGTGTCCGCGGACAAGATGCATGCGACGGTGGTGAAGAGCGATGCCAGCAAAGGCGAGGCGCTGGTGCTGTTTACGACCGACGCTGAGCTTAAGCGCGACAGGTTACTGAGCCACGCGCGTGAACACGGTATCCCTGAACTGGCCGTGCCGCGCGATATTCGCTTCCTGAAGCAGCTCCCGGTGCTGGGTAGCGGGAAGCCCGATTTCGTGACCCTGAAAGGTATGGTAGAAGAGGCGGAACAGCAAAATGCGTGAGTCAGTACACACTAACACATCGCTCAGGTCGAAAGGCATGATGGCCGTCATCGCCGCACAGTTTCTCTCTGCGTTCGGTGATAACGCGCTGCTGTTTGCCACTCTGGCGCTGCTGAAAGCCGAGTTTTACCCCGACTGGAGCCAGCCGATCCTGCAGATGGTGTTTGTGGGCGCTTACATTATCTTTGCTCCGTTCGTAGGGCAGGTGGCGGACAGTTTCCCCAAAGGCCGGGTGATGATGTTTGCGAACGGTCTCAAGCTGCTGGGTGCCGCCAGCATTTGCTTTGGCTTCAATCCGTTTATTGGCTACACGCTGGTGGGCATTGGCGCTGCCGCCTACTCCCCGGCGAAGTATGGCATTCTCGGAGAGCTGACCACGGGCGATAAGCTGGTGAAAGCCAACGGCCTGATGGAGTCGTCAACCATTGCGGCTATCCTGCTCGGATCCGTTGCGGGCGGCGTACTGGCCGACTGGCATGTCCTGGCGGCACTGGGCGTATGCGCGGCGGTGTATGGCGGCGCGGTCGTGGCGAACCTGTTTATTCCCAAACTGCCGGTGGCTCGCCCGGGGCAATCCTGGCGCTTTAAGCCGATGACCGGCAGTTTCTTTACCGCCTGTCGCGTGCTTTGGCGTAACGGTGAAACGCGTTTCTCCCTGATGGGAACCAGTATGTTCTGGGGAGCGGGCGTCACGCTGCGCTTCCTGCTGGTGCTGTGGGTGCCCGTGGCGCTGGGGATTACTGACAACGCGACGCCGACCTATCTGAATGCGATGGTGGCCATCGGCATTGTGGTGGGGGCCGGCGCGGCAGCGAAGCTGGTGACGCTCGAGACGGTAGCACGCTGCATGCCCGCAGGGATCCTGATTGGCGTCGTGGTGCTGATTTTCTCGCTGCAACATGCATTATTGCCTGCGTATGTCCTCCTCATTCTGATTGGTATTCTGGGCGGTTTCTTCGTGGTGCCGCTGAACGCGTTGCTGCAGGAGCGTGGCAAACAGACCGTCGGGGCCGGGAATGCCATCGCCGTACAAAACCTGGGCGAAAACCTGGCGATGCTGATAATGCTGGGGCTCTACTCGCTGGCGGTAAAAGTGGGTGTGCCGGTGGTGGGGATTGGCGTAGGGTTTGGTGGGCTGTTTGCGCTGGCGATTGCGGGATTATGGATCTGGCAGCGTCGGCGTTGATAAGTGTGGCCTGATGCCCTCACCCCGGCCCTCTCCCACAGGGAGAGGGAGCAAACCCTAAAAACGGCAACGCGCGTTGCCGTTTTGCTTTTATTACGGTGCAGGGTATGTGTATACCTGATGCACCGCTTCAATCTCCGCTAACACCTCTTCACTCAGGTTCAGATGGAAACTCTCAATATTGGTTTTCAGCTGTTCCATCGTGGTCGCGCCCAGCAGGGTGCTGGCAACAAACGGCTGACGACGCACGAAGGCCAGCGCCATCTGCGCAGGGTCAAGACCGTGACGCTTTGCGATATCCACATAGGCTGCAACGGCTTTCTGCGTCTGCTCGCCGCTGTAGCGGGTAAAGCGGCTAAAGAGGGTATTTCGTGCCCCGGCCGGCTTCGCGCCGTTCAGGTATTTCCCCGTCAGCGTGCCAAAGCCGAGACAGGAATAGGCGAGCAGTTCCACTTCTTCATATTGCGTCACTTCGGCCAGACCCACCTCATAGCTACGGTTAAGCAGGCTGTAAGGGTTCTGGATGGTGACGATACGCGGCAGATCGTGTTTATCTGCAAGGTGCAGATAGCGCATTACGCCAAAGGCCGTTTCGTTAGAGACGCCAATGTAGCGAATTTTTCCCGCGCGCTGGCACTCGGTCAGCGCTTCCAGCGTTTCCAGCAGCGTTACGGCGGGGGCGCTCTCATTCCAGCTGTAGCCGAGCTTACCAAAGCAGTTGGTTGGGCGCTGCGGCCAGTGCACCTGATACAGGTCGAGGTAGTCGGTTTGCAGGCGCTTCAGGCTGGCGTCCAGTGCGGCGCGGATATTCTTGCGATCGAGGATCTGATTCGGGCGGATCCCGGTATCGTTGTTGCGCGCGGGACCGCTGACTTTTGAGGCAATCACCAGCTTTTCACGGTTGCCGTGTTTTGCCAGCCAGTTACCGACGTAGGTTTCGGTAAGCCCCTGCGTTTCCGGACGTGGCGGAACAGGGTACATCTCCGCGACATCAATCAGGTTAATCCCCTGGCTGACCGCGTAATCGAGTTGTGCATGGGCATCGGCTTCGCTGTTTTGTTCACCAAATGTCATCGTGCCCAACCCCAGTTGGCTTATTTCCAGAGCGCTGTGGGGGATACGGTGATAATGCATAGCCGGCTTCCTCAGTAGACTTATAGACCGCGTCAGGGCGTGCCCGACAAAGGAATATAAACATGGCAGAGGGGAAGCAAAAGGGGAAGAAAAAAATCAAAAAGGCCAGCAAGCGACTGACCTCTCTTTGTTTATCGCTCGATAATTTGCGATACTTCGTCGCGATTGATCTGCATTTTATTGCCTTCCTGGTCGCGGTAGCTGACCAGACCGGTATCATCGTCGACTTCGGGTTTGCCGTCGGTCAGGATCATTCGACCGTCTTTTGTCGCCATAACGTAATCGCTGCTACAGCCCGATACGGCAAACGCTAAACCGACTGCTGAAACTAACACTGCCCATTTTTTCATCGTTATCGTCCTCATCTGGCGCGTATCAAATCATAATCTAGTTTTAACCCGATATGGCGACTTGAGGAAGCGGTAAAATCTTAAAAAGCAGTCGATTATGTTTGAGAGCTCGCAAAATAAGTAAAAAACTATGTTTTTAACAGGAAATGACGTGCCAGGAGTGCGCCGGTGAAATTCTTTTTGAGATAAAAACCGCGCGGCAACGTCAGTATCGGCTCGCCCCGCGCGCCGATTGCCTCGGTAAGCGCTTTACTGTTGGCCGCTTTCGGGCGCAGTTGTAATACTTCTCCGTGTCGGGCGGTGATGCGCTCTACCTGCCCAAGCACAATCATGTCCATCAGCTCCTCCCAGTCCAGCCGCAGCTGATGCTCTTCATCTTCGTTCGGGCTCCAGAGCAGCGGCGCGCCAACGCGACGCTCAGCCAGGGGGATCTGACGCTCACCTTCAACCGGTACCCACAACACGCGCTTCAGCTTGTGGCGAACGTGGCTGGTTTCCCACGTCACGCCGGTGTTGCCGGTTAATGGCGCAACGCAGACGAAGGTGGTCTCAAGGGGCTTGCCCTGGCGGTCTACAGGGATGGTTTTTAACTCCACGCCAAGTGCTGCAAAATCCTGCTCGGGTTTGCTCCCTGCGCTGGCGCCCAGCCACAGCTCAAGCAGCATGCCGATCCAGCCTTTATCCCGCTTGAGATCCTTCGGGATCTGAAGCCCGGCCATTGCCGCCAGCTCGCCAAGCGAAAAGCCTGCCAGTCGCTGTGCCTGCTGGAGCAACTGGCCCTCGCTGGACGGCGGTGAGAGCAAGGGTGTAAGCGGATGCATGAAGATAACCTTTTGATTAAAAAACGAACGAAGAAATTGTCCCCTGTGGATAGAGTTTAACTATTTCTGTACCAATATTCCATGTCTATGATTTATAGGTTTTTTTATGGGTTTAAAATCGTTCCATCTGTGTCATAAAACAGGTTGTTCAAATCTGGTCACTGACAATGAACAGGATCTTACACCATGTTATCCACAGAAAAATGGGATAACTGGGCATAACCCTGACTACTGTTTCAATTTACAGCCTTGACGTGCGATGAAAATCGAATTTTCAAACAAATTGTGACTAACTTATTGGCACAATCTGTGGATAAAACCGACGCTGTTCGATCTTTCATCAGCACGACGATCCCTGATGTGACGATCGTCACGCTATTCTGTTTTATGTTCATGGTAATGCATTTAACTATATGAAAATAATTACATTATTGAATTGCGGTAAAAAAGGGGGCACGGTGTTGTTTGAGGTTGTTCATCGGTAATCAGACACTTCTTCACAACTATATCCACAGAAAAGGTGAATAAAATTCCCTTCACTGACGCTCATCTGTTTATAACTCAGCACTTATTTGTGAGTTATTCAAATGTTATTAGGCTGCAGCCCTGTAAGAGAGTGGTTTACCGCCTCCCTGTAGTGTGAAACAATCATTCATATATAAGGTTTAGTTTGGGGTAGTCCGGTGATTGATGACGATGGCTACCGCCCGAACGTAGGAATAGTAATTTGTAATCGTCAGGGCCAGGTAATGTGGGCCCGGCGATATGGTCAGCACTCCTGGCAATTCCCGCAAGGCGGGATCAATCCAGGAGAGTCCCCAGAACAAGCGATGTACCGGGAGCTTTTTGAAGAGGTCGGTTTAAGCCGAAAAGATGTTCGCATCCTGGCTTCGACCCGCAACTGGTTGCGTTACAAGTTACCGAAACGTTTGGTGCGTTGGGACACAAAGCCGGTTTGTATCGGCCAGAAACAGAAGTGGTTTCTGTTGCAGTTGGTGGGCAACGATTCAGACATCAATATGCAAACCAGCAGTACGCCGGAGTTCGATGGCTGGCGCTGGGTGAGCTATTGGTATCCTGTTCGTCAGGTCGTGTCATTTAAACGCGATGTTTACCGTAGGGTGATGAAAGAGTTTGCAAGTGTGGTAATGCAGCTTCAGGAGATCCCGCCTAAGCCGCAGAGCGCACCTGCATGGCGACGTAAAAGAGGTTAAGCTACGCAAATCATGCTCACCCGCTTGCGAGAAATAGTCGAGAAGGTGGCCAGTGCTCCGCGTCTGAACGAGGCGCTGAATATTCTGGTCACTGACATCTGTCTTGCGATGGAGACCGAGGTCTGTTCGGTGTATCTGGCCGACCACGATCGGCGCTGCTATTACCTGATGGCGACCCGTGGTTTGAAAAAACCACGTGGACGCACCGTAACGCTGGCATTTGATGAAGGTATCGTCGGTCTGGTTGGCCGGCTGGCTGAACCCATCAACCTTGCTGACGCACAAAAACACCCCAGCTTTAAATACATCCCTTCCGTAAAAGAAGAGCGCTTCCGCGCTTTCCTTGGCGTGCCGATTATCCAGCGTCGCCAGCTGCTTGGCGTGCTGGTTGTCCAGCAGCGCGAGCTACGTCAGTACGATGAAAGCGAAGAGTCTTTCCTCGTCACGCTGGCCACGCAGATGGCGGCGATCCTCTCCCAGTCCCAGCTTGCCGCGCTTTTTGGTCAGTATCGCCATACGCGCATTCGTGCCCTTCCTGCCTCGCCAGGCGTCGCGATAGCGGAAGGCTGGATGGACGCCACGCTGCCGCTAATGGAGCAGGTTTACGAAGCCTCAACGCTTGATGAAGCGCTTGAGCGCGAGCGTCTTACCGCCGCGCTGGAAGAGGCGGCGAATGAATTTCGTCGTTACAGCAAGCGCTTTGCCGCAGGCGCACAAAAAGAGACGGCGGCCATCTTTGACCTCTATTCGCACCTGCTCTCCGATGCGCGTCTGCGTCGTGAGCTGTTTGCAGAAGTGGATAAAGGCTCGGTCGCGGAGTGGGCGGTTAAGAAGGTCATCGAAAAATTTGCCGACCAATTTGCGGCACTGACCGACGGTTATCTGAAAGAGCGGGCTGGAGATCTCCGCGCTCTGGGACAGCGCCTGCTGTTCCATCTTGATGACACCATTCAGGGGCCGAATGCCTGGCCAAAACGGTTTGTTCTGGTCGCCGATGAACTCTCGGCAACGACGCTGGCTGAACTGCCTCAGGACAGGCTGGCCGGTGTGGTGGTGCGCGATGGTGCCGCCAACTCCCACGCCGCCATTATGGTGCGCGCACTGGGTATTCCTACCGTTATGGGGGCGGATATTCAGCCGTCGGTACTGCACCGCCGTACGCTGGTGGTTGACGGCTATCGCGGTGAGCTGCTGGTCGATCCTGAGCCGGTTCTGCTCCAGGAATACCAGCGTCTTATCAGCGAAGAGAATGAATTAAGCAAGCTGGCGGAAGATGACGTTAACCTGCCCGCACAGCTAAAGAGCGGTGAGCGGATTAAAGTCATGCTCAACGCCGGTTTAAGCCCTGAGCATGAGGAAAAGCTTGGCAGCCGCATCGACGGTATTGGCCTGTACCGTACTGAAATTCCGTTTATGCTGCAGAGCGGTTTCCCCTCGGAAGAGGAGCAGGTGGCGCAGTATCAGGGGATGCTGCAGATGTTTAACGACAAACCTGTCACCCTACGAACCCTGGACGTCGGGGCGGATAAACAGCTGCCCTATATGCCGATCAGCGAAGAAAACCCGTGCCTGGGCTGGCGTGGGATCCGCATTACGCTCGACCAGCCGGAGATTTTCCTGATCCAGGTGCGTGCGATGCTGCGCGCCAACGCGGCGACGGGCAATCTCAGCATCTTACTGCCGATGGTCACCAGCATTGATGAGATCGACGAGTCCCGGCGACTGATCGAACGTGCGGGCCGTGAGGTGGAAGAGATGATCGGCTACGCGATCCCGAAACCCCGTATCGGGGTGATGCTTGAAGTGCCGTCTATGGTCTTTATGCTGCCGCAGCTGGCAAACCGTGTTGATTTTATCTCTGTCGGCACGAACGACCTGACGCAATATATCCTGGCCGTTGACCGTAACAATACCCGCGTCGCCAGTATCTACGACAGCCTGCATCCGGCGATTATTCGCGCGTTAGCGATGATTGCCCGTGAAGCGGAACAGTACGGCATTGATTTACGCCTGTGCGGTGAAATGGCCGGGGATTCCATGTGTGTTGCGATCCTGATTGGTCTGGGATACCGCCATCTGTCGATGAACGGTCGCGCGGTCGCCCGCGTGAAATACCTGCTGCGGCATATCGACATCAATGATGCTCGCGAGCTGGCTGAACGCAGCCTTGACGCGCAGTTGGCCGCTGAGGTTCGTCATCAGGTCGCGGCGTTTATGGAACGACGCGGTATGGGCGGCCTGATCCGCGGTGGCCGCTAATCGTCTTTCGCCCTCTCCCTGTGGGTGAGGGCGCCAGCGTGCATCAAACCCTATACACATCTTTTACATCTCTGGCGCATCCCCCGCGCCCGCCTTGTGCTATGATTCGCAACTTTGGAGCCTCTGCTTACAGCAGAATCGCATTTCTACCGCTGTCCACTTTCAGCGGAATAACAACATCTTGTGGTGACAGATGAACAGTGGTTATCTGCATTTTCCGGAATTTGATCCGGTCATTTTCTCAGTAGGACCTGTTTCGCTTCACTGGTACGGTCTGATGTACCTGGTGGGCTTCATTTTTGCCATGTGGCTCGCTGGCCGTCGCGCCAGCCGTCCGGGCAGCGGCTGGACTAAAAACGAAGTTGAAAACCTGCTTTATGCGGGCTTCCTCGGCGTGTTCCTCGGTGGCCGTATTGGGTATGTGCTGTTCTATAACTTCCCGGTATTCCTGAATGACCCTCTCTATCTGTTCCGCGTCTGGGACGGCGGCATGTCCTTCCACGGCGGCCTGATTGGGGTGATCCTGGTAATGGTGATTTTTGCCAAACGGACCAAACGCAACTTCTTCCAGGTTTCAGATTTTATCGCACCGCTGATCCCGTTTGGTCTCGGCGCTGGCCGTCTGGGCAACTTTATCAACGGTGAGCTGTGGGGCCGCGTCGATCCGAGCGTGCCGTACACGATGCTCTTCCCGGGCTCTCGCGCAGAAGATATCGCGCTGCTGCCATCACACCCGGAGTGGCAGTCCATCTTCGATACCTACGGCGTGCTGCCGCGCCATATGTCTCAGCTGTACGAGCTGGCGCTGGAAGGCGTAGTGCTGTTTATCATCCTCAACCTGTTTATCCGCAAACCGCGTCCGATGGGCGCTGTCTCCGGCCTGTTCCTGATCGGCTACGGCGCATTCCGTATTATCGTCGAGTTCTTCCGTCAGCCAGACGCACAGTTTACCGGCGAGTGGGTACAGTACATCAGCATGGGGCAGATCCTCTCCATTCCGATGATTGTCGCGGGTGCCATTATGATGATTTGGGCGTATCGTCGTCGTCCACAGCAACAAATTTCCTGAGGAACCATGAAACAGTATCTTGAATTGATGAAAAAAGTGCTCGATGAGGGCACGCCGAAAAACGACCGCACCGGTACCGGTACGCTCTCCATTTTTGGCCACCAGATGCGCTTCAATCTGCAAGAAGGCTTCCCGCTGGTGACGACAAAGCGCTGCCACCTGCGCTCGATCATTCATGAACTGCTCTGGTTCCTGCAAGGCGATACCAACGTTGCGTATCTGCACGAAAATAACGTCTCAATCTGGGACGAATGGGCAGATGAAAACGGCAACCTGGGCCCGGTTTACGGCAAGCAGTGGCGCGCATGGCCAACGCCTGATGGCCGCCATATTGACCAGATCACCACCGTGATGAACCAGCTGAAAAACGATCCGGATTCGCGCCGAATCATCGTTTCCGCCTGGAACGTCGGCGAGCTGGATAAAATGGCGCTGGCACCATGCCACGCGTTCTTCCAGTTCTATGTGGCGGATGGAAAGCTTTCCTGTCAGCTCTACCAGCGCTCCTGTGACGTGTTCCTCGGCCTGCCGTTTAACATTGCCAGCTATGCGCTGTTGGTCCACATGATGGCGCAGCAGTGCGACCTGGAAGTGGGTGATTTTGTCTGGACCGGTGGGGATACCCATCTCTACAGCAACCATATGGAACAGACGCATCTCCAGCTGACCCGCGAGCCGCGTGCGCTGCCGAAGCTGATTATCAAACGCAAACCGGCATCAATCTTCGACTACCGCTTTGATGATTTCGAGATTGAGGGCTACGACCCGCATCCGGGCATTAAAGCGCCCGTCGCTATCTGATGCGATAAAGCGTGACATAACCGGTGCTGTTTAGCGCCGGTTTTTTTTTGCCTTTATCCCATTTCCCGAGGCGTTATCCACAAAGCGTGCAACGCGCTGCAACTCTCCCAATTCTCCGGATAACGCCTCGTAAAAAGAGGATCCGTCGCTCGTCATGTTCACGGCGCTTCGCCACACTCCCGGTATGAAAAAAGAGAACGGTTTTACGCTTATCGAAACGCTGGTCGCGGTTTCGCTTGTCGTTATCCTCAGCGCCTCAGGCCTGTACGGCTGGGACAGCTGGCAACGGCAGCAGCGGCTGTGGCAAACCGCCAGCCAGGTGCGAGATTACCTGCTGTTTTTGCGCAACCATGCCAACCGCCACAACCGCGACCATCAAATTACCCGTCAGCAAGTGGGGGGGCGGGACTGTCTGGTGAGCTCTGCCGTGCAGGGCTGTGAGAAGGGCAGTCCCTTTGTACTGATTCTGCTCTGGCCTGAGGTCGAGGTCAGTGAGGTCACGCCGTCGCTGGCGTTCTTTGGATTAAGGGATACGGCATGGGCGGGGCGGATACGCGTTCAAAGCCGTGCAGGAGCATGGCTGATTATCGTCTCAAATGGAGGACGCATCAGGATGTGTAAGGTTTCTGAGGGAGGTTCATGTTGATGAGGCAGCGCGGTTTCTCACTGACTGAAGTTCTGATTGCCACGGCGATTAGCAGCCTTTTGCTGATAAGCGCATCGCGTTTTTTACCCGGCTTGCAGCGGGCGGTCTTAGTGCAATCCGGCCAGAGAGAGCTGGAGGAAGAGGTCTGGCAACACCTGTTTGCCCTGGGCAAGCAGCTTCAGCGTGCGGGGTACTGTGCGGGAAACTGTCAGGGACAGGCGCTGGTGACAGCGAGGCTTGGAGGCTGCGTCATCGTGCGGTGGGATGCCAACAGTAACGGCAGCTGGGATAACACGGTATCAGAAAATGACAGCACCGGTTTTCGTCTGGAATCGGGGGCGCTGGAAACCCAGCGTGGGGCGACGTCGTGCGAAGGAAAAGGATGGGAAAAGCTCACGGACCCGGACAGGCTTACGATCGCGCATTTTGTAGTGAGGAAAGTGGAACATGCCGGTTTTGCGCCAGAGGTAAATATCGAACTGGCCGCGATACGTAAAGGCGGGCAGGGGGAGCCCTGGGAGGCTTCGTATACGGTCACGGGGTACAACCTGTGAACCGTCAGCGCGGAATGTCTTCGCTGGCGCTGGTTCTGCTTTTACTGGTGCTCGGCACCCTGATCCTCACGGGGCTCAATCAGCAGCTTACAACGTTTAGCGCGCTCGTTGGCGGCGAGAGCCGCTCGCTTCAGCAGCAGGCGACGGTACAGTCCGCGCTTGAGTGGGGACGGGTTCAGAGCTGGTCGTCAGAGCCACAGGTTCAGTGCAAAAACACATTGTCGTGGCGAGTGTGTTTGCGCCATTTGAGTGAGGGGCGTGTGTTACTGATTGCCGGAGACAGCGACCTGTTGCTCTGGCGTGCGGGAGAGATTGTCGACGGGAAAGTTCGCTTTTCGCCTCACGGCTGGAGTGATTTTTGTCCCCTTAAGGAGAGCGCGTTATGTCAGCTGCCGTGAGCAGAGAAAAAGGGTTTAGCATGGTGGAGGTCCTGCTGGCGATGATGCTGCTGGTAATCGTCGTGACGGCTCTGTCGGGTTATCACCGGGCGCTGGCGGCGCGGTTTAGCGTGTTTAACCAGTATCGCCAGCTTTGGCACCATGCCTGGAATCAGTCTCAGCTCTTAACAAATGTTCTCCCCGCAGGCTGGCAGGCCAGTCGGGGGCAGACAACGCACGCAGGATGTGTCAGCATCACGGTTACACTTATTTCTCCTCTGGGGCGGCGCGGTGAGATAACGCGTCTGCATTGCCCGGTTAGCCAGTAGTCGGGAGCGTCTATGTTAAGGGTCTACCACTCAAATCGTCTGGACGTGCTGGAAGCACTGATGGAGTTTATCGTTGAGCGCGAGCGGCTTGACGATCCTTTTGAGCCCGAAATGGTGCTGGTGCAGAGCACCGGTATGGCACAGTGGCTGCAAATGTCGCTTTCCCGTAAATTTGGCATAGCCGCGAACATTGATTTCCCGCTGCCCGCGAGCTTTATCTGGGACATGTTCGTTCGCGTGTTGCCGGACATACCGGAGCAGAGCGCCTTCAACAAGCAGAGCATGAGCTGGAAGCTGATGGCGCTGCTGCCGGACATGCTGCAGCGCGATGAATTCGCCATGCTGCGCCACTACCTCAATGACGATACCGATAAGCGCAAGCTGTTCCAGCTGGCGTCGCGCACCGCCGATCTCTACGACCAATACCTTGTTTACCGTTCTGACTGGTTAATTCGTTGGGAAGCGGGCGAGTTGATTGAAGGGTTGCCGGAGGCGCAAATATGGCAGGCACCGCTGTGGAAAGCGCTGGTAGAGCATACTGAGAAACTTGGCCAGCCGAAGTGGCACCGTGCCAATCTGTACGATCGGTTCATCTCGATACTTGAAAATACGTCGGAACGCCCGGCCCGACTGCCGTCACGCGTCTTTATCTGCGGGATATCCGCATTACCCCCCGTCTATCTGAAGGCGTTGCATGCGCTGGGCAAGCATATTGATATCCATATTTTGTTTACCAACCCCTGCCGACAATACTGGGGGGATATCCTCGACGAACGTTGGCTTGCCCGGCTGGTTACCCGCCAAAGAAAGCGCCTTTTTGAAGAACGTTCCGTTCCGCTATTCAAAGACGGCTCGACTGCCGGGCAGCTTTTCGATGAAGAGGGAATCCAGAACCTGCCCAATCCGCTGCTTGCCTCATGGGGGAAGCTGGGGCGTGACTACATTCACATGCTTTCAGACATCACTTCATCAGGTGAAGGCGACGTGGATGCCTTTGTCGAGATTGTCCCCGATAGCCTGCTTCACCATATTCAGCTGGATATTCTGGATCTGGAAAACCGTGCCGTGATGGGCGTGACGGCGAACGAGTTCGAACGCAGCGACAGCAAGCGGAAGCTGGACGCTGACGATCGCAGCATCACGATCCATGTTTGCCATAGCCCACAGCGTGAGGTCGAAGTGCTTCACGACCAGCTGCTGGCGATGCTGCAGGACGATCCCGAACTGACGCCACGCGATATCGTGGTGATGGTGGCGGATATCGACAGCTACAGTCCCTTTATTCAGGCCGTCTTTGGCAGTGCGACGGGCGAGCGATACCTGCCTTACGCTATCTCTGACCGTCGCGCCCGCCAGTCGCATCCGGCATTGCAGGCATTTATCACTCTGCTTTCACTGCCGGATAGCCGCTTTATCTCCGAAGATGTCCTGGCGTTACTGGATGTTCCCGTGCTGGCTGCACGCTTCAACATCAATGAAGAGGGCCTACGCTACCTTCGCCAGTGGGTGAATGAGTCTGGCGTTCGCTGGGGGATCGATGACGATAACGTTCAGGAGTTCGAACTTCCCCCAACCGGGCAGCACACGTGGCGATTTGGCCTGACGCGTATGCTGCTGGGCTATGCCATGGAGAGCAGCCAGGGCGAGTGGAACGAGGTGCTGCCTTATGATGAGTCCAGCGGGTTAATTGCTGAACTGGTGGGGCATTTAGCGTCACTCCTGATGCAGCTTAACCGCTGGCGACACGAGCTGCTGCAGCCGCGTCCGCTTGACGCGTGGCTTCCGGTTTGCAGGGCGTTGCTTAGTGATTTCTTCCTGCCAGACGGTGACACCGAAGCGGCGATGGCACTCATTGAAACGCAGTGGCAGGCTATCATCGACGAAGGCGTGGATTCCCACTATCAGGAGGCCATCCCGCTGTCGCTGTTGAGGGATGAGCTGACGCAGCGGCTGGACCAGGAGCGAATCAGCCAGCGTTTCCTGGCGGGCCCCATCAATATCTGCACCCTGATGCCAATGCGTTCTATCCCATTTAAAGTGGTCTGTCTGCTTGGCATGAACGACGGCGTTTATCCGCGCGCGCTGGCACCGCTGGGGTTTGATTTGATGAGCGCAAATCCAAAGCGGGGCGACCGTAGCCGCCGTGATGATGACCGCTATCTCTTCCTTGAGGCGCTCATTTCTGCCCAGAATAAGCTCTATATCAGCTATATCGGCCGTTCCATTCAGGATAACAGCGAGCGTTTCCCCTCCGTTCTGGTGCAGGAGCTGGTGGACTATATCGGCCAGAGTCACTATCTACCGGGAGATGAAGAGCGCAACTGCGACGAAAGCGAGCAGAGGGTTAAAGCCCATATCACCTGTTTCCACAGCCGCATGCCGTTTGACCCGGTGAACTACACGGTCAGCGAGCGCCAGAGCTATGCACAGGAGTGGCTACCAGCGGCGAAAAAGGAGGGGAGTGCACATACCGATTTTATTCAGGAGCTTGACCCGCAGCCCACTAAAACCCTGACTTTCGAACAGCTTCAGCGGTTTTGGGCGCATCCGGTGCGGGCCTTCTTCCAGCAACGATTGCAGGTCAACTTCCGTTCTGAAGAGAGCGAAATTCCGGATGCCGAGCCTTTTACGCTGGAAGGGCTGGAGCGCTATCAGCTAAACCTCCAGCTGCTGAATGCGCTGGTTGAAGAGGAAGATGCTGACAAACTATACCGTCGCTACCGTGCTGCAGGGCAGTTGCCCTATGGGGCGTTCGGGGAAATTGTCTGGGAGGCGCAGTGTCAGGAGATGACCGCCCTGGCAGAGCGGGTGAGAGCGTGTCGGCAGCCGGGGAAAAGTATTGAAATCGATCTCAACTGCAATGGCGTAGAGCTCACGGGCTGGTTAACCCAGGTTCAGCCGGACGGGCTGCTGCGCTGGCGACCCTCTATGCTGAGCGTTTCACAGGGGTTGCAACTCTGGCTGGAACATCTTGTCTACAGTGCGGGTGGTCATAAAGGTGAAAGCCGGATTTTCGTGCGCAAAGAGGGCGAATGGCGCTTCCCGCCGATGGAGTCTGAACAGGCGTTACGGTATCTGTCTTTGTACATTGAGGGCTACCGTCAGGGAATGAACAAACCGCTCCTGTTACTGCCGGAAAGTGGCGGTGCGTGGATAAAAGCCTGTTATGACGCGCAGAATGATGCGATGTTAACGGATGAGTCTTCGCTGCAGAAAGCACGCAGTAAATTTTTGCAGGCCTATGAAGGTAACATGATGGTGCGTGGCGAAGGTGAAGATGTCTGGTATCAACGCTTATGGCGAACGCTTGAGCCAGAGTACTTCGAGGCTATCACGGAAGAGGCGCAGCGCTACCTGCTGCCGTTGTTTAAATTTAATCAGTCCTGAGCGCTGTATAAAAATTGCGCAGCATGGGGTGTTCATTTATGATGCACTTCTTATCACGGACTGATGTACCCAATAAAGAGATGTTGGCGTGTCCAGCACGCAATGTGTTAATGATGTAGCCGTGATAAAGAGGTCGTAATGCCAGGCAGCACCTTGTTTAAAGCGTTTGTTTTGTTTGTCGCCCTCTGGGCATCTGTCACTCAGGCAGACTCCGGTTGGCAACCCGTTCAGGAAACTATTCGTAAAAGCGAAAAAGATACCCGTCAATATCAGGCTATTCGTCTTGATAACGGCATGACCGTACTGCTGGTTTCCGATCCGCAGGCGGTGAAATCCCTTTCGGCATTAGTGGTGCCGGTTGGATCGCTGGAAGATCCTGACGCTCATCCTGGGCTTGCACACTATCTGGAACATATGACGCTGATGGGGTCAAAAAAATACCCGCAGCCAGATAGCCTGTCCGAATTTCTGAAAATGCATGGCGGCAGCCACAATGCCAGCACGGCACCGTACCGCACGGCCTTTTATCTTGAAGTCGAAAATGATGCGCTGGAAGGCGCGGTCGATCGCCTTGCTGATTCCATCGCCGCCCCCTTGCTGGATAAAAAGTATGCCGATCGTGAACGCAATGCGGTGAATGCCGAGCTGACCATGGCCCGCACGCGAGACGGCATGCGCATGGCCCAGGTCAGCGCTGAAACCATCAACCCTGCGCACCCGGGTTCGCGTTTCTCCGGCGGTAACCTGGAGACGTTAAGCGACAAACCGAACAGCCCGGTGCTTGATGCCCTGCACGCGTTTCGCGATAAATACTACTCCGCCAACCTGATGAAAGCGGTCATCTACAGCAATAAACCGTTGCCAGAACTGGCAGGCATGGCGGCTAAAACGTTTGGCCAGGTGCCGAATAAAAATATCAACCTGCCGCAGATAGACGTACCGGTTGTCACGGACGCGCAAAAAGGGATCGTTATCCACTACGTGCCGGCAATGCCGCGCAAAGTGCTGCGCGTAGAATTCCGTATTGATAACAACACCGCACAGTTTCGCAGTAAAACCGATGAGCTGGTGACCTACCTGATAGGTAACCGTAGCCCGGGTACGCTTTCTGACTGGCTGCAAAAACAGGGGCTGGTGGAAGGTATTCGCGCCGATTCCGATCCGGTTGTGAACGGCAATAGCGGCGTGCTGGCGATCTCCGCCACCCTGACCGACAAAGGGCTGGCAAACCGTGATGAAGTGGTGGCGGCAATCTTCAGCTACCTCTCTTTACTGCGTGAGAAAGGCGTCGATAAGCGCTATTTTGATGAGCTCGCCCACGTGCTGGATCTCGATTTCCGTTACCCGTCCATTACCCGCGACATGGATTACGTTGAGTGGCTGGCGGATACCATGATCCGCGTGCCGGTGGAACACACCCTCGACGCGGTGAATATTGCCGACCAGTATGACGCCGAGGCGGTAAAAGCCCGCCTGGCGATGATGACGCCGGAGAATGCCCGCATCTGGTACATCAGCCCGAACGAACCGCATAACAAGACGGCATATTTTGTCGATGCCCCTTATCAGGTAGACAAAATCAGCGCGCAGACCTTCACCGACTGGCAGAAGAAGGCCGGGGAGATTGCGTTGAAGCTGCCGGAGCTGAACCCCTATATTCCGGATGACTTCTCGCTGATCAAAACGACTAAAGATTACCCGCACCCGGCGCTCATCATTGATGAGCCGACGCTGCGCGTGGTGTATACCCCAAGCCGCTATTTCGCAAGCGAGCCAAAGGCCGATGTCAGCGTGGTGCTGCGTAACCCGAAAGCGATGAATAGCGCTAAAAATCAGGTGATGTTCGCGCTCAATGACTATCTCGCCGGGATTGCGCTCGATCAGCTTAGCAACCAGGCGGCCGTGGGCGGCATCAGCTTCTCCACCAACGCCAACAACGGTTTGATGCTCAATGCAAACGGCTATACCCAGCGTTTGCCTCAGCTGTTCCAGGCACTGCTGGAGGGGTATTTCAGCTACACGCCGACGGAAGAGCAGCTTGAGCAGGCCAAATCGTGGTATGCGCAGATGATGGATTCTGCGGAGAAGGGTAAAGCCTACGATCTGGCGCTTATGCCAGCGCAAATGCTGTCGCAAGTTCCTTATTTCCAGCGTGAAGACCGCCGCGCGTTGTTGCCTTCGATCACCTTAAAAGACGTGCTGGCTTACCGTGACGCGCTGAAAACCAACACGCGTCCGGAGTTCCTGATCGTCGGCAACATGAGTGAGGATCAGGCCAAAACGCTGGCGGAGAATGTGCGTACTCAGCTCGGTTCGAAGGGCGACGAGTGGTGCCGCAACCAGGACGTGCTGGTTGAGAAAAAACAGAATGTGATTTTTGAAAAGGCGGGTAACAGCACGGATTCCGCGCTGGCCGCAGTGTTTGTGCCAACGGGCTATGATGAATTCGCCAGCTCAGCGCAGAGTGCCGTGCTGGGGCAAATTATTCAGCCGTGGTTCTATAACCAGTTGCGTACAGAAGAGCAGCTTGGCTACGCGGTGTTTGCCTTCTCCATGAACGTAGGCCGACAGTGGGGTCTGGGCTTCCTGCTGCAAAGCAGCGATAAACAGCCAGCGTATCTCTGGCAGCGTTACCAGGCCTTCTTCCCGCAGGTGGAAGCAAAACTGCGCGCCATGAAGCCGGATGAGTTTGCCCAGATCCAGCAGGCCGTCATCGCGCAGGTGATGCAGCCGCCGCAAACGCTGGGTGAAGAGGCCTCGCAGCTGAGCAAAGATTTCGATCGCGGTAATCTGAAATTTGATTCGCGTGATAAAGTAGTGGCCGAGATAAAACAGCTGACGCCGCAGAAGGTTGCCGACTTCTTCCATCAGGCGGTCATTAAGCCGCAGGGTATGACCATTCTGTCCCAGGTTTCCGGTAGCCAGAACGGGAAAACGGAGTACGTGAACCCGAAAGGCTGGAAAGTCTGGAAGAGCGTCAGCGCGCTGCAGCAATCTATGCCCTGGAGTAAGAAAGAATGACCGATACCGCTGAGTCCCTTGATCCCTTACGTTTACCTCTGCAGGGTGAACGATTGATTGAAGCCTCAGCGGGAACGGGAAAAACCTTCACCATTGCCGCCCTCTATCTGCGTCTGCTGCTGGGGCTTGGCGGCAACGCGGCTTTTCCACGCCCTTTGAGCGTGGAAGAGCTGCTGGTGGTGACTTTCACCGAGGCTGCCACCGCTGAGCTGCGGGGCCGTATTCGTACCAATATCCACGAGCTGCGCATCGCCTGTCTGCGTCAGAGCACGGATAACCCTCTCTACGCGAGCCTTCTGGAAGAGATTGCCGATAAGCAACAGGCAGCCCAGTGGCTGCTCCTCGCCGAACGGCAGATGGATGAAGCGTCCGTCTTCACCATTCACGGTTTTTGCCAGCGCATGCTGAGCCTGAATGCGTTTGAATCCGGCATGCTGTTTGAACAGCAGCTTATTGAAGATGAATCCGTGCTTCGCTATCAGGCCTGCGCGGATTTCTGGCGTCGCCACTGCTACCCGCTGCCGCGCGATATCGCCGAAGCGGTACATGCGTTGTGGAAGGGCCCGGAGGCGCTGCTGCGCGCTATCGATCGTTATCTGCAGGGGGAAGCGCCGGTCATAAAATCCCCGCCGCCTGCGGATGAAACGCTGGCCTCACGGCATGAAAAAATCGTCGCGCAGATTGCCGACATCAAGCAAAAATGGATTGAGTCCGTCGGCGAGATTGACGCAATCATCGAAAATTCCGGGATTGACCGACGCAAGTTTAACCGTGGCAATCAGGGTAAATGGATCGACAAGATCAGCGCCTGGGCGCAGGAAGAGACGCGAAGCTATCAGCTCCCGGACGCGCTGGAGAAATTTTCCCAGCGTTTCCTGGTTGAGCGGACCAAAGCCGACGGCATTGTGCCTGAGCATCCCCTGTTTGTGGCGATTGAATCCCTGCTGGCTGAGCCCTTAACGCTCAACGATCTGATGATCGCTCGCGCGATGACTGAAATTCGCGACGCCGTCGCGCGTGAAAAACGCCGCCGGGGTGAGCTGGGGTTCGACGATATGCTGAGCCGCCTCGATGCGGCGCTGTGCAGTGAAAACGGCGAAGCGCTTGCCGCCGCCATTCGCACCCGTTTCCCGGTGGCGATGATTGACGAATTTCAGGATACCGACCCTCAGCAATACCGCATTTTCCGCCGTATCTGGCGCCAGCAGCCCGGCACCGCGCTGTTGTTAATCGGCGATCCGAAACAGGCCATTTACGCCTTTCGCGGTGCGGATATTTTCACCTACATGAAAGCCCGCAGCGAGGTTGACGCGCACTACACGCTCGACACCAACTGGCGCTCCTCTCCCGGCATGGTGGAAAGCGTCAACGCGCTCTTCAGCCGCATGGATACGGCGTTTATGTTCCGGGAGATCCCGTTTCAGCCGGTAAAATTCGCCGAGAAAAATGCCTCGTTGCGCTTCGAGTTCAACGGCGAGACGCAGCCTGCCATGAACTTCTGGCTGCTGGATGGGGAAGGCTGCGGCGCTGCTGACTATCAAAATGCCATGGCCCAGCACTGTGCCGCGCAAATCCGTGACTGGCTAAGTGCGGGCGCGCGCGGTGAAGCGCTGCTGTGGAAGGGGGATCAACCCACCCCCGTAAAGGCATCCGATATTACGGTACTGGTGCGCAGCCGTCAGGAGGCCGCGCTCATCCGCGACGCCCTGACGCTACTGAATATCCCCTCCGTCTACCTCTCAAACCGCGACAGCGTCTTTGAAACGCTGGAAGCGCAGGAGATGCTATGGCTGCTGCAGGCCGTGCTGGCCCCGGAGCGGGAAAGCATGCTGCGCAGCGCATTAGCCAGCGCAATGCTCGGGCTGAATGCGCGTGACATTGATGCGCTTAACAATGACGAAGCCGCATGGGATGCCGTGGTGGAAGAGTTTGTTCGCTACCGGGAGAAATGGCAGAAGCGCGGGGTCATGGCGATGGTGCGAGAGCTCATGGCTCAGCGCCACATTGCGGAGAATATGCTGGCGACAGCGGGCGGCGAGCGCCGGCTGACCGATATTTTACATATCAGCGAGCTGTTGCAGGAGGCGGGTACGCAGCTGGAGAGCGAGCACGCGCTGGTGCGCTGGCTGGCGCAGCAGATTGCCGATCCGAACAGCAATTCGTCCAGCCAGCAGATGCGCCTTGAGAGCGATAAACATCTGGTGCAGATCGTCACCATTCACAAATCGAAAGGCCTGGAATATCCGCTGGTCTGGCTGCCGTTTATTGCCAATTACCGCGTACAGGATCAGGCTTTTTACCACGACCGCGAGTCTTTTGAGGCGGTGCTCGATCTCAGCAACGCGGAGTCCAGCGTTGAGCTGGCAGAGGCTGAACGCCTGGCGGAAGATTTACGCCTGCTCTATGTAGCGCTGACCCGTTCGATCTGGCACTGCAGCCTGGGCGTTGCGCCTCTGTTCCGTCGCCGTGGCGAAAAGACCGGGGAGAGCGATTTTCATCTGAGCGCGCTGGGGCGGCTTATTCAGCACGGCGAACCCAAAGACGCGGCGGGCCTGCGCCAGTGTATCGAATCACTTTGCACAGAGCATGTTGCCCTGCATATTCCGTCGCAGCCCGACAACAGCCGCTGGCAGATGCCGGAGCTGCGTGAGTCAGCGCTCCATGCCCGCCAGGTTGTGCGTACCATTGCCGACGACTGGCGCGTCACCAGCTACTCCGGTTTACAGCAGCACGGGCAGAGTATTGCACAGGATCTGATGCCAAAACTGGACGTGGATGCCGCAGGAGCCGGTAGCGTACCCGTTGAGCCGGTGCTTACGCCGCACCAGTTCCCGCGCGGCGCCTCGCCGGGCACGTTTTTGCACAGCCTGTTTGAAGAGCTGGATTTTACCCAGCCGGTTTCCGAAGAGTGGGTGCTGAAGATGTTACAAAGTGGCGGCTACGACGCACAGTGGCAGCCGGTTCTCACCGACTGGATCCGCGCTGTACTGCACGCGCCGCTCACGGCGCAGGGGATCTCGCTGAGTCAGTTGACCGCCAAAGATAAGCAGGTGGAGATGGAATTTTATCTCCCCATCGCCAGCCCGCTCAGAGCCGAGGCGCTTGATGCGCTGATCCGCGAGTACGATCCGTTATCGGCCGGGTGCCCGCCGCTGAACTTCCGCCAGGTGCAGGGGATGCTCAAAGGCTTTATCGACCTGGTTTTCCGCCACGAAGGGCGCTACTACCTGCTGGATTACAAATCGAACTGGCTGGGTGAAAGCAGCGAAGCCTACACGCAAGATGCGATGGCCTCTGCCATGCAAATGCATCGCTACGATCTGCAGTACCAGCTTTATACCCTGGCGCTGCACCGTTACCTGCGTCATCGCATGGCCGATTACCGCTACGACGCGCATTTCGGCGGCGTAATTTACCTGTTCCTGCGCGGAGTGGATGCTAACGACCCGCGTTCCGGCGTCTTTAGTACGCGTCCGGCTGCGGAACTGATTGAAAAAATGGATAACCTGTTTGCTGCAAGCACGGAGGAGGTGGCATGACAATGCAGGCGCTACTGCTGGACGCGGTTGAACAACGATTGCTGCGCCACCTGGATGTGCAGTTTGCCATGATGGTGGCAGGTGAGGAGCCTGCCGTCATGCTTGCCGCCGCCATTCTGAGCAAAGACGCGGGGGAGGGGCACGTGTGTCTGCCGCTGTCGCGTCTGGCGGTGGATGAGAAGATGCCTCCGGCTTTACAGGCGTGTTTCGCCCTGCTGGGTGACGCAGTGGACTGGCAGGCGATATTACTCGGCTCGCCTGCCGTGAGCGGCGACGATACCGGGACGCCGATGATCCTTGTCGGCGAGCGTTTGTATCTTAACCGGCTGTGGCGTAACGAACTGACGGTAGCGCGCTTTTTCAGCGAGACCAACGCCCCGCTTCCCTGCGATGAAGCACAGCTCCGGCAAACGCTGGATACGCTGTTTATCTCTGACGACGAGACAGACTGGCAGAAAGTGGCGGCAGCCGTGGCCTTAACGCGACGGATCTCGGTGATTTCTGGCGGCCCGGGCACCGGGAAAACGACCACTGTGGCAAAACTGCTTGCAGCGCTGATTCAGCTATCGGGTGAGCAAAAATGCCGTATTCGCCTGGCGGCCCCCACCGGTAAAGCGGCGGCACGTCTGACGGAATCGTTAGGCGGCGCGCTGCAAAAAATGCCGCTAACCGGGGATCAGCTTGCGCTTTTCCCCAATGAAGCCAGCACGCTGCACCGTTTGCTTGGCGCACAGCCGGGTAGCCAGCGTCTGCGCTATCATGCCGGTAACCCGCTGCACCTTGATGTTCTGGTGGTGGATGAAGCGTCGATGATTGACCTGACGATGATGTCGCGTTTGATCGATGCGCTCCCGCCGCACGCGCGGGTTATTTTCCTCGGCGATCGCGATCAGCTTGCCTCGGTAGAGGCCGGGGCCGTATTAGGTGATATCTGCACGTATGCCAGCCTGGGATATACCGCTGAGCGCGCTCAGGAGCTGGCCCGTCTCACCGGATGTTCGCTCACGTCTGAAAACCATTCGCTAGCAGGGGCGCTGCGCGACAGCCTGTGTCTGCTGCAAAAAAGCTACCGTTTCGGCAGCGACTCCGGCATCGGCCAGCTTGCGGCAGCGGTGAACCGGGGAGACCGGCGCACCACCACGGCGGTATTTGACGGAACCTTTACGGATATTGAGAAAAAATCGCTGCAAAGCGGGGAAGAGTATCAGGCGATGCTTGACGATGCCCTGCAGGGGTACCAGCGCTTTCTGACGGGCGTACAACAGCAAAGTACGCCGGAGCAGGTCATTGCCGCGTTTGGCGAATACCAGCTGCTCTGTGCGCTGAGGGAAGGCCCGTTTGGTGTCCGGGGTCTTAACGACAGGCTGGAACAGCTGCTGGCGCAAAAACGCAAAATTAACCGTACCCCGCACTCGCGATGGTATGAAGGGCGACCGGTGATGATCGCCCGCAACGACAGCGCGCTGGGGTTGTTTAACGGGGATATCGGGATTGCGCTCGATTGCGGTCAGGGCCTGCGCGTCTGGTTCCAGATGCCGGACGGGAGCGTGAAGTCTTTCCAGCCCAGCCGTTTGCCCGAGCATGAAACCGCCTGGGCGATGACGGTGCATAAATCGCAGGGCTCCGAGTTTAACCATGCGGCGCTGATCCTGCCCACGCAGCTTTCACCCGTCATTACCCGCGAGCTGATCTATACCGCCATTACGCGCGCGCGTCAGCGCCTGTCGCTGTATACCGATGAAAGGGGGCTGGTGCAGGCGATCGCCACCCGTACGGAACGCCGAAGCGGGCTGGGCGCGATATTTGAGTCCCTCTGAACGAAAGCCCTCGCCGGACGGTGAGGGCGTCGTATCATCCCAGATCGGCCATCAGCACTTTTGAACGACGCTGATAGTTGTACATCTCTTTCTTCGTTTCCGGCAGGGAATCGATATCCACCGGTGTGAATCCGCGCTCCTGGAACCAGTGAATGCTGCGCGTCGTCAGGACGAACAGCTTGCTTAGCCCCATCTGGCGCGCCTGTACCGCCACGCGCTCAAGCAGCATTTCGCCGCGTGAAGAGCTACGGTAATCAGGATGCACCGCCACGCAGGCCATTTCACCGATCTTCTCTTCCGGGAACGGATAGAGCGCGGCGCAGGCAATGGTCAGGTTATCGCGCTGAATAATGGTGAATTTGTCGATCTCCATCTCCAGCTGTTCGCGTGAGCGACGCACCAGAATACCCTGCTGTTCCAGCGGGCGGATCAGCTCCAGAATGCCGCCGATGTCGTTGATGGTGGCGCGGCGGATCTGTTCCGCACTCTCCATCACAATCTGTGTACCAATACCGTCGCGGGAGAACAGCTCCTGCAGCAGGGCCCCGTCTTCCTGATAGCTGATCAGGTGGCTGCGGCGCACGCCGCTGCGGCAGGCCTTCACGGCGCCACGCAGGAAGCGGACGGTGCCGGAGTGGTAATCGCCTTCGGCTTCCAGCGCTTCTACGCGAGCCTGAGCTTCGTTCGGGAAGAGTTCCGGTACGATTGTTCCTTCATCGTTCACGACGCCCTGGGAGGAGCAGAACCCAATCATTTTTTCCGCCTTCAGCTTGATCGCCAGCTGCGTGGCAATCTCTTCAGACGTCAGGTTAAAGCTTTCGCCGGTCACGGAAACGGCGACCGGGCCCATCAGCACGATGGCTCCGCTGTCCAGCTGGCGATGAATAGCTTCTTCATCAATACGACGAATGCGGCCGCTGTGGCAGTAATCTACGCCATCGTCCACGCCGAGCGGCTGGGCAATGATAAAGTTGCCGCTCACGACGTTGATATGCGCACCCTGTAGCGGCGTATTGTTCAGGCTCATGGACAGGCGAGCGGTAATATCCAGCTGCAGCAGACCCGCCGCCTGTTTCACCAGCTCAAGGGTTTTGGCGTCGGTAACGCGGGTATGCTTGTGGTAAATCGGCTCGTGGTGATGAGCGGCCAGGTTGGCGTCGATCTGCGGACGCGCGCCATACACCACCACCAGGCGGATCCCGAGGCTGTGCAGCAGGCCAATGTCGTTGACGATGCTGGAAAAATTTTCATGCTCAATGGCTTCGCCGCCAAGCATGATGACAAACGTTTTTCCCCGATGGGCGTTGATATAGGGAACAGAATGGCGGAATCCCTGGACCAGTTCGGTTCTACGTTCCTTCACCATGGCACAACCCTTAATGAATGTTTATTCGTAATTTCTGTATTTTTATTCGATTGTGGTCGCGTGTGCAAGCGCAAATTTTCCGCGACCCACAGAAATTAGTAAGTAATCCGTGCGTTAGCGTATGATTGTTTACCCTTTTATAGATGACAGTTTATGCGTCATTCGTTAAAGTTTTCGGTCAATTTGGACATTTTGTATATCAGTCAGTGTTCTTGCTCGGGAGAAGCATGTCGGGATCCAATTCAGCAATAAGCCGCCGCCGTTTGTTAAAAGGGGCCGGGGCAATGTGGTTGCTTAGCGTCAGTCAGGTCGGTCTTGCCGCCACCAGTCAGGTGGTGGCGGTGCGCGTCTGGCCGTCGTCGACCTATACGCGCGTGACGGTCGAATCCAATCGCGTGCTGAAATATAAGCAATTTGCCCTCAGCAACCCTGAACGCGTGGTGGTGGATCTCGAAGGCGTTAACCTCAACTCCGTGCTGAAGGGTATGGCGGCGCAGATCCGCGGCGACGATCCGTTTATTAAATCGGCGCGCGTCGGGCAGTTTGATCCGCAAACCGTGCGCATGGTGTTTGAACTGAAGCAGAACGTTAAGCCGCAGCTGTTTGCCCTGGCGCCCGTTGCGACCTTCAAAGAGCGCCTGGTGATGGATCTCTACCCGGCCAATGCGACGGATATTCAGGATCCGCTTCTTGCCCTGCTGGAGGATTACAACAAGGGCGATTTGCAGCGTCAGGTTCCACCTGCGCAAAGCGGTCCGCAGCCGGGGAAAGCAGGGCGCGATCGTCCGATTGTGATCATGCTCGATCCAGGCCACGGCGGCGAAGACTCCGGCGCGGTGGGGAAATACCGCACGCGTGAAAAAGACGTGGTGCTGCAAATTGCCCGTCGCCTGAAAGCGTTGATTGATAAAGAAGGCAATATGCGCGCCTATATGACGCGCAATGAAGACGTCTTTATTCCGCTGAAGGTCCGGGTGGCGAAAGCGCAGAAGCAGCGCGCCGATTTGTTCGTGTCGATCCATGCGGATGCGTTTACCAGCCGCCAGCCAAGCGGCTCGTCGGTGTTTGCGCTCTCAACCAAAGGCGCGACCAGTACCGCAGCAAGATTCCTGGCTGACAGCCAGAACGCCTCTGACCTGATTGGTGGCGTGAGCAAAAGCGGCGACCGCTACGTCGACCATACTATGTTCGATATGGTGCAGTCGCTGACCATTAACGATAGCCTGAAGTTTGGTAAAGCGGTGCTGGGCAAGCTGGGCAATATCAATAAGCTGCATAAAAACAGCGTTGAACAGGCCGGGTTTGCGGTACTCAAGGCACCGGATATCCCGTCCATTCTGGTAGAAACCGCGTTTATCAGTAACGTTGAAGAGGAGCGTAAGCTCAAGACGGCAAAATTCCAGCAGGAAGTTGCGGAGTCGATTCTGGCGGGGATACGGGCGTATTTCTCAGACGGGGCGACGCTGGCGCGGCGCGGGTAAATCTTTCAGCCGGGTAAACGCCCGGCAAACTCACAAACTACAGATACAAAAAAACACCCTTAAGGGTGTTTATTGTTTTTAGAAGTATTGGTTGCGGGGGCCGGATTTGAACCGACGACCTTCGGGTTATGAGCCCGACGAGCTACCAGGCTGCTCCACCCCGCGTCCGTCTTTCTACTCGTGTAGAAACTTACTTCTTCAAATTTGATTGGTTGCGGGGGCCGGATTTGAACCGACGACCTTCGGGTTATGAGCCCGACGAGCTACCAGGCTGCTCCACCCCGCGTCCGTCTTTCTACAGTCGTAGAAGATACTTCATCAAATTTTAATTGGTTGCGGGGGCCGGATTTGAACCGACGACCTTCGGGTTATGAGCCCGACGAGCTACCAGGCTGCTCCACCCCGCGTCCGTGGATGCGCACTATACTCGGATAGGTTTGTGATGCAACCCCTTTTTCACATAAATCATGATTTTGTATGCAAATTGAACGACATGGCTCTGTTTGGACTATTTTTTGCGCAAAATTTGCCAAAGGGCATGCGATCGCATTTCATTAGCCCTGGCGGTTTGTTATCTTCATCACGCGGAAATGGGCAACTTAAAGACGAGATATAATGAAAGGACGTTGGGCGAAGTATCTGATGGCGGGCGCAATGGTAGCGATTCTTGCGGCCTGTTCTTCCAAACCGACCGATCGCGGTCAACAGTATAAAGACGGGAAGTTATCCCAGCCTTTCTCTTTAGTTAATCAGCCTGATGCTGTCGGCGCACCGATTAATGCCGGTGATTTCTCCGAGCAGGTCTACCAGATCCGCAACGCGTCGCCGCGTCTGTATAGCTCACAGAACAGTGTTTATAGCGCGGTACAGGACTGGCTGAAAGCAGGCGGCGATACGCGCAACATGCGCCAGTTTGGTATCGATGCCTGGCAGATGGAAGGGGCCGATAACTACGGCAACGTCCAGTTTACCGGCTATTACACCCCGGTTATCCAGGCGCGACACTCCCGTCAGGGCGAGTTCCAGTATCCTATTTACCGTATGCCGCCAAAACGCGGTCGTCTGCCGTCTCGTGCTGAGATCTACGCCGGTGCGCTGAGCGAAAACTACGTTCTGGCCTACAGCAACTCCCTGATGGATAACTTCATCATGGACGTTCAGGGCAGCGGCTATATTGATTTTGGCGACGGTTCACCACTTAACTTCTTCAGCTATTCCGGTAAAAACGGCCACGCCTATCGCAGTATTGGCAAGGTGCTGATCGACCGCGGTGAAGTGAAGAAAGAAGACATGTCGATGCAGGCTATCCGCGAGTGGGGCGAGAAACACAGCGAAGCCGAGGTGCGTGAGCTGCTGGAGCAGAACCCGTCGTTCGTCTTCTTCAAACCGCAAAACTTCGCGCCGGTGAAAGGGGCGAGTGCCGTTCCGCTGATTGGCCGCGCGTCGGTAGCATCGGATCGTTCGATTATTCCTGCAGGCACCACGCTGCTGGCGGAGGTCCCTCTGCTGGACAACAACGG
The DNA here is from genome assembly GCF_041320715.1 of Enterobacter sp. KB-221C9. Lineage (NCBI taxonomy): Bacteria > Pseudomonadati > Pseudomonadota > Gammaproteobacteria > Enterobacterales > Enterobacteriaceae > Enterobacter > Enterobacter sp. KB-221C9. Next base: position 200,418 of record NZ_JBGIWG010000004.1, read on the forward strand.
CAAGTTCAGCGGCCAGTATGAGCTGCGTCTGATGGTGGCGCTGGACGTCGGCGGGGCGATTAAAGGCCAGCACTTCGACATCTATCAGGGTATTGGCCCTGACGCAGGCCATCGTGCGGGCTGGTATAACCACTACGGACGCGTATGGGTACTGAAGGCGGCGCCGGGTGCTGGAAACGTATTCAGCGGCTGATTGTGGTATTCTGAGCGCAATACGGATTACTGTTCAGGGTGAGGAAAACCTCACCCTTTTTACATCTGAGGTTTTATGTCTGTGGTAATCAGCGACGCCTGGCGCCAGCGTTTTGGCGGTACGGCACGTTTATATGGTGAAAAAGCCCTGCAGCTGTTTGCGGATGCGCATGTCTGCGTCGTGGGCATTGGTGGTGTGGGGTCGTGGGCGGCAGAAGCGCTGGCGAGAACCGGTATTGGCGCAATCACGCTGATTGACATGGATGACGTTTGCGTCACCAACACCAACCGTCAAATCCACGCCCTGCGCGATAGCGTCGGCCTGGCGAAGTCTGAGGTCATGGCGGAGCGTATCCGTTTGATCAACCCGGAGTGCCGCGTGACGGTGATCGATGACTTTGTGATGGCAGATAACGTCGCGGAGTATATGAGCAAAGGCTACAGCTATGTGATTGACGCCATCGACAGCGTGCGGCCAAAAGCGGCGCTGATCGCATACTGCCGTCGCTACAAGGTGCCGCTGGTCACGACGGGCGGCGCGGGCGGGCAAATCGATCCGACGCAGATCCAGGTGGCCGATCTGGCGAAAACCATTCAGGATCCGCTGGCTGCCAAGCTGCGCGAACGCCTGAAGAGCGATTTTAACGTGGTGAAGAACAGCAAAGGCAAGCTGGGCGTTGACTGCGTGTTCTCGACCGAAGCGCTGGTCTACCCGCAGGCGGATGGGTCAGTCTGCGCAATGAAGAGTACGGCGGAAGGGCCAAAGAGAATGGATTGCGCCTCCGGGTTTGGTGCGGCCACTATGGTGACCGCCTCCTTCGGCTTTGTGGCGGTGTCTCACGCCCTCAAGAAAATGATGGCGAAGGCGGAACGTCAGGCCTGAGCCTGACGTGCGGCATCCAGTACCGCGTCGCCGAGCGCGATCAACCCCTGACCGCGCGAGGCGCTGAGCTGCGCGCGCAGCCCAAGCTCATCAAATAGCGCCAGCGGCGAATGTGCCAGCAATTCCGCCGCGCTTTTTCCTTCCACTGCTGTCAACAATACGGCCAGCAGGCCCCTGACGATGCGGCCTTCGCTGTCGCCGAAGAAGTGCAGCTTCTTGCCAGAGACGCTCACGCCCAGCCAGACGCGGTTTTCACAGCCTGCGATCTCTTTCGCCTGCGCTTTGAGATCGTCTGAAAGCGCAGGGAGCTGTTTACCCAGCAGGATCAGCTGTCGATATTTATCTTCCCACTGCTGGAGCGGGGCGAAGGTCTGTTTTAAGGTCTCTTCTGTGATGACCGTGCCAAACGGATGTCCGGCTAAAGCAGCGCTAGTCATTAATCCACCAGTATTTCAAGGGCGCGGTCAACGGCGGCAACCAGCGCGTCGACATCGCTTTGGGTATTATACGGCGCAAACGAGGCGCGCAGCGTACCGTTAACGCCGAGCGCCGCCAGCAGCGGCTGGGCGCAGTGCTGTCCGGCACGCAGGGCAATGCCGTACCCGGCCAGCAGCGTCACCATGTCGCTATGATGAACGCCCGCAAAATCAAAGGCGAGCAGGCTGGAGTCCTGAACGCGGAACGAGCGGAAGCCCGGGCGCTTTTTGAGTTCTTCCTCTGCCAGCGTCGCCAGCCCCCGGCTCCAGCTTTCAGCCTGGACAATGTCGGTTTCAGCCAGCCACTCCAGCGCCGCGATTAAGCCAATCACCCCCGCCACGTTCGGCGTACCGGCTTCCAGACGATAGGGAACGTCCTGCGTTTTGAAGCCATCGAACGACACTTCGGTAATCATTTTGCCGCCACCGAGCCACGGCGTCATTTTTGCCAGCAGTTCTGGCTTGCCGTACAACGCCCCAATACCGGTTGGTCCGTAAAGCTTATGTCCCGAGAAGGCATAGAAGTCGATATCAAGCGCCTGCACGTCGGCAGGGAAGTGCACCACGCCCTGAGCGCCGTCGACCATCACCACCATCCCGCTAGCATGGGCGATGCGAATGGCCTGAGCCAGATCCGGGCAACCTCCCGTGACGTTCGACATCTGTCCGAGCGCCAGAATGCGGCTGCGGGGAGTAATCAGCTCGGGGAGACGGGCCACGTCGGGCAGAAGATCTGCACCCAGTGGGAGTTTCACCACGCGTGCACCCGTTTGCTCTGCCACCATCAGCCATGGCACCAGGTTGGCGTGATGTTCCGCTTCGCTGACGACGATCTCATCGCCCGGCTGAAGCAGCGGGCGCGCGTAGCACTGGGCCACCATATTGATGGCCTCGGTCGTGCCGCGCGTCCAGACGATGTTTTTCCCGCTTTCGGCATTGATCAGGCGCGCGACCTGATCGCGTGCGGCTTCGTAGCGCGCGGTTAATCGCTGCGCTTCGGCAAACTGGCTGCGATGCACGTTCCCGGCGCTCAGGCTGTAGAACTGCTGCGTGGCCTTAATCACCGCCTGTGGCTTAAGGGCGGTGGCGGCGCTATCCAGGTAAATACCGGCATCGGCCAGGGCCGGAAACTGTGCGCGGAACTGCGCAGGACTGAAAGCGTTCATGGGATTCCTCATTTCAATATAGCGATCGTCGCGCAATTTCAGCGGCAGGGCAAGGAGGTTGATATCTATCAGAATTGTCTGCTTATCCTTACGACCTCAAAAAAGCAGGTTATGCTAAATAGTGTTAGGCGGATGTTTTAGCCTGTTATAAATCGAGGTTTGAATAGCATTAATTGCTAAAGGAGAATAATCATGAATAAGACAGCTGCAATCATTTCTGCCTGTGCGTTTACCTTTGCCCTGAGCGCGTGTTCTGGTAACAACTACGTGATGCACACCAACGATGGTCGTTCTATCGTTTCGGAAGGGAAACCGACTACCGATAATGATACCGGGATGATTTCGTACAAAGATGCTAACGGGAACAAGCAGCAGATCAACCGCACGGACGTGAAAGAGATGAAAGAGATCGAGCATTAACAGATCGATAAGCAAAAAAAAGCACCGCAAATTGGCGGTGCTACATTAATCACTATGGACAGACAGGGTAAATGTACAGGAAGTGAAAAATTGGTAGCGTTGCTACCGTGGTCTGAATCGCAGACCAATTGCAAACACAACAACACAACATCACAACCGTAAGCCAAAAGCCCTTCAGAACACGCATTCCGAAAAAAGCTCTTCGTTCCGGCTCAGGAAGTGCCGCCACTATAGGTATTTGCTGGTAGTTCCTCAACGGACAAATTATAATGGCTCAGATAAAAAAAACTAATAGGTTAAACGTTGTTTCCTGTTTGTTAAAATCCGTTAACATCTAAGCCAGATAACCATGTCAAAGCGATTGCCACCCCTCAATGCATTACGTGTTTTTGATGCAGCAGCACGTCACCTGAGCTTTACCCGCGCAGCAGATGAGCTTTTTGTGACACAGGCCGCAGTAAGTCACCAAATCAAGTCTCTGGAGGATTTTCTGGGCCTTAAGCTGTTTCGTCGACGCAACCGTTCGTTGCTGTTGACCGAAGAGGGGCAGAGCTATTTTCAGGATATTAAAGAGATTTTTTCCCAGCTTACGGAAGCCACGCGTAAGCTGCAGGCTCGCAGTGCAAAAGGTGCCCTGACTGTTAGTTTATTGCCCAGTTTTGCCATTCATTGGCTGGTGCCGAGACTCTCAAGCTTTAACTCAGCTTATCCGGGGATCGACGTTCGAATCCAGGCGGTAGATCGTCAGGAGGACAAACTGGCCGATGACGTGGATGTCGCCATTTTTTATGGTCGCGGTAACTGGCCGGGCTTGCGTGTTGAGAAATTATACGCAGAATATCTCCTGCCGGTCTGTTCTCCCCTGCTGTTAACAGGTGAAAAGGCGCTGAAGTCTCCCGCTGACCTGGCTCAGCATACGCTTTTGCATGATGCCTCTCGCCGCGACTGGCAAACTTATACCCGTCAATTAGGTCTTACACATATAAACGTGCAGCAGGGACCCATTTTTAGCCACAGTGCGATGGTGTTACAGGCTGCCATTCACGGGCAGGGCGTGGCGTTGGCAAACAACGTTATGGCGCAGTCCGAAATTGAGGCAGGCCGCCTGGTTTGCCCTTTTAATGATGTACTGGTCAGCAAGAATGCGTTTTATCTGGTTTGTCATGACAGTCAGGCAGAACTGGGTAAAATAGCCGCCTTCCGGCAGTGGATACTGGCGAAAGCGGCAACCGAGCAAGAAAAATTCCGCTTCAGGTATGAGCAATAACGTTTGTGTGCCGGGCACGCATCAATTCAGGACTTAAACATGACCAGCCGATTCATGCTGATTTTTGCCGCGGTGAGTGGCTTTATTTTTGTAGCACTGGGCGCCTTTGGCGCACATGTATTAAGCAAGTCTTTGGGCGCAGTAGAGATGGGCTGGATCCAGACCGGCCTTGAATATCAGGCGTTCCACACGTTGGCTATTTTTGGGCTGGCGGTGGCGATGCAGCGTCGTATCAGTATCTGGTTTTACTGGAGCAGCGTGTTTATGGCGCTGGGTACCGTGTTGTTCAGCGGTAGCCTGTACTGCCTTGCGCTCTCACATCTGCGCCTGTGGGCGTTCGTTACACCTGTCGGCGGCTTCAGCTTCCTGGCGGGTTGGGTATTAATGTTTATCGGAGCTATCCGTCTGAAACGCAAGGGCGTTGTTCATGAATAAGGTTGTTTTATATTGTCGCCCGGGGTTTGAGAAAGAGTGCGCCGCGGAAATTACCGATAAAGCGGCGAAGCGCGAAGTCTTCGGCTTTGCCCGCGTAAAAGAGAACGCGGGCTATGTGATATTCGAGTGCTATCAGCCTGAAGACGCAGACAAGCTGGCGCGCGAGCTGCCGTTCAGCTCGCTGATCTTCGCTCGCCAGATGTTTGTTGCGGGTGAGCTGCTGAAGGATCTTCCGCCGGAAGACCGCATCACGCCTGTTGTCGGCATGCTGCAGGGCGTGGTGGAGAAGGGCGGCGATCTGCGCGTTGAAGTGGCGGATACCAACGAAAGTAAAGAGCTGATGAAGTTCTGCCGTAAGTTCACCGTGCCGCTGCGTGCGGCGCTGCGTGATGCGGGCGTGCTGACGAACTACGAAACGCCGAAGCGTCCGGTGGTGCATATCTTCTTTATCGCACCGGGCTGCTGCTATACAGGCTATTCGTACACCACCAACAACTCTCCCTTCTTTATGGGCATCCCGCGTTTGCGCTTCCCGTCCGATGCGCCAAGCCGTTCCACGCTCAAGCTGGAAGAGGCGTTCCACGTCTTTATCCCGGCAGATGAGTGGGATGAGCGTCTGGCTAACGGCATGTACGCCGTCGACCTTGGCGCGTGCCCGGGCGGCTGGACCTATCAGCTGGTGAAACGCAATATGTGGGTCTCGTCCGTTGATAACGGCCCAATGGCACAAAGCCTGATGGACACCGGGCAGGTCACCTGGCTGCGTGAAGACGGTTTCCGCTATCGCCCGAACCGAAACAACATCTCGTGGATGGTGTGCGATATGGTTGAGAAGCCGGCAAAAGTCGCCGCGCTGATGGCCTCCTGGCTGGCGAACGGCTGGTGTCGTGAGACCATTTTCAACCTCAAGCTGCCGATGAAAAAGCGCTATGAGGAAGTGTCGCAGAACCTGGCGTACATTCAGGAGCAGATGGACGAACACGGTATTAACGTGGAGATCCAGGCGCGTCAGCTGTATCACGACCGTGAAGAGGTGACGGTGCATATTCGTCGCTGGTGGGCTGCGGTCGGCGGACGTCGCGACGAGCGATAGTCCGTGTTGTTTGGCCCGGTGGCGCTGCGCTTACCGGGCCTACAAAACCGTGTAGTGGTTTTAACGTTCTAAACGCAGCTGCTGTAAATTCCCGTCCAGCTGTAAATCCGTCTGTAGCGTTGCGATTTCCCGGCAGATAAACGCCATCTCTTTATGCGCCTCCAGCTTCTTGCGCCACTTTTCTGGCACCTCATCCAGACGGGCGTAAATCCCTTCCAGATTCTGAAAATCGGTCAGCAGCTGCGCGGCGCTCTTCGGCCCAATACCGGCGACACCCGGAACCTTAGAACTGCTGATGCCTGCCAGCCCCCAGTAATCCGGCAGTTGCTCAGGCGAGACGCCGAACTCGCTGGCAATAAACGGCGCGTCCAGCCAGCGTTTTTGAAAATAGTCGCGAATGCGGATAGTGGGGGAGAGCAGCTGGCAGTAGCCTTTGTCAGTTGAAACGATAGTGGCCTGATGCCCGGCACTTGCCACCTTGACGGCCAGGGTGGCCGCGAGATCGTCGGCTTCATTTCCCTGTGCGCCCCAGCAGGGGACGCCCCGCTGTTCAAATGCAGCGCGCAGCATGGGCAACTCAGCGTGAAGATCGTCCGGCATCGGTGCGCGTCCGGCTTTGTAGTCCGGCAGACGCTGGTGTCGCCAGCCCGTGTTGCGGGCTTCGTCATCAAATACCGCGACCGCGTGGGTGGGCTCACTGTGGCGAATAAGCTGTTCCAGCGCGTGCAGGCAGGTGTCTTTACAAGGCGTCCCCTGTACCGCATGGATACGGCGAATCAGGTTAAGAGCATCGACGATAAGTAAATGAACGGCCACAGATAATCTCCCTTCTATCTAATGCGTGAAGGGTAACACTGTCAGCAGCGTGAAACTATGAATGGTGGGGAAAACAGGAAGAAGCCTCGCAAAACGAGGCTTCCTGAGAGGCTTAATCGCAGGTCACGATCTTCATCGCCAGGCCGCCGCGAGAGGTTTCGCGGTATTTGGCGTTCATATCTTTACCGGTTTCGTACATGGTTTCGATAACCTTATCGAGACAGACGCGCGGCTCGCTGGTGCGGCGCAGCGCCATGCGTGCTGCGTTCACCGCCTTCACGGAGGCAATCGCGTTACGTTCGATGCACGGCACCTGTACCTGTCCGGCAACCGGGTCACAGGTCAGCCCCAGGTTATGTTCCATGCCGATTTCCGCAGCAATGCACACCTGTGTCGGGCTTGCACCCAACAGTTCGGCCAGACCCGCCGCCGCCATGGAGCACGCCACGCCGACTTCACCCTGACAGCCCACTTCCGCACCGGAAATGGACGCGTTCATCTTGTACAGCGAACCAATCGCACTGGCGACCAGCAGGTAGCGCGCCAGTGAGTTCGCGTTTACTTCACGGATAAACTTGTCGTAGTACGCCAGCACCGCCGGAACGATACCGCAGGCACCGTTAGTCGGCGCGGTGACCACTCGGCCCCCTGCGGCGTTCTCTTCGTTCACCGCCAGCGCGAACATGTTGATCCAGTCTACGACGGCCATTGGGTCCGTTGTCGTTTTGTCGGTGCTCACCAGCATACGGCGCAGCGCTGCCGCACGACGCGGCACGCGAAGCTTGCCCGGCAGAACGCCTTCGGTGGTGATCCCACGCTCAATACCGCCGCGCATCACTTCCCAGACGCTAGTGAAGTGCTGTTCGAGCTCTTCTTTGCTGTGAAGTGCCAGCTCGTTTTTCATCATCAGGCCGGAGAGGGAAAGGCCCGTCTCCTGGCAGTGACGCTGAAGATCCGCCGCCGTTTTGTACGGATAGGGCACCTCGACAGAGGCGTTATCGGTTTGACCAAAGTGGTCTTCGTCGACGATAAAACCGCCGCCGATAGAGTAATACGTCTGGCTGTATACCGCTTTGTCGCCGGCCAGCGCGGTAATGCGCATGCCGTTTTCGTGCAGCGACAGGTTGTCCGCATGGAAATTCATGCAGTGGTCAACCGGGAATTCAACCTCATGCTCACCGTTCGCCAGCAGCAGGCGACCGTGGGTGTTCACATCCTGGATGAAGCCAGGGATCGCATCAATATCAACGGTATCCGGCAGATTTCCCGCCAGGCCCATGATAATGGCGATATCGGTATGGTGGCCTTTCCCGGTCAGGGAAAGCGAGCCGTATACATCGACAACCACGCGGGTAATGTCATGCAAGATGCCGCGTGCAATCAAGTCATCCGTGAACTGCTTACCGGCTTTCATTGGTCCGACGGTGTGAGAGCTGGAAGGACCAATACCGATTTTGAAGATATCGAATACGCTAATCATGATGCGTCCATTGCTTTCAGTCAGAGAGGGAGGAGTGCGCCGTCCGAAGACGGCGCGGGTGATAATTAGAACATGGTGTACAGGGAGTAGAAGATCGCAGAGATTGCGATAAGACCCATGATAACTACAAAGACGTTGCTCACATGACCGCTGTACTTACGCATCGCAGGGACTTTCTGAATCGCGTACATCGGCATCAGGAACAGAATCATCGCAATGACCGGGCCGCCCAGGGTTTCAATCATGCCCAGGATGCTTGGGTTCAGCGTTGCTACCGCCCAGGTGGTGAGCAGCATGAACAGTGCAGTGATTTTGTTCAGCTTGTTGATTTCAATGCTCTTGCCTTTACCGCGCAGAGATTTAATCACCATACCGTTGAAGCCTTCACGTGCGCCGAGGTAGTGGCCCAGGAAGGATTTGGTGATGGCGATAATCGCGATGATAGGCGCCATCCACGCAATAACAGGTGCGTTAAAGTGGTTTGCCAGGTAAGACAGAATAGAGATGTTCTGCTCTTTTGCTGCCGCCAGATCCACCGGGGAGAGGCTCAGTACGCAGCTGAAGACGAAGAACATCACGGTCAGCACCATCATGATGTGAGCGCGTGCCAGGATGCTGGAGCACTTCTTCTCTGCGCCATTACCGTACTCTTCACGTTTCGCAACAGCGAAAGATGAGATGATTGGGGAGTGGTTGAAAGAGAACACCATCACCGGAATCGCCAGCCAGAGGGTCATCAGCAGGCCGTTACCGGTTACCGATGCGCTGCTCAGGGACAGGGTTTCCAGCGCTGCGCCGTTCCACTGCGGGATCAGGTAGCAAGCCAGCACCATCAGAGCAATAACGAACGGGAAGACCAGTACGCTCATTGCTTTCACAATCATCTGCTCACCGAAGCGCACGATGGTCATCATGCCCACAATCAGGATCAGAGACAGAATCGCACGCGGAGGCGGCGTCATGTGCAGCTGGTGCATCATGAAGCTTTCAACGGTGTTGGTGATCGCCACGCTGTAGACCAGCAGAATAGGGTAAATCGCGAAGAAGTAGAGCAGGGTAATCAGTTTACCTGCGCCAACGCCGAAATGCTCTTCAACCACTTCAGTGATGTCTTCGCCCGGGTTTTTACCGGACAGCACGAAGCGGGTCAGACCGCGGTGTGCGAAGAAGGTCATCGGGAAAGCGATGATAGCCATAATGATCAGCGGGATCAGACCGCCGACGCCTGCGTTGATAGGAAGGAACAGTACACCAGCGCCGATTGCCGTGCCGTAAAGGCCAAGCATCCACATGGTATCCGTTTTGCGCCAACCACTTCGGGATTCAATCGAAGCAACGGTGCTGGTTTGAGTGGTTTCCATCTATATCTCCTGGAGGAAGCGAATTGTCAGGTTTTTTAGTCAAATCCGATGAAAAAGTGCCTGACGGTAATATGAAATTCGTTCAGTGACGGTTTTTTAATAATTTTCGCCCGTAACTATTGGCGGGCGGAAAGATACATTCTAGTTATGAATCTATCAGTGATCGTGATCCCAAATGCAATAATCCACTTATGATGTGGGCATCTTTAGACCATTTATCTGTTAAAAAAACATCAAAGAGAATTTACGGGCGCGAAGGCTACCATCAACGACATGTGAGCTGAAAGACTGACCCGCGATATAGGTGTCTTTAGCTGTAAAGAAATGAGTTTTTAGGATTTTCTGGCGGGTAATTTGGATTAAGGCTGATAACTCACGGTTGTAAAAAGAAGGTAATCGTTTGCGTTTGTGAATAGTTTGTAAAAGTCATAAGAGATGCCTATGAATTGCTTCGGTAAAAAAAAACCGGGACGCGCGAGAGGGCGACCCGGTTTTGATGAGACGCTGCTAAGCGTTAGGTGCAGATTTCGTAGCAAGGAATGTAGGCGGAGCCCGGCAGCTTCATGCGGTGCTGAGCGACGAAGCCCTGCAGCATATCGTCCATACGGCGCATCATCTCCGGGTCGCCGTGGATCTTGTACGGCCCGTACTGTTCAATGGCGCGGATGCCCATCTCTTTAACGTTGCCCGCCACAATCCCGGAGAAGGCACGACGCAGATCGGCAGCCAGGACTTCCACCGGCTGGTCCGGGTAGAGTTTCAGGTTCGCCATATTTTCATGCGTTGGTTCGAACGGGATCTGCAGGTCTGGCGCGATGCGAATTGACCAGTTAAAGCTGTACGCATCGCCGGTATCGCGACGGTTCTCTTTCACCAATGGCATCGCTTTCTTCATCTGGCGCGCCACTTCTGCGGCATCGTCAATGATGATGCGATAGTGACGACGCGCGGCTTCACCCAGCGTGTGCACGATAAACTCGTCCAGCACGCGGAAGTAGTCGGCGCTCTCTTTTGGCCCGGTCAGGATCAGCGGCAGAACCTGATCTTTGTTGGCCGGATTCATCAGAATACCCAGCAGGTAGAGCAGCTCTTCCGCTGTCCCCACGCCGCCCGGGAAGATGATAATGCCGTGGGCGATACGGACAAACGCCTCAAGACGCTTCTCGATATCCGGCATGATAATCAGCTCGTTAACCAGCGGGTTAGGCGGCTCAGCGGCGATAATTGACGGCTCGGTCATGCCGATAAACCGCCCCTCTTTATAACGCTGCTGCGCGTGCCCCACTGCGGCACCTTTCATCGGCGCTTCCATCGCACCTGGACCACAGCCGGTACAGATGTTCAGCTCGCGCAGGCCGAGCTGCGTTCCTACCCGACGCGCATAAAGGTATTCGGTTTCGTTAATGGAGTGACCGCCCCAGCAAACGACCATGTTCGGCGCTTCACCAACGTGCAGGGCACGGGCGTTACGCAAAATGGAGAACACCAGGTTGGTGATATGGACCGAGCTTTCCAGGTCGAGATGCTGGAAACGGCCTGCGTTGTGGATCTGCCCGTTAACAAACAGGATGTCACGCAGCACGGCAAACAGGTTAGCCTGAAGTGAACGAATGATGCGCCCGTCGACAAAGGCCTCTTCCGGCGGGTTGATGACTTCAAGCTTCACGCCACGCTCGCGGCGCAGCACGTTGATATCAAAGCTTTCGAAGCGGGACAGCAGTTCTTTACTGTTATCTGTCAGGCTTCCGGAGTTCAGTACGGCAAGTGAACAGTTACGAAACAGTTGATAAAGATCGCTGCTGGCCGTGCGCTTAAGCATGTCCACTTCCAGCTGCGACAACATATCCATTGAGCCAAGCGGGCTAATATGTGTAATCAAGTGAGCTCCTTACGGGACGATTATCGTCTTTCCCTGTTGATTACAATAGCCCTGCCGCGTGACGTTTCACAACCTAAAGCGCGGAAGATACCGCGCATATTGTGAAAATATTTATATTATTGACGCACCAGCCGTCCTGTTGCTGGCACAAAATCGGTGTTGGTGCGCCACGGGTTAATGTCCAGCCCGCCGCGGCGAGTGTAGCGCGCATAAACGCTCAGTTTTTCTGGCTGGCAGAAACGCTGAATATCGCTAAAGATGCGCTCCACGCACTGCTCGTGGAATTCGTTGTGATGGCGGAACGACACCAGGTAGCGCAGCAATTTTTCCCGGTCGATTTTCGGGCCGCGGTACTGGATCTGCACCGAGCCCCAGTCCGGCTGGTGGGTGATCAGGCAGTTGGATTTCAGCAGATGGCTGACCAGCGTCTCTTCGACCACCTTTCCGCTCGCCGCGTTTTCGAGGTAATCGGCGCTGAATTCATAATTATCCACCTCAATATCCTGATCGTCGATGCAGGTCCCGTTGAAGTGGGCGACCGGCTGCCCTTCCAGCTCGTGCAGGCGATACAGTGAAACGCTTACCTTTCCCTGCGCGCAGGCGCTTAAATCACGTTCCAGGGTGTGCTGAACGTCGTCCCAGCTGTTGAATTTTGTCTGGTTAAAACTGTTGAGATAGAGCTTAAAGCTTTTGGACTCGACGAGATTAACGCTGGCGTAATCCAGCTCAACGTGGCCCACGGCCACCTGCGGCAGACCGCGTGCGTTGAGCCAGGAGAGTTCGTACAGCGTCCAGATATCGCCGCCGACAAATGGCAATGCGTCCGCATGCAGACCCAGAGGATCGCGATTCAGGCTGCGCGGCACGCCCTGCAGCAGGCCTGCATCGTAGGTATCGCGGTAATCGGTCGATTTACCCAGCGTTAAGCCGGTTAACGCCTGATGATTTTCGTAAGACATGTTTCATAGCCACTTTACAGGTACACTTATGGGCTGAGTTTATCCTGTCTGACAAGAAGAGAGAAATCGGTGGACATCGAAACTGCAAATGCCCTCACTACCTTCACGACCCGCTATTGCGACGCATGGCATGAAAAGCAGGGCTCGTGGCCGCAAAGTGCTGATTTATATGGCGTACCCTCGCCGTGCATTATCTCTTCGCTCGACGACTACGTTATCTGGCAGCCGAAGCCCAATACCGGCGAGCAAAATGTAAATGCGGTTGAACGGGCGATGGACATTGTGATACAACCAGCGGTTCACGCGTTTTATACCACGCAGTTCGCAGGGGATATGCCCGCGCGCTTTGCTGATATCACGCTGACGCTGTTGCAGACCTGGAGCGAAGACGATCTGCAGCGTGTTCAGGAAAACCTGATTGGTCATCTGGTCACGCAAAAACGCCTTAAGCTTTCTCCGACGCTCTTTATTGCCACGCTGGACAGTGAACTGGATGTGTTATCCGTCTGCAACCTGTCAGGTGAAGTGGTTAAAGAGACTATCGGTACCCGCAATCGCGAGACTCTCGCCCCCTCTCTTGCGGATTTCCTCACCCGACTTGAGCCACTTCTGTAATCCATGATGCTATAGCGCGTGTGAGAGATCTCTTACAAGGTTTGTGAGAGATCGCTGGAACATTCAGTATTACCTTATTTAATTCAGATTAATATCACTCTATTTTTCAATGGATTAATGCTTCACTGCATTGTTTTTAGGGATTTCTTACGGCTTACAACCCCGAAAGGGTGGGTTGTAAGACGAAGCGGAATAGCGGATTCTATCTCCGTCGACAGGACGCCGACACGAAAAACGAACATCAGGATGATGACGTTTCTCACACAGGACTCGTCAGGATGACGCAGCAGGAAGGCTTCAGGATGAAGCAAAGTGGATAACGCAGGATGCGTAAGGGACACCTCCAGGAAGGAGAACGAGAGCCGGTCAGGATGGTCGGTGGGTCAGGAAGGCCAGGACGTTTCAGGATGAAACAAACATGTCAGGAAGATGTGTGCAGGATGCAGCGGTTTACGGATGACCAGGCCTTCGGGCTTCAGGAAAAGTTGTCACGGATGAGCAGGGAGCACGAATTGTAGCTGGAATGCTGCGGAACGAACCGGGAGCACTGTTTTTACAGTGCTCCCTTTTTTTATTTCTGCCTTCCGCAATGCTATGCTGCGCGCCGTTCACTTTTTCAGTTGAGGTTACTATGACGCAACACGATAGCGTTCGTGCCCAGTTGCACGCCATCGAAGCCCTTTTGCGCCAACATCAGCTGTGGCAGGAGACCGCGCCGCAGCCAGAAGCGTTCGCGAGCACCCAGCCCTTCTGCCTGGATACGCTGGCCCCGTTTGAGTGGCTGCAGTGGGTGTTAATTCCGCGCATGCACGCCCTGCTTGAGGGCGGTCACCCGCTGCCGCAGGCGTTTGCTGTCTCTCCCTACTATGAAATGGCGCTTGAGGCGACGCACCCCGCGCGCGACGTGATGCTGGTCGAACTGGAAAAACTGGATACCCTGTTTGCCGGTGAAGATGCATGACGCTTGAGATCCTCTATCAAGACGAGTGGCTGGTGGCGGTAAATAAACCGTCAGGCTGGCTGGTACACCGCAGCTGGCTCGATCGTGATGAGAAAGTGGTGGTGATGCAGACCGTTCGCGACCAGATTGGTCAGCATGTTTTTACCGCCCATCGTCTCGACAGGCCGACCTCCGGCGTGCTGCTGATGGGGCTTTCCAGCGAGGCGGGACGCCTGCTGTCACAGCAGTTCGAACAGCACCAGATGCAAAAGCGCTACCATGCGATCGTCCGTGGCTGGCTGACCGAGTCCGCCACGCTGGACTACCCGCTGGTGGAGGAACTGGACAAAATCGCCGATAAATTTGCCCGCGATGACAAAGGTCCGCAGCCCGCAGTAACGGATTATCGCGGCATGGCGACGACCGAAATGCCGGTGGCAACCAGCAAATTTCCGACCACACGCTACAGCCTGGTTGAGCTTCTGCCTAAAACCGGGCGTAAGCACCAGCTGCGACGCCATCTCGCGCACCTGCGCCACCCGATTATTGGCGACAGCAAACACGGTGATTTGCGCCAGAACCGCAGCGCGGCCGAACACTTTGGCTGCCATCGTCTGATGCTGCACGCGAGCGAGCTGAGCCTGACGCACCCGTTTACCGGCGAACCGCTGACTCTCCGTGCGGGGCTGGACGACGTCTGGATGCAGGCGCTGTCACAGTTTGGCTGGCTGGGACAGCTCCCCGAAAATGAAAGGGTTGAGTTTGTATCGGGCAACGTTCAGGATGAACGGTAAACGCATTCATTATGGGAAAATATCATGGCTGAAGTAGGCATTTTTGTCGGCACAATGTACGGCAACTCGCTGCTGGTAGCGGAAGAGGCTGAGGCAATACTCGCCGGCCAGGGCCATAAAGCCACGGTCTATGAAGACCCGGAACTGGCGGACTGGGAAAAGTATCAAGATAAATACATTCTGGTGGTGACCTCCACCACCGGGCAGGGCGATCTGCCGGACAGCATCGTGCCGCTGTTCCAGGGCATTAAAGACCAGCTTGGCTATCAGCCGAACGTGCACTACGGCATCATTGCCCTGGGCGACAGCTCTTACGCCAACTTCTGCGGCGGCGGCAAGCAGTTCGATGCGCTCCTGCAGGAACAGAGCGCCCAGCGCGTCGGCGAGATGCTGCTGATTGATGCCGGGGAGCACCCGGAGCCAGAAAGCGAATCAAACCCGTGGGTGGAGAACTGGGCCTCACTTCTCAAATAACACGCTGCCCGGCGGCGCTTCGCTTGCGCGGGCCTACGGGTTTTCCTGGCCGGGTCAGGCGGAACCGCCACCCGGCGCTACATACCGCGCCAAACGCCAATTCCGTGAACCACCTTCCACTCCATTAGGCTTATGCCCCAAATTACGTCTTCTTCCTCCTGCAATGTTGTGTTTTTGCACGGTGAGGAGAAGAGGCACTCCTTCATATACTTTCCCGGTCACTATAAAACGGCTTCAGGCCGTACCAAAACGACAAAACACAAGTCTCATTCTGATTACCCTACCGGTGCTGTACAGAATGAACCAGGCGAAAGCTATGTTTCAGGAGTGCAACAATGAGTACATTAAGCCACGCAGCGAGCAGCGCTGAAAAGCGCACCAACGCCCGCTACTGGATAGTGGTGATGCTGTTTATCGTCACGTCCTTTAACTATGGTGACCGCGCCACGCTGTCAATTGCCGGTTCGGAAATGGCAAAAGATATCGGCCTTGATCCCGTGGGCATGGGTTACGTTTTCTCCGCATTCTCATGGGCCTACGTCATCGGGCAAATTCCTGGCGGCTGGCTGCTGGACCGTTTTGGATCTAAACGCGTCTATTTCTGGTCCATCTTTATCTGGTCGATGTTTACCCTGTTGCAGGGTTTCGTCGATATCTTCAGCGGCTTCGGCATTATCGTGGCGCTCTTCACGCTGCGCTTCCTGGTGGGGTTAGCGGAAGCGCCTTCCTTCCCGGGGAACAGCCGCATTGTGGCGGCATGGTTCCCGGCGCAGGAGAGGGGAACGGCGGTGGCGATTTTCAACTCCGCACAGTACTTCGCAACGGTGATCTTCGCGCCAATCATGGGCTGGCTGACGCATGAGGTAGGCTGGTCGCACGTATTCTTCTTCATGGGCGGGCTTGGGATCGTCATCAGCTTCGTCTGGCTGAAAGTGATCCACGAACCCAACCAGCATCCTGGCGTGAACAAAAAGGAGCTGGAGTACATCGCGGAAGGCGGAGCGCTGATCAATATGGATCAGAAATCCGCAAAAGCAAAAGTCCCGTTCAGCCAGAAATGGGCGCAGATCAAGCAGCTCGTCGGCTCGCGCATGATGATCGGCATCTATCTGGGCCAGTACTGTATTAACGCCTTAACCTACTTCTTCATCACCTGGTTCCCGGTGTACCTGGTGCAGGCTCGCGGCATGTCGATTCTGAAAGCGGGCTTTGTCGCCTCGGTCCCGGCAATCTGCGGCTTCGTCGGCGGCGTGCTCGGCGGGGTGATTTCCGACTGGCTGATGCGCCGCACGGGGTCACTGAACATCGCGCGTAAAACGCCGATTGTGCTCGGCATGCTGCTCTCCATGACCATGGTGTTCTGTAACTACGTCAATGCCGAATGGATGATCATCGGCTTTATGGCGATGGCCTTCTTCGGCAAAGGCATTGGCGCGCTGGGCTGGGCGGTGATGGCGGATACGGCGCCGAAAGAGATCAGCGGCCTGAGCGGCGGGCTGTTCAACATGTTCGGCAACATCTCCGGGATTGTTACGCCAATCGCTATCGGCTACATCGTCGGCACCACCGGCTCTTTCAACGGTGCGCTGATCTACGTGGGTGTGCATGCGCTGGTGGCGGTGCTGAGTTACCTGGTGCTGGTGGGGGATATCAAACGCGTCGAACTTAAACCTGTTGCGGAGCGTGGATGATGACAACGCAATCGAGTCCAACCGTCACGGAGATGAAGGTCATCCCGGTGGCCGGGCAGGACAGCATGCTGCTCAATATTGGCGGTGCGCATAACGCCTGGTTTACCCGTAATATCGTCGTGCTGAAAGACAGCGCAGGGAATACCGGCGTGGGAGAGGCCCCTGGCGGAGAGGTGATTTACCAGACGCTGGTCGATGCCATTCCGCAGGTCGTAGGCCAGGAGGTCGCCCGTCTGAACAAGGTGGTTCAGCGGGTGCATAAGGGCAATCAGTCGGCAGACTTTGATACGTTCGGTAAAGGTGCCTGGACGTTTGAACTGCGGGTCAACGCGGTCGCCGCCCTGGAGGCCGCCCTGCTCGATTTACTGGGTAAGGCGCTCAATGTTCCGGTTTGCGAGCTGCTGGGGCCAGGCAAGCAGCGCGATGCGGTTACCGTGCTGGGCTATCTGTTCTACATTGGCGATCGAAATAAGACCGATCTCCCCTATCTGTCGCGATCCTCGGGCGATCACGACTGGTATCAGCTGCGCCACCAGGAAGCGCTCTCCAGCGACGCGGTGGTGCGGCTGGCCGAGGCGGCGCAGGATCGCTACGGCTTTAAGGATTTCAAGCTGAAGGGCGGCGTGCTGCCCGGCGAGCAGGAGATTGAAACGGTCCGGGCGCTGAAAAAACGCTTTGCGGATGCACGGATCACCGTCGATCCCAACGGCGCATGGCTGCTGGATGAAGCGATTAGCCTGTGCAAAGGGCTGGGGGATGTCCTGACCTATGCGGAAGACCCCTGCGGCGCGGAGCAGGGCTTCTCGGGCCGTGAAGTCATGGCCGAGTTCCGCCGCGCCACCGGGCTGCCTGTAGCGACCAATATGATCGCTACCAACTGGCGTGAAATGGGTCACGCGGTGATGCTGAACGCCGTCGACATTCCGCTGGCGGATCCGCACTTCTGGACGCTTTCAGGCGCAGTGCGCGTGGCGCAGCTGTGCGATGACTGGGGGCTGACCTGGGGCTGTCACTCGAACAACCACTTTGACATTTCGCTGGCGATGTTTACCCACGTTGGCGCGGCGGCACCGGGTAACCCGACCGCCATCGACACCCACTGGATTTGGCAGGAAGGGGAAGCTCGCCTGACGAAAAATCCGCTGGAAATCATCAATGGCAAGATTGCCGTACCGGATGCGCCGGGCCTGGGCGTGGAGATTGACTGGGATCAGATCCATAAAGCCCATGAGGCGTATAAAAAGCTGCCGGGCGGCGCGCGTAACGACGCGGGCCCGATGCAGTACCTGATCCCCGGCTGGACATTTGACCGTAAGCGCCCTGTTTTCGGACGTCACTGATAAAAGGATTGAACGATGAGTACTTTTTCTACCCCTGTAGTCACCGCCATGCAGATCGTTCCGGTTGCGGGCCATGACAGCATGTTGATGAACCTGAGCGGCGCGCATGCGCCATTCTTTACCCGCAACATTGTCATCAT
The DNA here is from genome assembly GCF_041320715.1 of Enterobacter sp. KB-221C9. Classification (NCBI taxonomy): domain Bacteria; kingdom Pseudomonadati; phylum Pseudomonadota; class Gammaproteobacteria; order Enterobacterales; family Enterobacteriaceae; genus Enterobacter; species Enterobacter sp. KB-221C9. The sequence continues at coordinate 218,839 of NZ_JBGIWG010000004.1, forward strand.
CAAAGACAATTCCGGCCATACGGGCGTGGGCGAAATTCCGGGCGGGGAGAAGATCCGCCAAACGCTGGAAGATGCCATTCCGCTGGTGGTGGGCAAAACGCTGGGTGAGTACAAAAATGTCCTCAACACCGTGCGCAACACCTTTGCCGATCGCGATGCCGGAGGGCGTGGCCTGCAGACCTTCGATCTGCGCACCACCATTCACGTGGTGACCGGGATTGAGTCCGCCATGTTGGATCTGCTGGGCCAGCATCTGGGCGTTAACGTTGCGTCGCTGTTGGGCGAGGGCCAGCAGCGCAGCGAAGTGGAAATGCTGGGCTATCTGTTCTTTGTTGGCGACCGCAGGCTGACGCCACTGCCTTATCAGAGCCAGCCGGATGAACAATGCGACTGGTACCGACTCCGCCACGACGAGGCGATGACCCCGGATGCGGTGGTGCGCCTGGCGGAAGCCGCTTACGAAAAATATGGCTTCAATGATTTCAAACTGAAGGGCGGCGTGCTGGCCGGTGAGGAAGAGGCGGAAGCCGTCACCGCGCTGGCAAAACGTTTCCCGCAGGCGCGCGTGACGCTGGATCCGAACGGCGCATGGTCGCTTGATGAAGCGATCAAAATTGGTAAGCAGCTGAAGGGCGTGCTGGCGTATGCTGAGGATCCGTGTGGGGCTGAGCAAGGCTTCTCAGGACGTGAAGTCATGGCGGAATTCCGCCGCGCAACGGGGCTGCCGACCGCGACCAATATGATTGCGACCGACTGGCGTCAGATGGGACACACCCTGTCATTGCAGTCTGTCGACATTCCGCTGGCGGACCCGCACTTCTGGACGATGCAGGGGTCGGTGCGCGTGGCGCAGATGTGCCACGAGTTTGGCCTGACCTGGGGCTCGCACTCTAACAACCACTTCGACGTGTCGCTGGCGATGTTCACGCACGTTGCCGCCGCCGCGCCGGGCACGATTACAGCTATCGACACGCACTGGATCTGGCAGGAAGGTAACCAGCGTCTGACTAAGCAGCCGTTTGAGATCAAAGGTGGCATGGTGCAGGTGCCTTCCACCCCGGGGCTGGGAGTTGAGCTGGATATGGACCAGGTCATGAAGGCCCACGAGCTGTATCAGAAATACGGTCTGGGCGCGCGCGACGACGCGATGGCGATGCAGTACCTGATCCCGGACTGGACATTCGACAATAAACGTCCGTGCATGGTACGATAAACGCATTGGGACCGCTCCCACGAGCGGTCTTTTACGTGGTGTATGCTTAACGTAACGACTATGCGTAAGGATGGCTTATGAAAATTGTTATCGCACCGGACTCGTATAAGGAAAGTTTGAGTGCGCTTGAGGTTGCGACAGCGATAGAACGTGGTTTTCGCGAGATCTTTCCCGAGGCGGTTTACGTCAAACTGCCGGTCGCGGACGGTGGCGAAGGAACGGTTGAGGCGATGATCGCGGCAACGCAGGGACGCATTGTGCACGTTCCGGTGACCGGCCCGCTGGGTGAGCGCGTGGACGGATTTTATGGCTTATCCGGTGACGAGCAGAGTGCCTTTATTGAAATGGCGGCGGCAAGCGGCCTGGAGCTGGTCGTCCCTTCGCAGCGTAATCCCCTGAAAACCACCTCGTGGGGCACGGGCGAACTTATCCGTCACGCGCTGGATGCTGGCGTTAAGCATATCATCATCGGCATTGGCGGCAGCGCCACCAATGACGGCGGAGCAGGGATGGTGCAGGCGTTGGGGGCAAAGCTTCTGGACGCCAGCGAGCAGCCCCTTGGACAGGGCGGGGGCGAGCTGGGAAAACTCGCGCGTATCGACCTGAGCGGGCTGGACAGCCGTCTGGCGGAGTGCCGGATAGAAGTCGCCTGTGATGTGACGAATCCGCTCACCGGAAAGGATGGCGCGTCAGCCGTATTTGGCCCGCAAAAAGGGGCTACTCCCGAGATGATCGCTACCCTGGACAACGCGCTGGCACAGTATGCGAGGGTCATTGCCCGGGATCTGGATATTGATGTGCTAAACCTTGCTGGCGGCGGCGCGGCGGGGGGCATGGGGGCCGCACTGTACGCCTTTTGCGGCGCGCAGCTGCGCCAGGGCATTGAGATCGTGACCGATGCGCTACACCTGGCTGACCAGGTGGCCGATGCGGATCTGGTGATCACGGGAGAGGGTCGCATCGACAGCCAGACGATCCACGGCAAAGTCCCTGTGGGCGTAGCGAAAGTGGCGAAACGCTTTAACAAACCCGTCATCGGCATTGCAGGAAGCCTGACGGCGGACGTTGGCGTGGTACACGATCACGGCATTGATGCGGTGTTTAGCGTGATCTACACGATCTGCTCACTGGAAGACGCGCTGGAAAATGCCAGCGAGAACGTCAGGATGACCGCAAGGAATATCGCGGCGGTGCTGAAGGTGGGGCAGGGAATGTAGTTCTCCCTCTCCCCGTGGGAGAGGGCATCAGGCCGCACCCGCAATTGTAGGCCCGGTAAGCGTAGCGCCACCGGGCTTTTACCTCAGTTACCCAGCACCTTCATCGCTTCCCGCGTTACGTTATCCATCTCATCCAGCAGCTCCAGGAACTCCGGTTCAAGCTCCGATTCCGGCGTACCGGCGCGAAGCTGCTGCTCCAGCAGCTGGCAAAGGTTTTTCAGCCGCGGCACGCCGCTGTAACCGCAGCTGCCGTGCAGCTTGTGGATCGCGTCCAGCAGATCTTCCGGGTTTTCACCCACCAGCTGCTCTTCCACCTTATTGCGAATTTCCGGCAGAAACGCGACCAGCATTTGCAGCATTTCGCGGGCCAAATCGGGTTTACCTGCCGCCTGGCGCAGGGCAAGCTGCCAGTCAAAGGTCGCGTTCTGGTTGACGCTGATTTCAACCGGCTCGCTGGATACCGTGTACGTCCCGCCAATATGACCCGGCTTATAGCGTAACAGCAGGTTATGAAGTTTCTCTTCATCGATTGGCTTCGCCAGATAATCATTCATTCCGGCGCTCAGCAGCTTCTCTTTCTGACCGGCCATCGCGTGCGCGGTGACCGCAATGACCGGCGTTTGCTGCTGATGCGGCAGCTGGTGGATCAGCTCGCAGGCCCGAATGCCATCCATGCCCGGCATTTGAATATCCATCAGTATCAAATCAAACTGCATTTGCTTAGCCTGTTCAACCGCCTGCGCGCCGCTGGTGCAAAGCTCCACATGCTGAACCTGGTCTTCAAGCAATACGCCAATGAGCTTCAGGTTGGCCGGATTATCATCCACCGCCATCACGCTCATCGGTAATTTTTGCTCATCGTCAATCAGCGGGAGGGCATGCTGGCTAAGACGGCAATACTCCGTGAGCGCGGGCAGCAGGCGGGTCGCGGTGAGCGGTTTCAGCAGACACGCGGCGGCCCCGTCATTTTTCAACTCTTCAGCATTGAGCTGGGCATGGCAGGGCAGCGCCAGCAGCAGGTAGTCGGTCATTGAGGCGGCTTTCGCCAGCCGCTCCTGCTGCATGGTCAGTTCGCCGGTGAAGGTGACCGGGATCCCCATCAGCAGAATGTCGTAGTGCTCAACGGCAAGCGCTGAGAAGGTTGGGCTGTAGACCACCTCCAGCGGCGTGGTGCTTAAAATATCGAGCGCGCACTGCGCCGCCGCCGCGTTAGGTTCGACGTAGGCCAGACGCTTGCCTTTCAGGCAGTCCGTCACCGGGCCATCGGTCAGTACGTTCGGATTGAGATCCAGGTTAATGTGGAACCAGAAGGTTGAGCCGCGGTTTGGCTGGCTGTGGAAAGAGATATCGCCGCCCATCTCGTTCACCAGACGTTGCGTGATCACCAGCCCCAGGCCGGTACCGCCATGACGGCGGGAGATACTGGCATCCGCCTGGCGGAACGCCTGGAACAGACGCGACTGATCCCGCTCCGGAATACCGATGCCGGTATCGCGGATCTGGACTTCAATCTGGACCTTATTGCTGCTGATCGAGCGTTTTTCTACCAGAATGTCGATGTTACCGCTTTCGGTGAATTTAATGGCATTCCCGACAAGGTTGGTAATGACCTGCTGCAGACGCAGCGGATCGCCAATAACGTTATCCGGCACGTCGTTTTTAATGTTGAGCGTCAGCTCAAGTCCTTTGTCGTGCGACGAGTGCGCGAGCAGCGTCACCACCTCATCCAGCGTACTGCGCAGCGGGAAGGGAATGCTTTCGAGGATCAGCTTGCCCGCTTCCAGCTTGGAGAAGTCCAGCACGTCGTTGATGATCGCCAGCAGGTTGTTGGCCGAGCGTTCGATGGTGTGCAGGTGATCGCGCTGAGTCGGGTTGAGCTCGCTTTTCAGGGTCAGGCGGGTGAAGCCGATCACGCCATTGAGCGGCGTACGCAGCTCGTGCGACATATTGGCCAGGAATTCCGACTTAATACGTGCCGCTTCCTGAGCGCGTTTTTTCGCCAGGTCCAGCTCAACGTTCTGGATCTCCATCTGCTCCAGCGTTTCGCGCAGGTCCGACGTCGCCTGGTCAACGTTGTGCTGCATCTCTTCGTGATACGCCGCCAGCGACATGGCCATCGAGTTGATGCCGTTTTTCAGCATATCCAGCTCGCCCAGCATAAACCCTTCCACCCGGCTGTCGAGCTGTCCCCGGCGGATGCGGTCAACCGTGTTAACCATGTTGCGGATGGGGCCCGTCACGTCGCGCATCAGGCGCCAGCCGAAGATCAGCGCAATGCCAATGCAGAACAGCATCATCACGCCAGAGATGAAGATTTCTTTGTACTGCTGTAGCCGGACCGACTTGAGATCCAGCTCCAGCGCCACGTACCCCAGCATATTGTTGCTGGATTTGGCGTCGGATTGCGCGGACTCATCGGGTGAATAGCTTTCCGATACGATCGGCGTGCGCAGGATCATGATATCGCCGCGCCGCAACACGGTGAGGTGGCGCGGGAACGGCGTACCGTCCGGGATCTTCAGAGCCGCCGGATCGAGATGGAAATTCGAGGTGACAAACAGGCGGTTATGTTCGTCGTAAACGGAAATGGCGCGTACGATGTCCGAGTGGCGGCGGTGGAGTACGCTGATTAACTGACCAATGGATTCGCGGTTTTGCAGGTTCATGCCGTACTCGCTGGAAACGGCAAGCGGTTCGATAATGCTGGCGCCTGCATCCTCCAGCTGTCGCTGCAAATCGTTATAGCGGTGCACCACAAAGAAGATACTCAGCAGCAAACCGATGAGAACGGTGGGGGCGAGGATCAAAATCATCATGCGCGCGCGCAGGCTGTAGTTGGTCATGGCGTTCCGTTATGGGACAATTAAGATAATTATGTTTATGTGAGAAAAATCTCGGCGATGGCGCAATTCTACTCTGCAAAGCGACGCGTGACGACGCGTCAAATCATCACTGTTGAAGCCACGGACCTCGATCCGTTTGGTCAGGGAGTGGCACGTCACAATGGTAAGGCTCTGTTTATAACAGGTTTACTGCCTACAGAACGAGCAGAAATTACGCTGACGGAAGATAAACGCCAGTTCGCGCGCGGACAGGTTAAGCATCGCCTCAACGATAGCCCGGAGCGCGTGAAGCCCCGCTGCCCACATTTTGGCGTTTGCGGGGGCTGCCAGCAACAGCATGCGAGCACAGAATTACAGCAAAAAAGCAAAAGCCGCGCGCTGGCGCGTCAGCTTAAACATGACGTTAACGAGATCCTCGCGGACGAACCCTGGGGCTATCGCCGCCGCGCGCGCCTGAGCCTCAGCTATCAGCCCAAAACGGCGCGGCTGGAGATGGGGTTTCGCAAGGCCGGCTCCAGTGACATCGTCGATGTGAAGCAGTGCCCTATTTTGGTGCCCCATCTTGAGGCGTTGCTTCCTGAAGTGCGCACCTGTCTCTCCGGGCTGGACGGCGTTCGCCACCTCGGGCACGTCGAGCTGGTCATGGCCAACAATGGACCGCTGATGGTCCTGCGCCATACCGCGCCGCTGTCGAAAAAAGATCGCGAAAAACTGGAACGCTTTTCGCATTCCCACGACCTGGCGCTTTTCCTTGCACCACAAAGCGAGATACTTGAGCAGGTTACCGGTGAGGCGCCCTGGTATGCGTCAAACGGGCTACGCTTAACGTTCAGCCCGCGGGATTTCATTCAGGTGAATGATGGCGTAAACCAGCAGATGGTTGAGAAAGCGCTGACGTGGCTGGATGTTCAGAAAAGCGATCGGGTGCTCGATCTGTTTTGCGGAATGGGCAACTTCACGCTGCCGTTGGCGCGAAAAGCGGCCAGCGTCGTCGGCGTGGAAGGCGTTGAGGCGCTGGTGGCTAAAGGGCAGGAGAACGCACAGCAGAACGGCTTGCAAAATGTGACATTCTTTCATCAAAATCTTGAGGAAGATGTCACCCAACAGCCGTGGGCAAAACAGGGCTTTGATAAAATTTTGCTCGACCCGGCGCGTGCCGGTGCTCCGGGTGTAATGGCACATATTATTAAACTCGCGCCGAAGCGTGTGGTCTATGTTTCCTGTAACCCGGCAACGCTTGCCCGGGACAGTGAGGCATTAATCAGCGCGGGTTACCAGATTCAGCGTCTGGCAATGCTGGACATGTTCCCGCACACTGGTCATCTGGAATCGATGGTGTTGTTCGAGCACATCTAATTTGTTTGGCTTGTCGACTTCGACAGGCCCTGGTCCCTAAAGGAGAGGACAATGGTTGCGGTAAGAAGTGCACATCTCAATAAAGCTGGGGAGTTTGACCCACAAAAATGGATCGCAAGTCTGGGAATTTCCAGCCAGCAGTCGTGTGAACGCTTAACCGAAACCTGGGCCTATTGTCTGCGCACCACGCAGGGGCATTCGGACGCCGATCTTCTCCTGTGGCGCGGCGTGGAGATGGTTGAAATCCTGTCCATGCTGAACATGGACATCGAAACGCTGCAGGCCGCGCTTCTCTTCCCCCTCGCGGATGCGGACGTGGTCAGCGAAGACGTGCTGCGCGACAGCGTCGGGACATCCGTCGTCGCGCTGATCCACGGCGTGCGCGATATGGCGGCTATCCGCCAGCTTAAAGCTGCCCATACCGATTCCGTCTCCTCTGAACAGGTCGATAACGTTCGCCGGATGCTGTTGGCCATGGTAGATGACTTCCGCTGCGTGGTCATCAAGCTTGCCGAACGTATTGCCCACCTGCGTGAGGTGAAGGATGCGCCGGAAGACGAGCGCGTGCTGGCCGCCAAAGAGTGTACAAACATCTATGCGCCGCTGGCAAACCGCTTAGGGATCGGTCAGCTGAAATGGGAGCTGGAAGATTACTGCTTCCGCTACCTGCACCCGGCGGAATATAAACGTATTGCCAAACTCCTGCATGAGCGTCGTATCGATCGCGAGCACTATATCGAGGAATTTGTCGGCGGCCTGCGCCAGGCGATGAAAGAAGAGAACGTGCGCGCCGAAGTCTACGGGCGGCCTAAGCATATCTACAGCATCTGGCGCAAAATGCAGAAGAAACACCTCGCCTTTGACGAGCTGTTTGACGTGCGCGCCGTGCGTATCGTGGCGGAGCGTCTGCAGGACTGCTACGCCGCGCTGGGGATAGTACACACTCACTTCCGTCATCTCCCCGATGAGTTCGATGACTATGTCGCCAACCCCAAACCGAACGGCTATCAGTCTATCCATACCGTTGTGCTTGGCCCTGGCGGCAAAACGGTCGAGATTCAGATCCGCACCAAGCAGATGCACGAAGACGCCGAGCTGGGCGTGGCCGCGCACTGGAAATACAAAGAAGGTACCTCCGGCGGGGCGCGTTCTGGCCACGAAGACCGCATTGCCTGGCTGCGCAAGCTGATTGCGTGGCAGGAAGAGATGGCCGACTCCGGCGAGATGCTCGACGAAGTGCGCAGCCAGGTCTTTGACGACCGCGTCTATGTCTTTACCCCGAAAGGGGATGTTGTCGACCTGCCTGCGGGCTCTACGCCGCTTGATTTTGCCTACCACATCCACAGCGATGTGGGACACCGCTGCATCGGGGCGAAAATCGGCGGACGCATCGTACCGTTCACCTATCAACTGCAGATGGGTGACCAGATTGAAATCATTACCCAGAAGCAACCTAACCCGAGCCGTGACTGGCTTAACCCTAACCTGGGCTACGTCACCACCAGCCGCGGGCGCTCGAAAATTCACGCCTGGTTCCGTAAACAGGACCGCGACAAGAACATCCTTGCCGGTCGCCAGATCCTTGACGACGAGCTGGAGCATATCGGGATAAGCCTGAAAGAGGCGGAGAAATTCCTGCTGCCGCGCTACAACTTCAACGAGCTTGACGAGCTGTTAGCGGCCATTGGCGGCGGTGATATCCGTCTGAATCAGATGGTGAACTTCCTGCAGGCGCAGTTCAATAAGCCAAGCGCGGCAGAGCAGGACGCGGCGGCGCTGAAGCAGCTGCAGCAGAAAACCTATGCGCCGCAGCAGCGCAGCAAAGACAACGGTCGCGTGGTGGTTGAAGGCGTCGGTAACCTGATGCACCACATTGCCCGCTGCTGCCAGCCGATCCCGGGCGACGATATCGTCGGCTTTATCACCCAGGGACGCGGGATTTCGATTCACCGTTCCGACTGCGATCAGCTTGCCGAGCTGCAGTCGCATGCGCCGGAGCGCATCGTGGAAGCGGTCTGGGGTGAGAGCTATTCCGCTGGCTATTCGCTGGTGGTGCGCGTCACTGCCAACGACCGCAGCGGCCTGCTGCGCGACATCACGACCATTCTCGCCAACGAGAAGGTCAACGTGCTGGGCGTCGCCAGCCGCAGCGATACCCGCGAGCAGCTTGCCACCATCGATATGACTATCGAAATCTACAACCTGCAGGTGCTGGGCCGCGTGCTCGGCAAACTGAACCAGGTGCCGGATGTGATTGACGCGCGTCGTCTGCACGGCGGTTAAACACACTCTTCTGTAGGCAGGGTAAGGCTTTGCCGCCACCCGGCTTGTTTTTTAATGGAAAAAACTATGACTCAAATCGACCGCCTGCTCGGCATCATGAAACGCCTGCGCGACCCGGAAAACGGCTGTCCGTGGGACAAAGAGCAGACTTTCGCCACCATCGCCCCTTACACCCTTGAAGAGACCTATGAGGTGCTGGACGCGATTTCCCGTGAAGATTTTGACGACCTGCGCGGCGAGCTGGGCGATCTGCTGTTCCAGGTGGTGTTCTATGCGCAAATGGCGCAGGAAGAAGGGCGCTTTAACTTTGACGATATCTGCGCTGCTATAAGCGACAAGCTGGAGCGCCGTCATCCCCATATCTTTGGCGATGCGACCGCAGGGAACAGCGCGGAAGTGCTGGCCCGCTGGGAGCAGATCAAAAGCGCCGAACGGGCGGAAAAATCTCAGCACTCGGCGCTGGATGATATTCCGCTGAGCCTGCCCGCGCTGATGCGCGCGCATAAAATCCAGAAACGCTGCTCAGCAGTGGGTTTTGACTGGACCTCCCTCGGCCCGGTGCTGGATAAAGTGCACGAAGAGATTGATGAAGTCATGCACGAAGCGCAGCAGGCGGTGGTGGATGAAGCAAAGCTTGAGGAAGAGATGGGCGACCTGCTGTTTGCGACCGTCAACCTTTCTCGCCACCTGGGTGTAAAAGCGGAAACCGCACTGCAAAAAGCCAACATAAAATTCGAACGACGCTTTCGCGAAGTTGAGCGGATTGTGGCCTCGCGAGGCCTGGAAATGACCGGCATTGACCTCGAGGCAATGGAAGAAGTCTGGCAGGAAGTAAAGCGCCAGGAATCTGATCTCTAACGAGATTTTGCGATCAAGCGCAATTTGTGTGATTTTTTAAATGACAAGCGCTTGATTTGCGTCAAAAACATTTACCCAAAAGGGGCTATTTTCTCACTCCTTATGTTTGTCATGGCCTGGAATGGAGACGGAGAATGAAAGTTTGTGGCGCTCGCCGTGTTCGGGTATACTACTTTCCCGTCCTGGTTATTCCATCGTTTCACCCTAACTTCTCAGGTTCAGCATGACAACGAACTATATTTTTGTGACCGGCGGGGTCGTATCCTCTCTGGGTAAAGGCATTGCCGCAGCCTCCCTCGCAGCCATTCTTGAAGCCCGTGGCCTCAATGTGACCATGATGAAACTGGATCCGTACATCAACGTCGATCCGGGCACCATGAGCCCAATCCAACACGGGGAAGTGTTCGTTACTGAAGACGGCGCTGAAACCGATTTGGATCTTGGCCACTACGAGCGTTTCATCCGCACCAAAATGACCCGTCGTAACAACTTCACGACTGGCCGCATCTACTCCGACGTTCTGCGTAAAGAGCGCCGTGGTGACTACCTGGGGGCAACCGTTCAGGTTATCCCGCACATCACGAACGCAATCAAAGAACGCATTGTTGCGGGTGGCGAAGGCCACGACGTGGTGCTGGTTGAAATCGGCGGTACCGTGGGTGATATCGAATCCCTGCCATTCCTGGAAGCGATTCGTCAGCTGGCGGTAGATATTGGCCGTGAAAACGCGCTGTTCATGCACCTGACCCTGGTGCCGTACATGGCCGCCGCAGGTGAAGTGAAAACCAAGCCGACTCAGCACTCTGTGAAAGAGCTGCTCTCTATTGGTATTCAGCCAGATATCCTGGTTTGCCGCTCCGATCGCGCGGTTCCGGCGAACGAACGTGCGAAAATTGCATTGTTCTGTAACGTGCCTGAAAAAGCCGTTATTTCAATGAAAGATGTCGATTCCATTTATAAAATCCCGGGCCTGTTGAAATCGCAGGGCCTGGACGATTATATTTGTAAACGATTCAGCTTGAACTGTCCGGAAGCTAACCTGTCTGAATGGGAACAGGTTATTTATGAAGAAGCCAACCCGGCAGGCGAAGTGACTATCGGTATGGTCGGCAAGTACATTGAACTGCCAGATGCCTATAAGTCAGTGATCGAAGCGCTGAAACATGGTGGTCTGAAGAACCGTGTCTCCGTGAACATCAAGCTGATTGATTCGCAGGATGTAGAAACGCGTGGCGTTGAAATCCTGAAAGATCTGGATGCTATCCTTATCCCTGGCGGCTTCGGCTACCGTGGTGTAGAAGGCAAGATCGCCACCGCGCGCTATGCGCGTGAAAACAATATCCCATACCTCGGCATCTGTCTGGGTATGCAGGTTGCGCTGATCGAATTTGCGCGCAACGTAGCGGGAATGGAAAACGCGAACTCTACGGAATTTGTGCCAGACTGTAAGTACCCTGTGGTGGCGCTTATCACTGAATGGCGTGACGAAGAAGGTAACGTCGAAGTCCGTACCGAGAAAAGCGATCTGGGTGGCACCATGCGTCTTGGCGCACAGGCCTGCCAGCTGTCTGACGATAGCGTGGTTCGCAAGCTGTATGGCGAGCCGGTCATCACCGAGCGCCATCGTCACCGCTATGAAGTCAACAACATGTTGTTGAAACCTATTGAAGCCGCGGGCCTGCGTGTTGCGGGCCGCTCCGGGGATGATCAGTTAGTCGAGATCATTGAAGTGCCAAACCATCCTTGGTTTGTCGCCTGCCAGTTCCACCCGGAATTTACTTCAACGCCACGTGACGGGCACCCGCTGTTTGCAGGCTTCGTGAAGGCCGCCAGCGACTACCAGAAGCGTCAGGCGAAGTAAAAAAAGTTAGAACGGCAACGCGTACCTTTGGTACGCGTTGTTTGTCTGGAGTTTTAGTTTAACTTGTACTGAGGAAAATCTAATGTCCAAAATCGTTAAAGTCATCGGTCGTGAAATCATCGACTCCCGTGGTAACCCGACCGTTGAAGCCGAAGTTCACCTGGAAGGTGGTTTCGTTGGTATGGCTGCTGCTCCATCAGGTGCTTCTACCGGTTCTCGCGAAGCGCTGGAACTGCGCGATGGCGACAAATCCCGCTTCCTGGGCAAAGGCGTACTGAAAGCGGTTGGCGCTGTAAACGGTCCGATTGCTCAGGCAATCCTTGGCAAAGACGCCAAAGACCAGGCTGGCATCGACAAGATCATGATCGATCTGGACGGTACTGAAAACAAATCTAACTTCGGTGCGAACGCAATCCTGGCTGTTTCCCTGGCGAACGCCAAAGCAGCTGCGGCGGCGAAAGGTCAGCCACTGTTCGAGCACATCGCTGAACTGAACGGCACCCCAGGCAAATACTCCATGCCTGTACCAATGATGAACATCATCAACGGTGGTGAGCACGCAGACAACAACGTTGATATTCAGGAATTCATGATTCAGCCAGTTGGCGCGAAATCCCTGAAAGAAGCGGTACGTATGGGTTCTGAAGTGTTCCACAACCTGGCTAAAGTTCTGAAAGCTAAAGGTATGAACACTGCTGTTGGTGACGAAGGTGGCTATGCGCCAAACCTGGGTTCTAACGCAGAAGCACTGGCTGTTATCGCAGAAGCAGTAAAAGCTGCTGGCTACGAGCTGGGCAAAGACATCACCCTGGCGATGGACTGTGCAGCATCTGAATTCTACAAAGACGGTAAATACGTTCTGGCTGGCGAAGGCAACAAAGCGTTCACCTCTGAAGAGTTCACTCACTTCCTGGAAGACCTGACCAAACAGTACCCAATCGTGTCTATCGAAGACGGTCTGGACGAGTCTGACTGGGCTGGCTTCGCATACCAGACTAAAGTACTGGGCGACAAAATCCAGCTGGTTGGTGACGACCTGTTCGTAACCAACACCAAGATCCTGAAAGAAGGCATCGAGAAAGGCATCGTTAACTCCATCCTGATCAAATTCAACCAGATCGGTTCTCTGACCGAAACTCTGGCTGCGATCAAAATGGCGAAAGACGCTGGCTACACCGCTGTTATCTCTCACCGTTCTGGCGAAACTGAAGACGCTACCATTGCCGACCTGGCTGTGGGTACCGCTGCAGGCCAGATCAAAACCGGTTCTATGAGCCGTTCTGACCGTGTTGCTAAATACAACCAGCTGATTCGTATCGAAGAAGCGCTGGGCGAGAAAGCACCATACAACGGTCTGAAAGAGATCAAAGGCCAGGCATAATTGCTTAAGCCTTAAAATGAAAATGCCAGTCGAATGACTGGCATTTTTTTTGGCTATTTAAAATCGACCGCCATTTGCTCCGGAATGGTCAGCCCCTGGGTGGTTTGCACGCAGCGGGCGATGTAGTCCGTAAAACGGGGTGGCTTCGGCATCCCCATGCTCAGCAGCTTATCGTTGCTGAAGCGCACGTTAAGCGTGGCAAACGCACCGTATAAACGCATGGCTTTCAGCATCAGACGTTCGTTGCACGGCCCAAAAATATGTTTCAACTCGCGGCGCATTCTGACCAGCGTTTCGTAGCTGACCTGCGCATATTTATCCCCGACGGGGGCTTTCTCCAGCGCCTGCGCCATTGCCTGATCGATATCCGCAAAGCGAACGCTGTTCTCTTCTCCCGCAGAAATGTGTACCACTTCTCCTGGACGCGCGTTGCTGTTGAGCAGCATTAACAGCGCATCGGCGCAATAATCCACCGGAACAACGTCGATCCGGTCTTCCATTGAGCACATAAACTTCTGCAGCATCAGGCCCATGCTAAAGACCCAGAAAATGCTGCTCGACGGCGTACAGCCGTGACGGGTATGGCCGACGACGATGGACGGGCGGGCGATGAGCAGCGGCAGGTTCGGACACTCCTGACGCATCAGCTGTTCAATGGTTGACTTCGAAAACGTGTATTCCACCAGGTGTTCAGCATTCTCTCTGAATTCAGCGCTTTCGGCGACCAGTGAATCCTGCTCCGGCGTGCATGACATCGCGGTGCCGACGTGGAGGAAACGCTGCAGTCCTGCGACCTGCTCCATGCGGCGTGCCAGCGCGAGCGTACCTTCAACGTTGACCTTCCAGATCAGCGGGTTATTACCAAATGAGGCGACGGCCGCACAGTTAACGACATGCGTGACCCGATCCAGACGGGGATCGTTAAGAAAGGCCTCTGGCTGGCTGAGATCGCCAATCAGGATATTATCCACGCTCAGGGAGGCCAGTTTGTCCTCAGGAACGTTGAACTTACGCATATTCTCCAGCACGCGCTGCAGTCCGCTTTGCGGATTGCCGGCACGCGCGAGCAAAAGCAGTTTTACGGGTTGATCGTTGGTCAGGATTTTTTCAAGAACTGCACCGCCCAGAAATCCGGTCACGCCTGTAATCAATAACATCTTCATTAATACCGTCTCATTATGATTGATGAGGCGGATTGTAGGCGCGCAAAAGTAAACGGCATTTAAATAATAAAACGCCGAAATCAATGGCGTCTTAAGCTTATTTTAAGAAAAGGAAATCGGGTGGATATATTGGACATTAATGAAATGGTAAAAATTCATTTTATTAAAATATAAATTTTAATCAATTGATTTTAATGATTTTTATTGGTGTGGTGTCAAATGATTAACTTAATTCAAAATGTAATAAAAATAATAATTTGTTACACCAAACATTTACCAAATAAATGATTTAAACACCACTTAACTCAAATCATTCGCAGGCTGATTTATTTAGCCTGCGAATGTTTTTCAGAGCAAAAGGGGAAGCGTGGCGCTGGCTGTTTGTTGGCTAACGTCGCCGTAATGACCATCCAGCGCAATCATGGACGTGGTCAGCAGCTCGACCAGCAGCATCACCCCCACCTTAGCATTGAGCGCGCCTGCGCTAAGGGGCCCCTCTGGTTTGGCGGCAACCAGCAGCATGTCGCTCAGAGACGCCAGCGGGCTGCGGGGCGTATTGCTGAGTGCCAGAACCTTCACGCCGCGCTTGCGGGCAAGCTTCACCACGTGGAGTAGATCCCGCGTTGAACCCGAGCTGGAGATGGCCACAACCAGCGTCTCTTTCGAAAGCGTTGTCGCATTCATGGCCGCGCGGTGCATATCGCTAAACAGCTGTGCGGGTTTACCCAGCCGCAGCAGCTTGTAATGCAGATACTCCCCGAGGATCGCGCTGGCCGCGACGCCATAAATCTGAACGGATTGCGCCTGGTGCAGCGCCAGCGCGGCCTTTTCAAGCAGCGTGCGGTCGAGGAGTCTGGCGGTATCCTGCAAAGCCTGCACCGACTCATCCACGACGTTATCAATCTCATCCCCCGCCTGACGCGCGGGCTGGCCCTGCTGAATATCCAGCGCAAGCGCCATTTTAAATTCGTTATAGCCCTTGCAGCCCAGCGTCCGGCAAAGGCGCGTGACGCTGGCCTCGCTGGTGTGGCTCTCGCGCGCCAGCTCAGTGATCGTCAGGTAGAGCACCCGGGCGGGATCGCTGAGGACAAACTCGCCGAGTTTTTGTTGCGTTGGGCTGTACCCGGAAGCCTCCTGGCGGAGCTTCAGCAGCAGATTTTCATGGTCCGACATGCCACGTCCTTAATGTGTTTCGCTGCGACTAGTGTGGCGGAAAGGAGGGGAAAGATGCCAGTCATTTTGAAAAAGTATGATCGGCTTCCTGGTTTTTGATGATAATTTTCACGTAATAATATTTATGTGGTAAAAATTTTCATCAATTAAAGGGGAGATGAAAAAATGATGCAAATGTTCAGTGGCGCTTCTTCGGGGGGATGGTTTGAAAAAGCGCAGCGCTTTGGTAAATCCTTTATGTTGCCCATCGCCGTGTTGCCCGCGGCGGGTCTGCTGCTGGGGATAGGCGGCGCGCTATCGAATCCCAATACGCTGACGGCTTATCCGTTTCTAGACGTGGGCTGGCTGCAGGCCATTTTCACCATCATGAGCAGCGCCGGTTCAATTGTGTTTGCGAACCTCTCGGTGCTGTTTGCGGTTGGCGTAGCCGTCGGGTTGGCAAAAAGCGATAAGGGCACGGCTGGGCTGGCGGCGCTGCTCGCGTTTCTGGTGATGAATGCCACCATCAACGCGCTGCTGATCCTCACCGGCAAACAGGCGCACGAGAACCCGGGCGCTGTGGGGCAGGGCATGACGCTGGGTATTCAGACGCTGGAAACCGGCGTGTTTGGCGGCGTGGTGATTGGGCTGGTGACCTGCGCGCTCCATCATCGGTTTAATAAAATTGCGCTTCCGCAGTTCCTCGGGTTCTTTGGCGGCTCGCGCTTTGTCCCCATTATCAGCTCCCTGGCGGCGATACTCGTCGGCGCGCTCATGACCGTGGTCTGGCCGCATTTCCAGAAACTGATTTTTGGTCTCGGCGGCCTGGTGGATGCCACCGGTTATCTGGGCACCCTGCTGTACGGCTTCATTTTGCGCATGCTGGGCCCGTTTGGTTTGCACCACATCTTCTATCTGCCGTTCTGGACCACCGCGCTCGGCGGCAGTGAGATTGTCAACGGTCACCTGGTTGAGGGCACACAGCGGATCTTCTTTGCCCAGCTGGCCGACCCGAACACGCAGCATTTCTATGAGGGCACGTCGCGCTTCATGTCCGGGCGCTTTATTACGATGATGTTTGGCCTGCTCGGCGCGTGTCTGGCGATGTACCACACGGCAAAACCGGAGAACAAAAAGCGCGTTGCCGGGCTGCTGCTCTCTGCGGCGTTAACCTCGTTCCTGACCGGGATTACCGAGCCTATCGAGTTCTCCTTCCTGTTTATTGCGCCGGTGCTTTACGTCATTCATGCGCTGTTTGACGGGCTGGCGTTCATGCTCGCCCACATGCTGCATATCACCATCGGACAAACCTTCTCCGGCGGGTTTATCGACTTCGTGCTGTTCGGCATTTTGCAGGGGGAGGCCAAAACCAACTGGATGTTCGTTCCGCTGGTCGGCGTGCCGTGGTTCTTCCTTTACTACTTCACCTTCCGCTACCTGATTAACCGCTTCGATTTCGCCACGCCGGGTCGGGAAAAGGAGGCGGTGGCCGATGAGGTGACCTTCTCGCAGAGCGAGCGCGCCGTTGCGGTGATCGCTGGATTAGGCGGAAAAGACAATCTGGAAGAGGTGGACTGCTGCGCCACGCGGCTTCGCGTCACGGTGAAGGACGGCAGCAAAGTGAATGACGCGGCGCTGAAAGCCACCGGCGCGCGCGGCGTTATCGTGCGCGGTAACGGTGTTCAGGTCATTTATGGCCCGCACGTCACGATTATCAAAAACGAAGTGGAAGAGATCTTATCGTAATGAAAACTGTACTGGATAACCTGAAGGGAAAACTGGTCGTCTCCTGTCAGGCGCTGGAGAATGAACCGCTGCACAGCCCGTTTATTATGTCGCGGATGGCGCTGGCGGCGGCGCAGGGCGGGGCCGCTGCCATTCGTGCCAACAGCGTGGTGGATATCGAGGCCATTAAGCAGCAGGTCTCTTTGCCGGTCATCGGCATCATCAAACGGGATTACCCGGAAAGCGAAGTGTTTATCACCGCCACGATGAAAGAGGTGGATGAGCTTATGAGCGTCTCTCCGGAAATCATTGCGCTTGATGCGACGGCGCGGGAGCGTCCCGGTGGGGGATCCCTGGAAACGCTGGTCACGCGCATTCGCTCGCGCTATCCCTCGGTGCTGCTGATGGCGGATATCGCCTCCGTGAGTGAAGCCGTGACGGCGCAGGCGCTTGGCTTTGACTGCGTCGGCACCACGCTTTACGGCTATACGGCGGAAACGGCGGGCCATTCGCTTCCGGAGAACGACTGCGCGTTCCTGAAGGCCGTGCTGGCTGCCGTGACGGTACCCGTGGTTGCCGAAGGTAACGTGGATACGCCTGAACGCGCGGCCAGATGCCTGGCGCTGGGCGCGCATACGGTCGTCGTCGGCGGCGCGATCACCCGTCCACAGCAAATTACCGAGCGTTTTATGGCGGCGATTGGCGCGCAAAGCACCGATGGAGCATGACCATCCGGCGGGGATCTGCGATACTTATCGTTTATCCCCTTTACTGAGATGACTATGCAGTACCCGATTAACGAGATGTTCCAGACCCTGCAAGGCGAGGGTTACTTTACCGGCGTTCCCGCTATTTTCATTCGTTTACAGGGATGCCCGGTTGGCTGTGCCTGGTGTGATACCAAACATACGTGGGATAAGCTCGCAGATCGGGAAGTGTCGCTGTTTAGTATTCTGGCGAAAACCAAAGAGAGCGATAAGTGGGGCGCGGGCAGTTCAGAAGATCTGCTGGCCATTATTGGTCGTCAGGGCTGGACGGCGCGCCACGTGGTGATCACCGGCGGTGAACCCTGCATCCACGATCTGACGCCGCTGACCGAGCTGCTCGAAAAGAACGGCTACAGCTGCCAGATTGAAACCAGCGGCACCCATGAAGTGCGCTGTTCACACACGACCTGGGTGACGGTATCGCCAAAAGTGAATATGCGCGGCGGGTATGACGTGCTGTCTCAGGCGCTGGAACGCGCGGATGAGATTAAGCACCCGGTAGGGCGCGTGCGTGATATCGAGGCGCTGGATGAACTGCTGGCAACGCTGACGGATGAAAAGCAGCGCGTCATTGCGCTTCAGCCGATCAGCCAGAAAGACGACGCGACGCGCCTGTGCATTGAAACCTGTATTGCGCGTAACTGGCGCCTGTCGATGCAGACGCACAAGTATCTGAATATTGCCTAAAAAAAAGCCCGGTGGCGTTAGCGCTTACCGGGCCTATGGTTCGGGGCTCTTGTAGGCCGGGTAAGCGTCAGCGCCACCCGGCAAGCATCACTCCCCGCGATAGATACAGCCAGCGGTGCAGGTCTCTTTGATCATCACCGCGCTCAGCAGCGGCACCAGCGGCTTCATCTGATCCCAAATCCATTTTGCCAGCACTTCGCTGGTCGGGTTTTCAAGGCCCGGGATATCATTCAGGTAGTAGTGATCCAGACGATCGTAGGTCGGCTTAAACGCCGCCTTCAGCTCGGCAAAATCCATGATCCAACCGGTATGCGGATCAACTTCACCGGTGATCTCAAGACGCACCATGAACGAATGCCCGTGCAGACGGCCGCATTTATGCCCTTCTGGGACATGCGGAAGGTGGTGGGCGGCTTCGAAGGTGAAATCTTTAAACAGTGTGGTGGACATGATCGCTCTCAGTAATGCGGAAAAAACCGCCGCATAGTACCGGAAAGCACAATTTTTAGCATTAACTAAAACGGCTCAATAGATACTGAGCCGCTAAACGTCCAGTTTTCGTTAATTTTCGTATTATATTTCAACGGGTTAATTAATCGCTTTTACTGTTAAGAACGATAAGTAAAACAGGTTAGTCCATTTGGTTATTTATTATTTCCATCCCTTCTTTAATTGTTATTATCCTCGCCGTTAACCTTATCTTCAGTTTGGATTTATTCGCTTAAAGTCCGCTTGGCTACTGGAACATAACGACGCATGACAACACAGGCCCCACCTTCAAATTTGCTTCCCCTGAACCCGGAGCAACTGGCGCGCCTTCAGGCTGCCACCTCTGATTTTTCTCCCACTCAGCTTGCCTGGGTCTCCGGTTATTTCTGGGGAATGCTCAATCAGCAGCCTGGCGCTGTGGCGGGTGCACCGGTAACGGCCGTTGAAATTCCGGCCATTACCCTGATTTCCGCCTCGCAGACGGGCAATGCCCGCCGCGTGGCCGAAGCGCTGCGTGACGACCTGCTGGCCGCCAAACTGAACGTGAACCTGGTCAACGCCGGGGATTATAAATTTAAGCAAATCGCGTCAGAAAAACTGCTGGTGGTGGTTGCCTCTACGCAGGGGGAAGGTGAACCCGCTGAAGAAGCGGTGGCGCTGCATAAGTTCCTGTTCTCGAAAAAAGCGCCGAAGCTGGATGGCACGGCTTTTGCCGTCTTTGGCCTGGGCGATACCTCCTATGAATTTTTCTGCCAGTCCGGTAAAGACTTCGACAGCAAGCTGGCGGAGCTGGGCGCGGAGCGCCTGCTGGACCGCGTTGACGCGGATGTTGAATACCAGACCGCCGCCGCCGAATGGCGCGCGCGCATCGTTGAGGTATTGAAAGCGCGCGTGCCGAAAGAGACGTCGGCGCAGGCCGCGTTCACCGCGACGGGTGCCGTCAACGACATTCACACCAGCCCGTACACCAAAGAGGCGCCGCTCACGGCGAGTCTGTCGGTGAATCAGAAAATTACCGGCCGCGACTCGGAAAAAGACGTGCGCCATATCGAAATCGATCTCGGCGACTCTGGCCTGCGCTATCAGCCGGGCGATGCGTTGGGTATCTGGTATCAGAACGATCCGGCGCTGGTGAAAGAGCTGGTTGAGCTGCTGTGGCTGAAGGGTGACGAGCCTGTCACCGTTGACGGCAAAACTCAGCCGCTTTCAGACGCCCTGCAGTGGCATTTCGAGCTGACGGTGAACACCCCGAATATCGTCGAAAATTACGCCACCTTAACGCGCAGCGAATCCTTGCTGCCGCTGGTGGGTGACAAAGCGAAACTGCAGCATTACGCCGCGACGACGCCAATTGTCGATATGGTGCGTTTCTCTCCGGCTCAGCTGGATGCCGATGCGCTGATCGGCCTGCTGCGTCCGCTGACCCCGCGCCTGTACTCCATCGCCTCTTCCCAGGCAGAAGTGGAGAGTGAAGTACATGTTACCGTGGGCGTGGTGCGCTACGACATCGAAGGCCGTGCCCGTGCGGGTGGGGCCTCTGGCTTCCTGGCCGATCGCGTGGAAGAAGAGGGCGAAGTGCGCGTCTTTATCGAGCACAACGACAACTTCCGCCTGCCGACGAACCCGGAAACCCCGGTCATCATGATTGGCCCAGGCACCGGCATTGCGCCGTTCCGCGCCTTTATGCAGCAGCGCGCGGCAGACGGCGCGCCGGGTAAAAACTGGCTGTTCTTCGGCAACCCCCACTTTACTGAAGATTTCCTCTACCAGGTTGAGTGGCAGCGCTATGTGAAAGAAGGCGTACTGACCCGCATCGATCTGGCCTGGTCCCGCGACCAGAAAGAAAAAGTATACGTACAAGACAAACTGCGCGCACAGGGCGCAGAGCTGTGGCGCTGGATCAATGACGGTGCCCACATTTATGTCTGCGGCGACGCCAATCGCATGGCGAAAGACGTTGAGCAGGCACTGCTGGAAGTGATTGCCGAATTCGGCGGTATGGATGCCGAAACGGCGGATGAATTTTTAAGTGAGCTGCGCGTTGAGCGCCGTTATCAGCGAGATGTCTACTAATGAGCGAAAAACATCCAGGGCCACTGGTGGTCGAAGGTAAACTGACAGACGCCGAGCGCATGAAGCTGGAAAGCAACTATCTGCGCGGCACCATTGCTGAAGATCTGAATGACGGTCTCACCGGCGGTTTCAAAGGCGACAACTTCCTGCTGATCCGCTTCCACGGCATGTACCAGCAGGACGATCGCGACATCCGCGCCGAGCGCGCAGAACAGAAGCTGGAGCCGCGTCATGCGATGCTGCTGCGCTGCCGTCTGCCGGGCGGGGTGATCACCACCAAACAGTGGCAGGCCATCGACAAGTTTGCGGGTGAAAATACGATTTATGGCAGCATCCGCCTGACCAACCGTCAGACCTTCCAGTTCCACGGTATTCTGAAGAAGAACGTCAAGCCGGTGCATCAGATGCTGCACTCGGTCGGGCTGGACGCGCTGGCGACCGCCAACGACATGAACCGTAACGTGCTTTGCACCTCGAACCCGTATGAGTCCGAGCTGCACGCCGAAGCCTATGAGTGGGCGAAGAAGATCTCTGAACACCTGCTGCCGCGTACCCGCGCCTACGCGGAGATTTGGCTCGATCAGGAAAAAGTCGCGACCACGGACGAAGAACCGATCCTCGGCCAGACCTATCTGCCGCGTAAGTTTAAAACCACGGTCGTGATCCCACCGCAGAACGATATCGATCTGCACGCCAACGACATGAACTTCGTGGCGATTGCCGAAAACGGCAAGCTGATTGGCTTTAACCTGCTGGTGGGCGGCGGCCTGTCTATTGAGCACGGTAACAAGAAAACCTACGCCCGCACCGCGAGCGAGTTCGGCTTCCTGCCGCTGGAGCACACGCTCGCCGTGGCGGAAGCGGTAGTGACCACCCAGCGCGACTGGGGCAACCGTACTGACCGTAAAAACGCGAAAACCAAATACACCCTGGAGCGCGTGGGTGTTGAGACGTTCAAAGAGGAAGTGGAGCGTCGCGCAGGCATCAAGTTTGAGCCGATTCGCCCTTACGAATTCACCGGTCGCGGCGATCGCATTGGCTGGGTGAAGGGTATCGATAATAAATGGCACCTGACGCTGTTTATCGAAAACGGCCGTATTCTGGATTATCCGGGCCGTCCGCTGAAAACCGGTCTGCTGGAAATTGCTAAGATCCATAAAGGCGAGTTCCGCATTACCGCTAACCAGAACCTGATTATTGCCGGCGTGCCGGAGAGCCAGAAGGCGAAGATCGAGAAGCTGGCGCGCGATCATGGGTTGATGGATGCGGTTAAACCGCAGCGTGAAAACTCGATGGCCTGCGTGTCGTTCCCGACCTGCCCGCTGGCGATGGCCGAGGCGGAGCGTTTCCTGCCGTCATTTACTGACAAAGTGGAGGCGATTCTGGAAAAACACGGTATTCCGGACGAGCATATTGTTATGCGCGTCACCGGCTGCCCGAACGGCTGCGGTCGCGCGATGCTGGCCGAGCTGGGCTTGGTGGGGAAAGCGCCGGGTCGTTACAACGTGCACCTTGGCGGTAACCGTATCGGCACGCGCATTCCGCGTATGTACCGTGAAAATATTACGGAACCGGAAATTCTTGATTCCATCGACGAGCTTGTCGGGCGCTGGGCGAAAGAGCGCGAAGCGGGTGAAGGCTTCGGCGACTTTACGGTGCGTGCGGGCATCATTCGCCCGGTGCTCGATCCCGCAAGGGATTTCTGGGAGTAACCCATCCTTTGCCCGGTGGCGCTTCGCTTACCGGGCCTACGGGTTTTGTAGGCCGGGCAAACGCAGTGCCGCCCGGCAAAACAGGCAAACGAGGTTCTTATGTCCGTACTCGATCTAAACGCCCTTAATGACCTGCCAAAAGTCGAACGCATTCTGGCGCTGGCAGAAACCAATGCCCACCTTGAAAAGCTGGACGCCGAAGGGCGCGTGGCGTGGGCGCTGGAAAACCTGCCGGGAGACTATGTGCTGTCGTCGAGCTTTGGTATTCAGGCGGCGGTCAGCCTGCATCTGGTGAATCAGATCCGTCCGGACATTCCGGTGATCCTCACCGATACCGGCTACCTGTTCCCGGAAACCTACCAGTTTATTGACGAGCTGACGGACAAGCTCAAGCTGAACCTCAAAGTTTACCGCGCGACGGAAAGCGCGGCCTGGCAGGAGGCGCGCTACGGTAAGCTGTGGGAGCAGGGCGTTGAGGGCATTGAGAAATACAATGAGATCAACAAAGTTGAGCCGATGAACCGGGCGCTGAAAGAGCTCAATGCGCAGACGTGGTTTGCAGGGCTACGCCGCGAGCAGTCCGGCAGCCGAGCAACGTTGCCGGTGCTGGCGGTCCAGCGCGGGGTGTTTAAAGTGCTGCCGATTATCGACTGGGATAACCGGACGGTGTATCAGTATCTGCAAAAACACGGGCTGAAGTACCATCCGCTGTGGGACCAGGGCTATCTGTCGGTGGGCGACACCCACACCACGCGCAAATGGGAACCGGGAATGGCGGAAGAAGAGACGCGATTCTTTGGGCTGAAGCGCGAGTGCGGACTGCACGAAGGATAATGTCATTTCGCCCGGTGGCGCTGCGCTTACCGGGCCTACAAAGGCTCGATTGATACGTAGGCCCGGTAAGGCGTAGCCGCCACCGGGCTTAACGACCTCAGGCTTTCCCCGCTTTCGCCAGCTCCTTCACCAGCGGCAGCATCACCTTCACCACATCACGGCTGCGGTGTTCAATCCGCTGCGGCAGCGCGCTATCAATGTGCTGCTGATTATCCAGCATCACGTTGTGCCAGCTTGTTCCGTCCGGGAAGGCTTTCGATTTAGCCCGCTGCTGATAGCCATCTTTCTTGCCCAATCCCCAGTTTGTCGCTTCCACGTACAGCACCGGAATGCCAGCCTTGTCGAACACTTCCCCGTCGTTGCAGCAGCCTGTTCCCCGCGGATAATCCTGGTTACCGCCGGGGTTGCTGGTGGCATAAACCCCATGGCTGCGGGCAATCGCCAGCGCCCGGTCGCGCGTCAGTTTCCGCACGGTACCCGGCGTACTCTGCCCGCTGTTGAAATAAAGCTTATCGCCGACGATCAGGTTATCGAGGTTAATCACCAGCAGCGTATTTTTCTTCTCTTCTGCGCTCATGCGTTTAAGGAGATTCTCAGCGCCGAGTTTGCCCTCTTCTTCACCGCTGGTGGCCACGAAACGAATACCGTACTGGGTTGGAATATCCTTCATCCGCTCGGCCAGTTCGAGCATCACGCCCAGGCCTGCCGCGTTGTCGTCCATGCCCTGCAGCGTCAGCCCGCCGAGGTTGTTATCCGTATCGCCATCGCTCAACGGGGCGTAGGTATCAAGGTGCGCCATAATAATAATCTGCTCGTTTGCACTCCCTTCATGCGCCGCGATAACCGTACTGCCGGTCACGTTATGCCAGTTTTTGGTTTTATTTCTGGAGGTATAAACGTAGCGGCTGTGAAACGCGCGGATATCGCTCTGGTAACCCATGTCGGCAAACTGCTGGCGAAGATAGTCCGCGGAGAGCATTTCCGCAGGCGAACCGGTCATGCGGCCGGGGAAGACGGTGGCAATATGCCGCGCCTGCAGAGTGGCGATTTCACCATAAGGTTGGTTTTTTGCCTGGGCCGGAAGAATAAAGCAAACGCCGAGCGCCAGGGCAGCAATACGGTGGCGCATTGCGGAAAACATAGTGAGTCCTTAAAAACTGAGCAAAATAATAACCCGCTTAGTATGAAACTGTGATCGTCCATACACAATTTGAATTGCTCTTAAATGCCCGAAATTTCGCGTGTTAAGCATTTTTTGGTATTAGCTTTTTCACGGCGTTATTCCATTGAGTAACTACTCATTCCAATTCGTAATTTCATTCGGTCTAAGCCGCCCCCTATAGTCCCTTTATTCCTCGTTGTTAGTGAGTTGTTGCTTGTGGACTATCTGCCCTTATTTGCCGCGATAAAAGAGAAGCCGGTGCTGGTTGTAGGCACGGGTGAAATTGCCGATCGCAAAATCGCGTTTCTGCAGCGCGCAGGGGCGCAGGTGCGGGTAGTAGCAGAAGCGGATTTTGACGAATCTCAAATCGACAGCGTAGTGCTGGTGATTGCGGCGACCGAAGATCGCGACCTGAACCGGCGGATTTCGGACGCCGCTCAGGCCCGTTACCGCCTGGTGAACGTGGTGGACGACCAGCCATTATGCTCGTTTATCTTCCCGTCGATCGTTGACCGTTCGCCGCTGCTGGTGGCGATCTCCTCCGGCGGCACCGCGCCCGTGCTGGCGCGCGTGCTGCGTGAAAAAATCGAAGCGCTGCTGCCGACCAGCCTCGGGCGCATGGCGGAAAAAGCCAGCTTCTGGCGTAACCACCTGAAAACGCGCCTGACCAGCGTGACGGAACGCCGTCGCTTCTGGGAACGCGTATTTCGCGGCCGCTTTGCCAGCCTGATGCATGCCGGTAATGAGACGGCGGCGCAGAAAATCCTCGAGGACGAGCTGGATAACCCCGGCAGCACGGGCGGGGAGATCATTCTGGTGGGGGCAGGGCCGGGCGATGCCGGGCTTCTGACGCTGCGTGGCCTGCAGGTGCTGCAGGACGCGGACGTGGTGTTTTACGACCATCTGGTCACCGACGGCGTGCGCGAGCTGATCCGTCGCGACGCGGAGCAAATCTGCGTCGGCAAACGGGCTGGCGAGCACTCGGTGCCGCAGCACGAGACCAACCAGATGCTGGTTGACGCCGCCAAAGCGGGTAAAACCGTGGTGCGCCTGAAAGGGGGCGATCCGTTTATCTTCGGTCGCGGCGGCGAAGAGCTGCAGGCGGCAGCCGAAGCGGGCGTACCGTTCCAGGTGGTGCCCGGCATTACGGCGGCCTCTGCGGTAACGGCCTACGCCGGTATCCCGCTCACCCACCGCGATTACGCCCAGAGCGTGACCTTTGTGACCGGCCACTACAAGGCCGACAGCACGCCGTTCGACTGGTCGCATCTCGCCCAGAGCCGCCAGACGCTGGCGATTTACATGGGCACGATGAAGGCGGCGGATATCAGCGAACAGCTTATTCAGCACGGTCGCGAGGCGACGACGCCCGTTGCCGTCATTTCTCGCGGCACGCGCGTCGATCAGCACGTTGCGACGGGCACGCTGGAACATCTTGCAACCCTGGCGAAAGACGCCCCGATGCCCGCCCTGATCGTGGTGGGAGAAGTGGTGCAGCTGCACAGCACGCTCGCCTGGTTCCAACACACAACCGATACAGAAGGCTTTGGTTCTTCTGTTGTAAATTTGGCTTAAGGAACGGTTATGGACCAAAAACGTCTTACACACCTGCGGCAGCTCGAAGCGGAGAGTATCCATATCATCCGCGAAGTGGCCGCCGAGTTTTCTAACCCGGTGATGATGTACTCCATCGGTAAAGATTCCAGCGTCATGCTGCATCTGGCGCGTAAAGCGTTTTATCCGGGCACGCTGCCGTTCCCGCTGCTGCACGTGGATACCGGCTGGAAATTCCGCGAAATGTACGAGTTCCGCGACCGTACCGCGAAAGCCTACGGCTGCGAGCTGCTGGTGCATAAAAATCCGGAAGGGGTGGCGATGGGCATTAACCCGTTCATGCACGGTAGCGCCAAGCACACCGATATCATGAAAACCGAAGGGCTGAAGCAGGCGCTGAATAAATACGGTTTTGACGCGGCCTTCGGCGGCGCGCGCCGTGACGAAGAGAAATCCCGTGCCAAAGAGCGTATCTACTCCTTCCGCGACCGCTTCCACCGCTGGGACCCGAAAAACCAGCGCCCGGAGCTGTGGCACAACTACAACGGTCAGATCAACAAAGGCGAAAGCATTCGCGTCTTCCCGCTCTCCAACTGGACCGAGCTGGATATCTGGCAGTACATCTACCTGGAAAACATCGAAATCGTTCCGCTGTATCTGGCCGCCGAGCGCCCGGTGCTGGAGCGCGACGGCATGCTGATGATGATCGACGACGATCGCATCGACCTGCAGCCGGGTGAGGTAATCAAAAAACAGATGGTGCGTTTCCGTACCCTCGGCTGCTGGCCGCTGACCGGCGCGGTGGAATCCAGCGCGCAGACGCTGCCGGAGATCATCGAAGAGATGCTGGTGTCCACCACCAGCGAGCGACAGGGACGCGTGATTGACCGCGACCAGGCAGGCTCCATGGAGCTGAAGAAACGTCAGGGTTATTTCTAAGGAGCCGCCATGAATACCACTATTGCTCAACAAATTGCCAACGAAGGCGGCGTGGAAGCGTATCTGCACGCGCAACAACACAAAAGCCTGCTGCGTTTTCTGACCTGCGGCAGCGTGGATGACGGGAAAAGTACCCTGATTGGCCGCCTGCTGCACGATACGCGCCAGATTTATGAAGATCAGCTCTCTTCCCTGCATAACGACAGCAAGCGCCACGGCACCCAGGGCGAAAAACTCGACCTGGCCCTGCTGGTGGACGGCCTGCAGGCGGAGCGCGAGCAGGGCATCACCATCGACGTGGCCTACCGCTACTTCTCTACCGAGAAGCGCAAATTCATTATTGCCGACACCCCGGGGCACGAGCAGTACACCCGTAACATGGCGACCGGCGCCTCCACCTGCGACCTGGCGATCCTGCTGATGGACGCGCGTAAAGGCGTGCTGGATCAGACCCGTCGTCACAGCTTTATCTCGACGCTGCTGGGGATCAAACACCTGGTGGTGGCGGTCAACAAGATGGATCTGGTGAACTTCAGCGAAGAGAAGTTTGAGGAGATCCGCCAGAGCTATCTGACCTTTGCCGAGCAACTGCCGGGCAACCTGGATATTCGCTTTGTACCGCTCTCGGCGCTGGAAGGGGATAACGTCGCCTCCCAGAGCGCGAACATGCCGTGGTACAGCGGTCCTACGCTGCTGGAGGTGCTGGAAACCGTTGAAATTCAGCGCGTGGTCGATACCCAGCCGATGCGCTTCCCGGTGCAGTACGTGAACCGTCCAAACCTCGATTTCCGCGGTTTCTCCGGCACCCTCGCGTCAGGCTCCGTGAAGGTAGGTCAGCGCGTCAAGGTGCTGCCATCCGGCGTGGAATCGACTATCGCCCGCATCGTCACCTTCGACGGTGACCTGCAGGACGCGGGCGCCGGCGAAGCCGTAACGCTGGTGCTGAAAGACGAAATTGATATCAGCCGGGGCGACCTGCTGGTCGACGCGCAGGAAACGCTGGCGGCAGTGCAGGGTGCCTCCGTCGATGTTGTGTGGATGGCGGAGCAACCCCTGACCGCTGGCCAGAGCTATGACATCAAAATTGCCGGCAAGAAAACCCGCGCCAGCGTGGACGGTATTCAGTATCAGGTGGATATCAATAACCTCACCCAGCGTGACGTCACCGAGCTGCCGCTGAACGGCATCGGTCTGGTCGATCTGACCTTCGACGAGCCGCTGGTGCTGGATCCGTATCAGCAGAACCCGGTCACGGGCGGGCTGATCTTTATCGACAGGCTGACCAACGTTACCGTCGGGGCCGGTATGGTACGCGAACCGATTAAACAGGCTGCCGCGACGTCTGAATTCAGCGCCTTCGAGCTGGAACTGAACGCGCTGGTGCGCAAACACTTCCCGCACTGGGGCGCACGCGATCTGCTGGGAGGCAAGTAATGGCCGCCCATGATGAGAACGTCGTCTGGCATCCTCATCCGGTGACCGTCGCCCAGCGCGAACGGCTCCACGGTCACCGTGGAGTTGTGCTGTGGTTTACCGGGCTGTCCGGCTCGGGGAAATCAACGGTGGCGGGCGCGCTGGAAGAGGCGTTGCATCAGCAGGGCGTAAGCACGTACCTGCTGGATGGCGACAACGTGCGTCACGGCCTGTGCAGCGATTTAGGGTTTAGCGACGATGACCGCAAAGAGAACATCCGCCGGGTGGGCGAAGTCGCCAGCCTGATGGCTGACGCCGGGCTGGTGGTGCTGACCGCGTTTATCTCTCCGCACCGCGCTGAGCGCCAGATGGTGCGCGAACGCGTGGGCCAGGACCGCTTTATCGAGGTATTTGTCGATACGCCGCTGGAGATTTGCGAAGCGCGCGACCCGAAAGGGCTGTACAAGAAAGCGCGTGCCGGAGAACTGCGCAACTTCACAGGAATTGACGCGGTATACGAAGCGCCTGAATCGCCTGATATTCACCTGGAAGGTCAACAATTGGTAACAAATTTAGTAAGCCAATTATTAGACCTGCTCCGACGGGACGATATTATCAGATCCTGAGACGGTATCGTTCGGGAGCTGTCTTCCCGAACGATGAGTCACGGTCACAGGATTAGCTATGCGCAACAGTGAACATTACATCACCACCACCGGGTCGGAGCCGCTCGCGACCGACGACGAAACGACCTGGTCATTTCCTGGGGCCATCATTGGCTTCGTCTCATGGCTGCTGGCGCTTGGCATTCCGTTTCTCATCTACGGCGGCAACACGCTGTTCTTCTTTCTCTACACCTGGCCTTTCTTTCTGGCGTTAATGCCCGTGGCGGTTGTCGTCGGCATTGCGCTGCACTCTCTGCTCAACGGTAAGCTCCTCTACAGCACCGTGGTCACGATTGTGACGGTGGTTCTGATGTTTGGTCTGTTATTTTTGTGGCTCATGGGCTAACTTCAGCCATAATTCAAACCGTAACCAACTGTGTAACGATATTGTGCAGGACGATTCTGCGGAAAAAATGTGGTACATTTGCCCGCGATGTTGCGGCATCTCTGTTACCCCGGCGTAGTGCTCTGGGGAAGTCTTGGGATGATGATGCCGTTTTTCAGGGGGCAGGATGGGTAAACTAACGCTGCTGTTGCTGGCTTTGCTAATCTGGCTGCAATATTCGCTGTGGTTCGGTAAGAACGGACTGCACGACTATAGCCGGGTGAGCGATGACGTCGCGGCTCAGCAGGCAACAAACGCCAAACTTAAGGCGCGAAACGATCAACTCTTTGCTGAAATTGATGACCTCAATGGCGGGCAAGAGGCGATTGAGGAACGCGCACGCAATGAACTCAGTATGACTAAGCCGGGCGAAACCTTTTATCGTCTGGTTCCGGATGCGTCTAAACGCAATCAGGGCTCAGCACAAAACAATCGATAATCAGGCCCAGGATTACGACATGGCAGTAACTTTTTCGGACGTATGCGCCGTGGTGCCGGCCGCAGGTTTTGGCCGGCGCATGCAGACAGAATGTCCCAAGCAGTACCTCTCTATTGGCGATAAAACGATCCTCGAGCACGCTGTGGCAGCGCTGCTGGCGCACCCGCGTGTGACGCGTGCGATCATCGCTATCAGCCCTGGCGATGCGCGCTTCGCGCAGCTGCCGCTGGCAAATCATCCACAGATTACCGTCGTTGACGGTGGTGCCGAGCGCGCCGATTCCGTGCTGGCGGGCATTCAGGCCGCCGGAAACGCGCAGTGGGTGCTGGTGCATGACGCGGCGCGTCCGTGTCTGCACCAGGACGACCTTGCGCGCCTGCTGGCCCTGAGCGAAACAAGCAAGGTTGGCGGGATTCTGGCCGCGCCGGTGCGCGACACCATGAAGCGCGCCGAGCCGGGCAAACAGGCTATCGCCCACACCGTCGATCGCGTCGATTTATGGCACGCGCTGACGCCACAATTTTTCCCCCGCGAATTACTCCACGACTGCTTAACGCGTGCGCTTAAAGAAGGTGCGACCATCACGGACGAAGCCTCTGCGCTGGAATATTGCGGTTTCCACCCTGAGCTTGTTGAAGGACGCGCTAATAATATTAAAGTGACGCGTCCGGAAGATTTACAGCTCGCGGAATTTTATCTTACCCGTTCGACCCATCAGGAGAAGGCATAATGCGAATTGGACACGGTTTTGATGTACACGCCTTTGGCGGAGAAGGCCCAATTATCATTGGCGGCGTGCGCGTTCCTTATGAAAAAGGACTGCTGGCGCATTCTGATGGCGACGTGGCACTGCATGCGCTGACCGACGCGCTGCTGGGCGCTGCCGCGCTGGGTGATATCGGCAAGCTGTTCCCGGACACCGACCCGGCGTTTAAAGGGGCGGACAGCCGCGAGCTGCTGCGCGAAGCGTGGCGCCGTATTCAGGCGAAAGGCTACACCCTCGGCAACGTTGACGTGACGATTATTGCCCAGGCCCCGAAAATGCTGCCGCACATTCCGCAGATGCGCGTGTTTATTGCAGAAGATCTGGGCTGCCATATGGACGACGTGAACGTCAAAGCGACGACGACCGAGAAGCTGGGCTTTACCGGGCGTGGCGAAGGGATTGCCTGTGAAGCCGTGGCGCTGCTGGTGAAGGCGAGCAAATGACGGACTTCGACAACCTGACATACCTGCACGGTAAACCGCAGGGGAACGGGGTGCTGAAAGCCAGCCCGGAAGATTTCCTCGTGGTGGAGGATCTGGGCTTTGAGCCGGATGGCGAAGGCGAACATATCCTGGTACGTATTCTGAAAAATGGCTGCAATACCCGCTTTGTGGCCGACGCGCTGGCAAAATTCCTCAAAATTCATGCCCGCGAAGTGAGCTTTGCCGGGCAGAAAGATAAACACGCCGTCACTGAACAGTGGCTCTGCGCGCGAGTTCCCGGCAATACGATGCCTGATTTAAGCAAATTTGAGCTTGAAGGCTGTAAGGTACTGGAGTTCGCCCGCCACAAGCGCAAGCTGCGTCTGGGGGCGTTGAAGGGGAACGACTTTACGCTGGTGCTGCGTGACGTGTCCCACCGCGAAGACGTTGAAAAACGTCTGAACGCTATCAGTGAACGCGGTGTACCGAACTACTTTGGCGCGCAGCGCTTTGGCATTGGCGGCAGCAACCTGCAGGGTGCACTGCGCTGGGCGCAAAGCGATGCACCGGTGCGCGACAGGAATAAACGCAGTTTTTGGTTGTCGGCGGCCCGCAGTGCGTTGTTTAATCAGATTGTGAGCGAAAGGCTGAAAAAACCGGACGCGAATCAAGTTGTTGTTGGCGATGCGCTACAATTAGCGGGACGCGGGAGCTGGTTTGTGGCAACGGCCGAAGAAATGGCCGATGTGCAATCGCGCGTGGACGCAAAAGCGCTGATGATTACCGCCGCGCTGCCCGGTACGAGCGACTGGGGAACCCAGGGCGACGCGCTGGCCGCCGAGCAGTCAGCCGTAGCGGATGCGCCAGAATTGCAATCTTTGCTGGTGCGGGAAAAAGTCGAAGCGGCACGCCGCGCGATGCTGCTTTATCCGCAGCAGTTAAGCTGGAACTGGTGGGATGACGTAACCGTCGAGTTACGCTTCTGGCTACCGGCAGGTAGCTTTGCCACCAGTGTTGTCAGGGAACTTATCAACACCTCGGGTGATTATGCGAATATTGCTGAGTAACGATGACGGGATCCACGCGCCGGGCATTCAGACCCTGGCGAAACACCTCCGCGAATTTGCGGATGTGCAGGTCGTGGCACCCGATCGTAACCGCAGTGGAGCGTCTAACTCTCTGACGCTGGAGTCGTCGCTTCGCACCTTTACCTTTGAAAATGGCGATATTGCCGTGCAGATGGGGACGCCAACCGACTGCGTTTTTCTTGGCGTGAACGCGCTGATGCGTCCGCGTCCGGATATCGTCGTCTCCGGCATTAACGCCGGTCCTAACCTCGGCGATGACGTGATTTACTCCGGTACCGTGGCGGCCGCAATGGAAGGGCGCCATCTGGGGTTCCCGGCGCTGGCGGTCTCGTTAAACGGCAATACGCACTACGACACCGCCGCCGCGGTGACCTGTTCGATCCTGCGGGCGCTCGGCCGCGAGCCGTTGCGTACCGGGCGCATCCTCAATATCAACGTGCCTGATCTTCCTCTCGATGAAATTAAAGGCATTCGCGTCACCCGTTGCGGTAGCCGACATCCTGCCGATCAGGTGATCCCGCAGCAGGATCCTCGCGGCAACACGCTTTACTGGATTGGCCCTCCCGGCGATAAGTGCGATGCGGGTCCGGATACCGACTTTGCCGCGGTAGATGAAGGCTATGTTTCGGTTACCCCGCTGCACGTAGATCTAACCGCGTATAGCGCGCATGATGTGGTGTCGGGCTGGCTGGATCGCGCAGGAGTGAACGCGCAATGGTAAACAAACGTGTACAAACTCTTCTGGAACAACTCCGCTCGCAGGGGATCCGCGACGAGCACGTGCTTGAAGCGCTTGCTCAGGTTCCGCGTGAGAAATTTGTAGACGAGGCGTTTGAACACAAAGCGTGGGAAAACGTGGCGCTTCCCATCGGGCAGGGCCAGACGATTTCGCAGCCTTACATGGTGGCGCGCATGACGGAGCTGCTGGAGCTGACGCCCGACTCCCGCGTGCTGGAGATTGGCACCGGATCGGGATATCAGACCGCGATCCTGGCGCATCTGGTTCATCATGTATGCTCCGTTGAGCGGATTAAAGGTTTACAGTGGCAGGCGCGTCGTCGCCTGAAACAACTTGATTTACATAATGTTTCGACACGGCACGGTGATGGATGGCAGGGTTGGAAGGCGCGCGCGCCGTTTGACGCAATCATCGTGACGGCGGCCCCGCCTGAAATTCCTGCAGCCCTGTTGTCGCAGCTGGATGAGGGGGGCATTCTCGTTCTGCCTGTCGGGGACGAGCAGCAGCTTTTGAAGCGCGTTCGTCGGCGCGGCGGCGAGTTTATTATCGACACCGTGGAAGCCGTGCGCTTTGTGCCTCTGGTAAAGGGGGAGTTGGCCTGAGACTCGGAATTATCCAGGGTTATTAAGGCAAATTCAGCGTATGGTGTGGCGCGAAAGATTCGTGCCATCACGGTAAATTTTAAGTCACTGGTAGTTAACACATTCCTGGGGGATAAATGAGCGCGGGAAGCCCTAAATTCACCATCAGCCGTGTTGCGGCATTATCACTGGTTTCGCTCTGGCTGGCAGGCTGTACAAGCTCTAACAACGCGCCTGCGCCCGTCAGTTCTGTCGGTGGAAACAGCGGCTCGGGTAACACGTCCAGCGGAATGTTGATCACACCTCCGCCTAAAATGGGCACCTCTACGGCGCAACAAAATCCGCCAATCCAGCCGGTTCAGCGTCCAATGACGCAGCCGACGCAGATTCAGCCAGTGGAACAGCCTGTTCAGACCCAAAATGGCCGCATAGTCTATAACCGTCAGTATGGGAACATTCCGAAAGGCAGCTATACCGGTGGCAGCACCTATACCGTGAAACGCGGCGATACGCTGTTCTACATTGCGTGGATCACCGGGAACGATTTCCGTGACCTCGCGCAGCGCAATAACGTCCAGGCCCCGTATGGTCTGGAAGTCGGGCAAACGCTCCAGGTGGGCAACGCGACGGGCACGCCGCTTACGCCTGGCAACACCGTTTCTGCGGCCGATGTGACGGCTCAAAATAACAGCGTTAAGCCTGCACAAAAATCCACCACGGTGGTTGCTTCACAACCTGTAATTACGTATTCTGAGGATTCAGGTGATCAGACTGCTAACAAAATGTTGCCGAATAATAAAGGGACTGCGACTGTTGTCACAGCACCAGTAACGGCACCTGTGGTTAGCTCTACTGAACCGACTGCCAGCAGTATGACCTCCAGTTCGCCAATCTCTGCATGGCGCTGGCCAACTGACGGCAAGGTTATCGAGAACTTCTCTTCCTCCGAAGGGGGAAATAAAGGGATCGATATCGCAGGGAGTAAGGGACAGGCTATCATCGCGACCGCAGACGGACGCGTTGTGTATGCCGGTAACGCTCTGCGCGGTTACGGTAATCTTATTATCATCAAACATAACGATGATTACCTGAGTGCCTACGCCCATAACGACACAATGCTGGTCCGGGAACAACAAGAAGTTAAGGCGGGGCAAAAAATCGCTACCATGGGTAGCACCGGAACCAGTTCTACACGCTTGCATTTTGAAATTCGTTACAAGGGGAAATCCGTAAACCCGCTGCAGTATTTGCCGCAGCGATAATTTGACGGGGCATGCCAGCCAGGGTGTCTCGTTCAGGGATCACGGGTAGGAGCCACCTTTATGAGTCAGAATACGCTGAAAGTTCATGATTTAAATGAAGACGCGGAATTTGATGAGAACGGAGTAGAGGCTTTTGACGAAAAAGCCTTAGTAGAAGAGGAACCCAGTGATAACGATTTGGCTGAAGAAGAGCTGTTATCGCAGGGCGCCACACAGCGTGTACTGGACGCGACTCAGCTTTACCTTGGGGAGATTGGTTACTCCCCACTGCTAACGGCCGAAGAAGAAGTCTATTTCGCACGTCGTGCTTTGCGTGGTGATGTGGCCTCGCGTCGTCGCATGATCGAAAGTAACCTGCGACTGGTCGTGAAAATTGCCCGCCGTTACGGCAATCGTGGTCTGGCTCTGCTGGATCTGATTGAAGAGGGCAACTTAGGTCTCATCCGCGCAGTTGAGAAGTTTGACCCGGAACGCGGGTTCCGTTTCTCAACCTACGCGACCTGGTGGATTCGTCAGACCATCGAACGGGCTATTATGAACCAGACCCGTACGATCCGCCTGCCGATTCACATCGTCAAAGAGTTGAACGTTTATCTGCGCACCGCGCGCGAGTTGTCCCATAAACTGGACCACGAGCCAAGCGCAGAAGAAATTGCCGAACAACTCGACAAACCGGTTGATGACGTAAGCCGTATGCTGCGTCTCAACGAGCGCATTACCTCCGTTGACACCCCGCTGGGTGGCGACTCCGAAAAAGCGCTGCTGGACATCCTGGCCGATGAAAAAGACAACGGTCCGGAAGACACCACGCAGGACGATGACATGAAACAGAGCATCGTCAAATGGCTGTTCGAGCTGAACGCCAAACAGCGTGAAGTGCTGGCACGTCGTTTCGGTTTACTGGGGTATGAAGCTGCGACACTGGAAGACGTCGGCCGTGAAATTGGCCTGACCCGTGAACGTGTTCGTCAGATTCAGGTTGAAGGTCTGCGCCGCCTGCGTGAAATCCTGCAGGGGCAAGGTCTGAATATCGAAGCGCTGTTCCGCGAATAAGCAACCTTTCGTCAAAAAAGGCCCGTCGTGAGACGGGCCTTTTTCTTTTGGGCTACGGCTGCGCCGTTTCGTGCAGCAGGCGCCACACTATCCGATCGCCTTCCTGATTGAGCACCGCGGTTGACCAGCGCACGTTGACGGGCAGGTCGGGCCGGGTTTGCGTCTCCCGGTAGTGCAGCACCGCGCCACGATCCCAGCGCTCGATCGTGGATAATTCGTCAATGACGATCTTCAGTCCGGGACGGCTTCCGCGCTGTTTTTCCAGAAAACTGACCAGACCGACATAGTCGATATGAACGCCGCCCGGCGGGATCATCAGGAAATCTGGATGGAAGCGGGCGAGCAGGGCGTCGGAATCACCTTCACCTTTGCCTAACCAGTCTTCAAGCGCAATGTGGAGGTCGATAATATCGTGTTCGAAAGGCGTCATGAATTCTCCTGTCGCAGCTGGGTGAGCACCTGCGTATTGTTAAGACGAAAAACGTACAGTGCAGGCAGCAAAGTCATGCCTGCGGCAAAAATAAACATCCCGTGCCACGCGGCGAGCGGCGGCAGCCAGGCCTGCGCCAGGTTTAGCGCCTGCGCCAGCAGCAGGGCACCGGCAAAAAAACTCAGCTGACGATTGAGATTCCACAGCGCGCTGGCATCCGGCATCTCTTCCCGGCGCGTCGTCAGAAAAGCGCTGCTCTGAGCCGTACTGCTGCACAGGCTTCCCCCCGCGCCCATCAGGGTAAACGCAACGGCAGGCAGCAGCGTAGCCGAACTGACGTTAATCAAAAGCAGAATACCCGTCGCCTGCAGCAGGCAGCCGACGACAATCAGCGGTCGGGGGCCAATACGGTTAAAATAGCGTCCCGTTGCCGTGATGGCGATAAACGATGCCGCGGACCACGGCAGCATGAGCATCCCCGTTGCGGCGGGGCTCATGTTCGCCACGTGCTGAAGATAAAACATGCCCGTGACGTTCACCCCAATAAATACGCCAGGCACGCATAAATAAACAAGCATGGAAAAACGTAAAAGCGGGTCCGCGAGCAATGACAGGTTTAACAGTCTGGCCGCGTTCATCGCGGGCATTTCGTGTTTAAGCCACAGGCAGGCCAAAACAAAGGTCACGATAGCGACCGGTAGCGTAGCGAAAAATATCCATCGCCAGCTTAGCGTCTGCACCAGCAGGCCTCCGATAGCCGGGGAGCAGGCCGGGGCAAGCAGCGCGACCAGCATCACCGCCGAGGAGAGTCTGGCACGCTCGTGAGGCTTAAACTGTTGCCAGGTCAGCGCCTGTCCGACGGGGATCAATAATCCTCCTCCCACGCCCTGGAGCACTCGCCAGGCGATCAGACTTTCAAGCGTTGCAGACAAGCCCGCCGCTGCGGAGGCTGCGCTGAACAGAAAAAGCGAGAGCAGGATGACGCGCTTTGGCCCGATGCGGCGCGTGAGCACGCTGCTGAACGGGATCACCAGCGTCAGGCCGGCAATGTACCCGTTACTGACCCAGGCAAGGGCTGAAGGCGTGGTGTTAAAGGCGTGAGCCATTGCCGGGAACGCGACGCTGGCAATAAACATGTTGATCAAATCAAGAAAAAAGCCCAGCAGATAAACAACGGCGACTTTGCTGCGATACGTCATGGTGGATCCTCCGGTGAGGTGGCGTATCGTATCGACCCGGGAAGCACGGATAAACCTGACAAAGCGCGATATACTGTCAAAAATATTTTGACAGTAAAAGGCGTGATGATGATTAACCTGCAGCGAACGCAGATGTTTGTCGCGGTGGCCGATACCGGCAGTTTCACTGCTGCAGCCGAGGCAATGGGGCTGACAAAAGCGGTGGTTAGCTTCAATATTCGCCAGCTTGAGGATGAGCTGGGCGTTACGCTGCTGCTGCGCTCCACCCGCCGCCTGACGTTAACCGAGGCGGGCGCGCTTTTTCATCAACGCAGCGTGGCGCTTCTGAAGGATGCGGAACGGCTGCAGGATGATGTCCGCGCGAATCATGCGGGACTCACGGGGGAGCTGCGGATCACGACGACGCCCGAATATGGCTCACAGGTAGTGGTGCCGCTGCTGGCCAGGTTTAGCCAGCAGCATCCGGATCTTCGCGTGCGACATGTTTCGTCGTCCCTGCACGCCGACCTTATCTCGGAGCGCTTTGACGTGGCCATCCGGCTGGGAACGCTTGCCGATTCGCGCAACCACGCCGCGCTGATTTCGCACTTCTCTATTCTTCCCGTCGCGACGCCCGGGTGGCTCGTTAACCATCCGATCGAAACGCTTGCGCAGCTGGCCCACGCGGACTGGATTATTCACGAGCGTCTGGCCTCGCCGCTGCGCTGGCAGGTGAGAGATGCCAGCGGTGCGCCTGAAACGCTGGAGATAAAAAAAGCGCCGCGCCTGTTTGCCGACAGCGCTCAGGCTCTGATGGCTTTTGCGCTCGCAGGCGGTGGCGTGGCGTTACTGCCGGAATGGCTGGCGCGCGATGCGCTTGATGCGGGAAGACTGGTTCCGGTTTTACCGGAATATACCTTTGCGCAGCAGGGCATCTATGCGGTTTATCCTGATGCCCGGCATGTGTCAGCGAAAGTGCGCACCTTTATCGATTTTATGCGCACCAGCGTGAATTAATCGTGCATCATCTTTTTGATGAGCGCAGAGAACTGCTCCCGCTCGGCCTTGTTAAGACGTCCTAAAAACGCCTCATCCACCTCGTTGCCAACCGGTTTACAGCCTGCAAGCAGGGCTTCGCCTTCTGGCGTCAGGAAGACAAACCGGCGGCGCTTATCGGCAGGATCGTGCTCGCGTTTGACCAGCCCGCGCGCCTCCATTCGGCTGAGCATCTCTGCCAGGGTCGCTTTTGTGCTGACCGCCACTTCGGTCAATGCCACCTGTTCAATACCCGGATGTTCGGCAATGGAGCGCATCACCGCGTACTGTGGCTTGGTCAGTTCCGGTAAGGCATGTTGCCACTGCGCGGTATGCTGTTGAAAAAGCTGACGTAACAGGTGGAACGCCTCTTGTCTTAGTTCCATGAACACTCCGACGGAAAAAATCTCCCTCTATGATAGCCGCTATTGCTCTCAATTTTAACGCGGCATTTTTTAGCCATTCGTGTGATCGTATGCGAACAATCTTGTCAGAAAACCGATCCTGGAGTAGCTTATTCATAATGTTCGTGTACGAACAAATATTTGAGGTGATGAATGAGATTGATCGTGGGAATGACGGGAGCAACGGGTGCTCCGCTGGGCGTGGCGCTGCTTCAGGCGCTGCGGGAAATGCCGGAGGTGGAGACCCACCTGGTGATGTCGAAGTGGGCAAAGACCACCATCGAGCTGGAAACGCCTTACACCGCGCAGGACGTTGCTGCTTTGGCTGACGTTGTCCACAGTCCGGCTGACCAGGCCGCCACCATCTCCTCCGGCTCGTTTCGCACCGAAGGCATGATCGTCATTCCCTGCAGCATGAAAACGCTGGCGGGTATCCGCGCCGGTTACGCCGAGGGGCTGGTGGGCCGTGCGGCAGACGTGGTGCTGAAAGAAGGGCGCAAGCTGGTGCTGGTTCCCCGTGAAACGCCGCTCAGCACCATTCATCTTGAGAACATGCTTGCCCTTTCCCGCATGGGCGTGGCGATGGTGCCGCCCATGCCTGCTTATTACAACCACCCGCAAACCGCCGATGACATTACCCAGCATATTGTGACCCGCGTGCTCGACCAGTTCGGTCTGGAGCATAAAAAGGCGCGCCGCTGGAACGGGCTGCGCGAGGCGAAACATTTTTCACAGGAGAATAAAGATGGCATTTGATGATTTGAGAAGCTTCCTGCAGGCGCTCGATGAGCAAGGGCAACTGCTGAAAATTGAGGAAGAGGTAAACGCCGAGCCCGATCTGGCGGCGGCAGCCAACGCGACCGGCCGCATTGGCGACGGCGCGCCCGCGCTGTGGTTTGACAATATTCGTGGCTTTACCGATGCCCGCGTGGTGATGAACACCATCGGCTCCTGGCAGAACCACGCCATTTCTATGGGGCTGCCTGCGAACACCCCGGTAAAAAAACAGATCGACGAGTTTATCCGCCGCTGGGATAAATTCCCCGTCACGCCGGAGCGCCGCGCCAACCCGGCCTGGGCGCAGAATACGGTGGACGGTGAAGACATTAACCTGTTCGACATCCTGCCGCTGTTTCGCCTGAACGACGGTGACGGCGGTTTTTATCTCGATAAAGCGTGCGTTGTCTCGCGCGATCCGCTCGACCCGGACCACTTCGGCAAGCAGAACGTCGGGATCTACCGCATGGAAGTGAAGGGCAAGCGCAAGCTCGGCCTCCAGCCGGTACCGATGCACGATATCGCCCTGCATCTGCATAAAGCGGAAGAGCGCGGTGAAGACCTGCCGATTGCGATTACGCTGGGCAACGACCCGATCATCACCCTGATGGGCGCCACGCCGCTGAAATACGATCAGTCCGAGTATGAAATGGCCGGTGCGCTGCGTGAAAGCCCGTACCCGATTGCCACCGCGCCGCTGACCGGCTTCGATGTGCCGTGGGGTTCTGAAGTGATCCTTGAAGGGGTGATTGAGGGCCGCAAGCGTGAAATCGAAGGGCCGTTCGGCGAGTTTACCGGACACTATTCCGGTGGCCGCAACATGACGGTGGTCCGTATCGACAAAGTCTCTTACCGCACCAAGCCGATTTTCGAATCCCTCTACCTCGGCATGCCGTGGACCGAGATTGACTATCTGATGGGACCGGCCACCTGCGTGCCGCTCTACCAGCAGCTGAAAGCGGAATTCCCGGAAGTGCAGGCGGTGAACGCGATGTACACCCACGGTCTGCTGGCGATTATCTCCACCAAAAAACGCTACGGCGGTTTTGCCCGCGCGGTCGGTTTACGCGCCATGACCACGCCGCACGGTTTGGGCTACGTGAAGATGGTGATTATGGTGGATGAGGATGTCGATCCGTTCAACCTCCCGCAGGTGATGTGGGCGCTGTCGTCGAAAGTGAACCCGGCAGGCGATCTGGTGCAGCTGCCGAACATGTCGGTCCTTGAACTCGATCCTGGCTCCAGCCCGGCGGGCATTACCGACAAGCTGATTATTGATGCCACCACGCCTGTCGCGCCGGACACCCGGGGCCACTACAGCCAGCCGGTACAGGATCTGCCTGAAACCAA
The DNA here is from genome assembly GCF_041320715.1 of Enterobacter sp. KB-221C9. Taxonomy (NCBI): domain Bacteria; kingdom Pseudomonadati; phylum Pseudomonadota; class Gammaproteobacteria; order Enterobacterales; family Enterobacteriaceae; genus Enterobacter; species Enterobacter sp. KB-221C9. Next base: position 260,095 of record NZ_JBGIWG010000004.1, read on the forward strand.
AGCCTGGGCCGAAAAACTGACCGCGATGCTGGCAGCACGCCAATAAGGAGGAAAAGATGATTTGTCCACGTTGTGCCGATGAGCATATTGAAGTAATGGCGACGTCGCCGGTGAAAGGCGTATGGACCGTTTACCAGTGCCAGCATTGTTTGTATACCTGGCGCGATACCGAACCGCTGCGTCGTACCAGCCGCGAGCATTACCCGGAGGCGTTCCGCATGACGCAGAAGGATATTGACGAGGCGCCGCAGGTGCCGACGATCCCGCCGCTGTTGTAAAAAAAAGCCCGGTGGCGCTGCGCTTACCGGGCCTACGGTTTTGTAGGTCGGGTAAGGCGAAGCCGCCACCCGACAAAACAGACCGCAGAGAACTAAACCAGACTCTTCAACCGATAAATCCACTCCAGCGCCTGACGCGGCGTCAGTGAATCCGGGTCGAGGTTCTCCAGCGCTTCCACCGCTGGCGACGTCTCTTCCGCAGGCACCAGCAGCGACATCTGCGTGCCATCAATCTGCGTCGCCGCTGCATTCGGCGAAAGGCTTTCCAGCTCACGCAGTTTCTGACGCGCGCGCTTAATCACGTCCTTCGGCACACCTGCCAGCGCTGCGACGGCCAGGCCATAGCTTTTGCTCGCCGCGCCATCCTGCACCGTGTGCATGAAGGCAATGGTATCGCCGTGCTCCAGCGCATCCAGATGAACGTTCGCAACCCCTTCCATTTTCTCCGGCAGCTGCGTCAGTTCGAAATAGTGGGTGGCGAACAGCGTCATGGCCTTGATTTTATTCGCGAGGCTTTCGGCACAGGCCCATGCCAGCGACAGGCCATCATAGGTTGACGTTCCGCGTCCGACTTCGTCCATCAGCACCAGGCTGTGCTCCGTCGCGTTATGGAGAATGTTTGCCGTTTCGGTCATCTCGACCATGAAGGTTGAACGACCGCTCGCCAGATCGTCCGCTGCCCCGACGCGGGTAAAGATGCGGTCGATTGGGCCAATCTCCACGTTCTGCGCAGGGACGTAGCTGCCGATATACGCCAGCAGCGCAATCAGCGCCGTCTGCCGCATATAGGTACTCTTACCGCCCATGTTTGGACCGGTAATGATCAACATTCTTCTCTGCGGTGACAGGCTCAGCGGGTTGGCGATGAACGGTTCATTCAGCACCTGCTCTACCACCGGGTGACGGCCTTCTGTGATACGAATGCCGGGCTTGTCGGTAAAGGTCGGGCAGGTGTAGTTCAGGGTTTCAGCGCGTTCAGCCAGATTCACCAGCACGTCCAGCTCCGCCAGCGCGCTGGCGCTCAGCTGCAGGTCGGCCAGGTGCGGCATCAGCATGTCGAACAGCTCGTCATAAAGCTGTTTTTCCAGCGCCAGCGCTTTACCTTTCGAGGTGAGGACTTTGTCTTCGTACTCTTTCAGTTCAGGAATGATGTAGCGTTCGGCGTTTTTCAACGTCTGGCGACGCACGTAGTGAATCGGCGCCAGGTGGCTCTGCCCGCGGCTGATCTGAATATAGTAACCGTGTACCGCATTATACCCCACTTTCAGGGTATCGAGCCCAAGACGTTCGCGCTCGCGGATCTCCAGCTTGTCGAGGTAGTCCGTCGCACCGTCGGCCAGCGCGCGCCATTCGTCCAGCTCTTCGTTGTAGCCTGGGGCAATCACGCCGCCATCACGCACCAGAACCGGAGGCGCATCGATAATGGCGCGCTCCAGCAGTTCGCGAAGCTCGGTAAACTCGCCCATGGTTTCGCGGAGTTTCTGCACCGGCGCGCTGTCAACGTCACTCAACTGCGCGCGCAGTTCCGGCAGCTGCTGGAAGGCATGACGCATCCGCGCGAGGTCGCGTGGTCGCGCGGTTCGCAGAGCCAGACGGGCCAGGATACGCTCCATGTCGCCCACCTGGCGCAGGACCGGCTGCAGCTCGGCATAGCGATCCTGCAGCGCGGCAATCGTCTGCTGACGGCAAACCAGCGTATCGGTATCGCGGATCGGCATATGCAGCCAGCGTTTCAGCATGCGGCTGCCCATTGGCGTCACCGTACTGTCGAGGACCGACGCGAGCGTATTTTCTACGCCACCCGCCAGGTTCTGCGTAATCTCCAGGTTACGGCGCGTGGCGGCATCCATGATGATGCTGTCCTGCTGGCGCTCCATGGTGATAGAGCGGATATGCGGCAGGGAGGTGCGCTGGGTATCTTTCACGTACTGCAGGAGACACCCTGCTGCACACAGCCCGCGCGGGGCATTTTCAACGCCAAAGCCAATCAGATCGCGGGTGCCAAACTGCAGATTCAGCTGCTGGCGCGCGGTATCAATTTCGAATTCCCACAGCGGACGACGACGCAACCCGCGACGACCTTCAATCAGCGCCATTTCGGCGAAATCTTCGGCATAGAGCAATTCTGCCGGGTTGGTGCGCTGCAGCTCGGCTGCCATCGTTTCACGATCGGCCGGTTCACTCAGACGAAAACGTCCGGAGCTGATGTCCAGCGTCGCGTAGCCAAAGCCTTTACCGTCCTGCCACAGCGCTGCCAGCAGGTTATCCTGGCGCTCCTGTAACAGGGCTTCATCACTGATGGTGCCTGGCGTGACGATGCGCACCACTTTGCGTTCCACCGGGCCTTTTGAGGTCGCCGGATCGCCAATCTGTTCGCAGATGGCGACGGACTCACCCTGATTCACCAGTTTCGCCAGGTAGTTTTCTACCGCGTGGTGCGGGATACCTGCCATAGGGATGGGTTCGCCTGCCGATGCGCCACGTTTGGTCAGCGAGATGTCGAGCAGCTGCGATGCGCGCTTAGCATCGTCATAAAACAGCTCGTAAAAATCGCCCATACGGTAAAACAGCAGGATTTCCGGATGCTGTGCTTTCAGCTTCAGATACTGCTGCATCATCGGCGTATGTGCGTCGAAATTGTCGATTGTGCTCATGGAGTTATGATGTCCATTTCTTTGAAAATAAACCGTTTTGATCGGCTCAGTGGCCGTTTGTTCCTTCTATTGTCGCATGAAAAAAAGGTACGGCGCAGAAAAATGTCGTGGCTTTACGAGCCGCCCTCCGACATTAATTCGATGACAATTTTTCCATGCTCCACGCCCACTCTGACTCTGGAATGGGTGGTAAACCCCGCCTCTTCAAGCCAGTCTCCTTTTAAGCTCAGCGCCGCATGCACGCTGTAGCGCTTCGGTATCTTGGTTTTGCGGTCTTCATGGCGCTTTCTAAAATATCCCACTGTTAAATGGCGATAGGGTTTGCCGATCGTGAGTTCTTGCATAGGGTCTCCAGACAACACGGACAAAGGTCATTTCTGATGCCTGTATAAAATACCAGTGATTATCGGTCGGTGCAGGACTAAAACTGGAATCAGGCTTCAGGAAACGAAATGCAACCGCTGAAATCCAGCGCTGAAAGGTGTATTATTAATGCACTTTATTATTCGGTAAGCCGTTATGTCCGGTAAACGTATCTCACGAGAAAAAAAGACCATCGCGAAAATGATCGCGTTGTATGAAAAGCAGTGCCCGCAGGCATCTCAGGAGGAAGGGTATTATCAGGCGCTCAACGCGTATGCCAATAAGCGCCTGGATAAGTGCGTTTTCGGTGAGGACAAGCCTGCCTGCAAGCAGTGCCCGGTACACTGCTACCAGCCTGCCAGACGTGAAGAGATGAAGCAGGTTATGCGCTGGGCCGGTCCGCGTATGTTGTGGCGTCACCCCATCCTGACCGTTCGTCATCTGATTGACGACCGTCGTCCCGTACCGGAACTGCCGGAGAAGTACCGTCCGAAAAAAGAGGCCCTCACCAAAGGCGGTATCAGAGAACTACCGCCAGGCGAAACCGATTAAACCAGGCTCTCTTTATCAATCCCGAGACGCTTCATGCGCGACAGCAGGGTGGTGCGTTTTAACCCCAGGCGCTGGGCGGCACCTTTTGGCCCGGCGACCACGCCGTTGGTCTCTTTCAGCACGCGCATAATGAGCTGATATTCATCTTCTCCCTCTTTTGCTGTCTCGGCGGCGGGCGCGGTCACGTCAGGAAGCGTAACCTCAGGCAGGGAAAGTTGCAGCACATTGCCGCGCGTCAGCAGCACCGCGCGTTCGATGACGTTTTCCAGCTCGCGCACGTTGCCGGGCCATTCCATGGATGAAAGGGTACGCAACGTCTCGGCAGGAATACTGTCGATGTTTCGCCCCATCCGGCGCGCGATCTTCGCGGTAAAGGCTTTGACCAGCAGGGGAATATCTTCCGGGCGTTCGCGCAGCGGCGGCAGGAAGATCGGGAAGACGTTCAGACGATAGTAAAGGTCGCTGCGAAACTCGCGGTCGGCGACCATTTTTTTCAGGTCGCGGTTGGTGGCGGCAATCAGCCGCACGTCGGTCTGGATAAGCTTGTTGCTGCCCAGGCGCTCAAACTCCTGCTCCTGCAGCACGCGCAGCAGTTTCGGCTGTAGCTCCAGCGGCATATCGCCCACTTCGTCTAGGAACAGCGAGCTCTTGTCCGCCAGCTCAAAACGGCCCAGCCGCTGGCTGCTGGCCCCGGTGAAGGCGCCGCGCTCGTGGCCGAACAGGTCGCTTTCCAGCAGCCCCGCAGGCATCGCGGCGCAGTTCATCTTCACCATCCGGCGGCTGTTGCGGTTGCTCAGGTTGTGGATGGCGCGGGCAATCAGCTCTTTACCCGTCCCGGTTTCGCCCAGAATCAGCACCGTGCTGTCGCTTTGCGCCACCATCTCAACCTGCTTGAGCACGCTGTACATGGCGTCGCTGCGCCCGATGATTTCACCAAACTCGCTGTCCACGTTGTTGAGCTGCTCGGTCAGGGCGAGGTTCTCATCCACCAGCCGCTCCTTCAGTCGGTGGATCTCCTGATAGGCGAGGGCGTTATCCAGGGCAATAGAGATACGCTCGGCGATCTGGCGCAGCAGCTTCAGGTTGGCGGTAGTGAACACGCCTTCCTCGCACTGCGCCAGCTTCAGCACGCCCAGCATGGTGTTGCCGGACATCAGCGGCAGCAGGCACAGGGTCTGAATTTTATTGCCCCAGGTGTTGAACAGCATTCGCTCGTACGGCGCGACCGGGTCCTGTTCGTTCAGGTTGAGCAGGAGGATCTCTTTGCTTTTGAAGACCCGTTCAGACAGGGTACCCGCTTCATCCACTTCGCTCTGCTCGTGCGCCGGGTTGGCTTCATCGAGATAATGCGTGGAGTAGATGTTCAGCTTTCCCTTGCGATGGCCGCGAAGCGCAATGCTGATGGCGTCGATTTTGAAATAGTGGTGGATCTCTTTCGAGACTTCGCTGACCAGCTCATCCATGTCGAGCCGTGACAGCACGGCGTTGGTGATGGCGACCAGAATGCGGAAGTTGTCGCGCTCGCGGCTCAGCAGGTCGTAATCGACATTATTGGTGACGCGGCTTTGGATCTGCTCCGCGACGACGGCCACAATCTGGGTAAAGGTGTGCAGGCGCTCGTATTCCGCCTCGCTCCAGGGCTGGTCGGTCGTGCGGATAAACTCGCAGCCGCCAAAAATCTGGCCCTCTGCCGCCAGCGGCAACATGCAGTAATGCCCGAAAGGCTGATAGAGGTTGCTCTGCGCCAGCCTCGGCCACGCCTGGCGGAATTCCGCAAAGCTGCAGTGCAGCACTTCAGGACGGGAGAGTATGCGGCGCACCGGGCCATGCGCCAGATACGTTTCGTCTTCGTATTCAAACGTTTTGCCATTGTCACGCGTTGAGTAGTAGCTCGCGCGGTGCGTTCCGCTATGCCAGAGTACAATCGCGGCGCTGTCGGCCAGCGCCGATTGCCTGACCAGCCGCGTCAGGGCATCGCTCAGCGCACCGAGGTCGGGCTGCTGTAAAAGTGTGCGCGTGATGTCAAACAGGCCCTGCTGTCCAAGATCGCTCATCGGTGTATACGGCATATTGCTTTCCAATAGAAACTGGCAAAAAAAGAGACATTCAGTGCTGACCGCTTTTGGCGCGGTTCTAGCAAATACGGGGTAAGGGTTCCGCGTGCGGCAGATCCAGCGTCCGCTTCACGCCATAAAGCCCGGTCAGGCGCACCCCTTTGCGCTCGACGACTTCGCCGATGATTGCCGCGTCTTTCCCTAAGGGATGCGCTCGCAGCTGTGCAAGTACGGCCTCCGCGGCCGCGTGTTCAACGCCAATCACCAGTTTGCCTTCGTTAGCAAAGTTTAGCGGGTCGAGGCCCAATAGCTCGCACAGCCCGCGAACGGCAGGCTTAACGGGCAGGCTGCGCTCGGTCAGTTCGATCCCGTACCCGCAGCTTGCCGCAAACTCATGGACTACGGCGTTTACGCCGCCTCGCGTGGCGTCCCGCAGGGCTTTCACGCCGGGCACGGCACGCAGCGTCTGGATCAGCGGGGTGAGCACCGCGCAGTCGCTGCGCAGTTCCCCGTCCAGACCCAGGCCTTCGCGCAGGTTAAGGATGGTCGCCCCGTGGCAGCCCAGCGTGCCGGTCACGATCAGCACGTCGCCCACGCTAAGCTGCTGCGCGCCCCAGTGAATATCGGCGGGGATCGCCCCCATGCCGGCGGTGTTGATGAACAGCTTGTCGGCCGCGCCGCGCTGCACCACTTTGGTATCGCCGGTGACGATAGCCATCCCCGCCTCGCGCGCGGTCTGCGCCATGCTGTTGACCACTGTCGTGAGTGTCTCCATCGGTAATCCCTCTTCGAGGATAAACCCGCAGGAGAGGTAGCGCGGAACGGCACCGCTGACCGCCACGTCGTTGGCCGTGCCGCAGACGGCGAGCTTGCCGATATCGCCGCCCGGGAAGAACAGCGGGTCAATCACGTAGCTGTCGGTGGAGAAGGCCAGCCTGTCGCCCTGCGCGGTGAGGGTGGCGAGGTCAATGCGCGCCTGGTCTTCCTGCTCGGCGAGCCAGGGGTTGTTGAAGGCTTCCATAAACAGCCGGTTAATCAGCTGCTGCATCGCCTGTCCGCCGCTGCCGTGCGCCATTTCAACCGTATTCATGCTTCACTCTCCTGGTTGCGATACTGATACCACGCGGCACACGCCCCTTCGGAGGAGACCATCAGCGCGCCAAACGCCGTTTGCGGGTTACAGGTATTGCCAAATAACGGGCATTGATGAGGTTTGCATTTACCGGTGAGCACGTCGCCGCAGCGGGCCCGGGGATCGTCGCAAACCTGCTGCGGCTGCGGGCGGAAATGCGCTTCGGCGTCGAACGCGCGATAGGCTGACGTCAGATGCACGCCGGATTCGGCAATCAGCCCCAGACCACGCCATTCGCTGTCGCCTTCGACGCTAAACACGTCGGCTATCGCCTGCTGCGCCCGTTGATTTCCCGCATCCGGCACCACGCGGCGGTACTGGTTTTCCACGGTACTCAGGGCCGCTATTTTCTGCTCAACCAGCATGGTCACACCTTGCAGTAGATCAAGTGGTTCGAAACCAGCGACCACTAACGGACGATTGTACTGTTCAGCGATAAAACCGTAGGCGTCTGTGCCAATCACCATGCTGACATGCCCCGGTGCCAGAAAGGCGTCTATCCCGTTTTCCGGCTCTTCCAGCAGGCTGCGCAGCGTGGGGATGAGCGTAATGTGTTGGCAGAAAAAGAAAAAGTTTTCGAGCTTACGCGCTTTCGCCTGTTGCAGGGTGATGGCGGTGGCGGGCATGGTGGTTTCAAACCCCAGGCCAAAAAACACCACCTTGCGCGCGGGGTTATTCTCTGCCAGCGTCAGGGCATCCATCGGCGAATAGACGATCCGGATGTCGGCCCCGCGCGCTTTTGCCTGCAGCAGCGAGCCGTTTTTCCCCGGCACGCGCATCGCGTCGCCAAAGGTGCAGAAAATGACGTCGGGCTGGCTGGCAATTTCGATGCAGCTGTCGATGCGCCCCATCGGCAGAACGCAGACCGGGCAGCCGGGGCCGTGGATGAACTCGATGTTCTCCGGCAGCAGCTGGTCGAGGCCAAATTTGAAGATGGCGTGCGTGTGTCCGCCGCACACCTCCATGATCCGCAGCGGTTTTTCCGCCGTGTAGTCCAGCAGCGCCGCGCGCGTTTTCAGGTGCCCGATAAGCTGCAGCACCTGCTCCGGCGCGCGGTATTCATCAACGTAACGCATGGCTAACGCTCCTCGCCGTACAGCAGCGCGCCCACGTCAGGCTCCACGTCGAACATGTTTTGCAATGCATCCAGCGTGTCGCGGGCTTCCGCTTCCTTAATCACGCTCATGGCGAACCCCACGTGGACCAGCACCCACTGGCCGAGACGCGAGGCGCCCGTTTCATCGCTGCTGCCCACCAGCGTGAGATCCACGTCGCGCAGGATGCCGCAGACCTCCACTTTGGCCTGATTACCGTCGATGGCGTAAATTTGCCCGGGGACGCCTATGCACATCGTTCGTTCTCCAGCCACTGTAGCCAGCCGTCCATGCCGTCGCCGCGCGTGGCGGAGACCAGCAGGATCTCAATCTCCGGATTCACCTCGCGGGCATACGCCAGGCACTTATCCACGTCGAAATTCAGGTACGGCAGCAGGTCAACTTTGTTCAGCAGCATGATGGAGGCGGCGGCAAACATATGCGGGTATTTCAGCGGCTTGTCTTCGCCTTCGGTCACCGAAAGCACCGCCACCTTGTGTCGTTCGCCAAGATCGAAGCTCGCCGGGCAGACCAGGTTGCCGACGTTTTCAATAAACAGAATGCCGTTATCCGCCAGCGGCAGGCGCGGGGCCGCATCGGCAATCATCTGCGCATCCAGGTGGCAGCCTTTGCCGGTATTGACCTGAATCGCCGGGGTGCCGGTTTCGCGAATGCGCGCCGCGTCGTTAACGGTTTGCTGGTCGCCTTCGATCACCGCGCAGGAGACGCGTCCGTTCAGGCGTTTGAGCGTTTCCGTTAACAGCGTGGTTTTGCCGGAGCCGGGGCTGGAGACCAGGTTCAACACCAGCTGTTTGCGGGTGGCAAAGCGCGCGCGGTTGCGGGCGGCGATCTGGTTATTTTTGTCCAGCACGTTGATCTCTACTTCCAGCATCTGGCGCTGGCTGATGCCGGGCGCGTGGGTACCCGCCTCCCCGTGGCCGTAGTGCAGGTCGCCAGCATCGGAGCGCTGCGGAGCGAAGGTGATACCGGTCACTGCCGCAGAAGGGCGTGGGGCAGGTGAAAAGGGCGCGGAGCGAAACGCGGAATGGGGGTGATGTTCATCCCCTTCTATATACAGGTTGCCTTCGGCGCAACCGCAGGTGCTACACATACTTTACTCCTTCTCGATTTCGAGGCGTTGGATCTGCATGCCGTCATCCGCCACGATGCGAAGACCGGTGCTCTGACACTGCGGACAACGCTGAACCTTTGATGACAGCAGGGTGACGTACTGCTGGCACTGCTCGCACCAGCACTCCGCCTGCTGCTCTTCAATATGGAGCTCGCAGCCTTCCGCCAGCGTGCCGCGACACACCAGCTCAAAACAGAAATGCAGGGCGCTGGTCTCGACGCAGGAAAACGCTCCGACCTTCAGCCAGACGCCGGTGACGCGCTTCGCGTGGTTTTGCACTGCCTGCTGTTCGATAAGTTCCAGAGCCCGCTGGCAGAGGGTGATTTCGTGCATGACGCCTCCTCAATGAATTGCGCCATTGAATGCAATAACGGTGCCAGCTTGATTTTTGTTAAGGCGTGACGATGTCAACGCTGTCGAAATGACACGTCGACACCGCGGCGTTGACAGCGGTTTTGCAATTAAATCCATTTAAAATCATAAAGATAAAAACTGGCATGGAATCTGCTTAACAGCCGCTATCTCCATTAAACGGATACCTTCTATGACTATTTGGGAAATCAGCGAAAAAGCGGACTACATCGCGCAGCGTCATCAGCAGCTGCAGGACCAGTGGCACCTCTACTGCAACTCTCTGGTTCAGGGCATAACCCTCTCGAAAGCGCGTCTTCACCACGCGATGAGCTGCGCGGCGCAGGGCGACATGCGCTTCGTCCTGTTCGGCCATTTCACGATCAACGTTACCCTGGCGGATAACTTCAACAGCCACACCATTGAGTACCACCTTGAGACAAAAGACGGCGAAAAACAGTGTATTGCGAAGGCGCAGCTGATGGCCGATGGCATGGTGGACGGCCACGTCAGCAACCGCGATCGCCAGCAGGTGCTGGAGCACTATCTGGAAAAAATCGCGCCGGTTTATAACGGCCTGTACGCCGCCGTTGAACACGATCTCCCGGTCAACCTGAAGCAGCTGATGGACGGAAATGCCTCAGCGAACGTGGCCTGACCCTTGCGTGTCGAGAAGTGTCGACAAGACAGTTTTTCGTCAAAAATGACTATCACCAGAGGATAACCCGGTGAACCGTTTTGTAATTGCTGACTCGACGGTCTGCATTGGCTGTCGAACCTGTGAGGCGGCGTGTTCGGAAACGCATCGCCTGCATGGGCTGCAGTCCATGCCGCGCCTGCACGTCATGCGTAATGAAAAAGAGTCTGCCCCGCAGCTCTGCCACCACTGTGAAGATGCCCCCTGCGCGGGCGTCTGCCCTGTGAATGCCATCACCCGCGTTGATGGCGCTGTCCAGCTGAACGAAAGCCTGTGCGTAAGCTGCAAGCTGTGCGGCATTGCCTGCCCGTTCGGCGCGATTGAATTTTCCGGCAGCCGTCCGCTGCATATTCCGGCTAACGCCAACTCGCCAAAAGCCCCGCCCGCGCCGCCGGCTCCTGCTCGCGTAAGCACGCTGCTGGACTGGGTGCCCGGCATTCGTGCCGTTGCGGTGAAATGCGACCTGTGCAGCTTCGACGAGCAGGGCCCGGCCTGCGTACGCACCTGCCCGACTAAGGCGTTGATTCTGGTTAACATTCGCGACATCGCCCGTACCAGCAAGCGTAAACGCGAGCTGACCATCAACAGTGATTTTGGCGACCTTTCTCTGCTACAGGCGCTTAACGAGGGGGCGAAATGAACGCGGCGATGATAATTACCAGCGCGGTAGCCTGCTTTGCTGCCGCCGCTGTTCTGGCGCTGATCTTCTCATTCCATAAAACCCTCAGCGGCGCGATCGCCGGGATCGGCGGGGCGGTAGCTAGCCTGATGACGCTGGCCGCAGGCGGCGTTGTCCTGCTCGGCGGCCAGTCCGTAGAGGCCGTGATGCCGCTGATTCGCCACACCGTGGAGATCACGCCGCTGAACGCCATCTGGCTGGTGACCTTTGGCCTGTGCGGGGTGTTTATCAGCCTGTTCAATATCGACTGGCACCGTCACCCCAACACCAAAGCCAACGGCCTGCTGGTTAACCTGCTGATGGCGACGGCGGTCTGCACCGTTATCGCCAGCAACCTCGGCGCGCTGGTGGTGATGGCGGAAATCATGGCGCTGTGCGGCGTGTTCCTGACGGGCTGCAGCGCCTCCGGCAAGCTGTGGTTTGCGCTGGGACGCCTCGGGACGCTGCTGCTTGCGCTGGCCTGCTGGCTGGTGTGGCAACGCTTTGGCACGCTGGATTTCTCTGCGCTCAACGGGCATCAGCTGGGGAATGACGTCTGGCTGCTGGGCGTTATCGGCTTTGGCCTGCTCGCCGGAATCATCCCGCTGCACGGCTGGGTGCCGCAGGCGCATGCGAATGCCTCCGCGCCCGCCGCCGCGCTGTTTTCTGTGGTGGTGATGAAAGTGGGGCTGTTCGGGATTCTGGCGATTACGCTGACCGGCGGACAGCCGCCGCTGTGGTGGGGCATCGTGCTGCTGGTCGCCGGAATGATTACCGCGTTCGTCGGCGGCCTGTACGCGCTGATGGAGCACAATATCCAGCGTCTTCTGGCGTACCACACGCTGGAAAATATCGGCATCATCCTGCTCGGTATTGGCGCGGGCGTGACCGGGCTGGCGCTCAATCATCCGGCGCTGATAGCGGCCGGTTTTATCGGTGGCCTGTATCATCTCGTCAACCACAGCCTGTTTAAAAGCACCCTGTTCCTCGGCGCGGGCAGCGTCTGGTTCCGCACCGGTCATCGGGATATCGAAAAGCTGGGCGGGATTGGCAAAAAGATGCCGGTGATTTCACTGGCGATGCTGGTCGGGCTGATGGCAATGGCCGCGCTGCCGCCGCTGAACGGCTTTGCCGGGGAGTGGGTGATCTACCAGTCCTTCTTCGCGCTCGGTCAGAGCGATCTCTTTATCGCGCGTTTGCTCGGCCCGCTGCTGGCGGTCGGGCTGGCGATTACCGGGGCGCTGGCGGTGATGTGCATGGCGAAAGTCTACGGCGTGACCTTCCTCGGCGCGCCGCGCACCCGCGAAGCTGAAAACGCCTGCTGCGCACCGGTACTGATGTGTGCCAGCGTGGTCGCGCTGGCGCTGTGCTGCATCGCGGGCGGCGTCGCCGCACCGTGGCTGCTGCCGCTGCTGGGCAACGCCATTCCGCTGCCGCTGACCGTGGCGAATACCACCGTATCTCAGCCCATGATTACGCTGCTGCTGATTGGCGCACCGCTGCTGCCGCTCGTCCTGATTCTGGTCTTCAAACGCGACAGGCTCACCTCCCGCTCGCGCGGTGCGGCGTGGGCCTGCGGCTACGAACACGAACAGTCGATGGTCATCACCGCCCACGGTTTCGCCATGCCGGTGAAGGAGAACTTCGCCGCCGTGCTGAAGCTGCGCCACTGGCTGAACCCGGTAGGCTGGGTGCCCGGCTGGCAGAGTGCCGCCGCGCCCGCGCTGTTCCGCCGTCTGGCGGTCATCGAGCTGGCGGTGCTGGTGGTCATTGTGATTTCACGAGGAGCCTGACATGAGTCTGTTACTGGCAATTCTTCAGGCGCTGGTGCTGTTCACCGCTGCGCCGCTGCTTTCCGGGGTGAGCCGCGTGGTGCGCGCCCGGATGCACAACCGTCGCGGGCCTGGGGTGCTTCAGGAGTACCGCGATCTCTTCAAGCTGCTTTCTCGTCAGAGCGTGGCACCGGACGCCGCAGGCTGGGTCTTCCGCCTGACGCCGTTTGTGATGGTGGGCGTCATGCTGACCATCGCCACCGCGCTGCCGGTGGTCACGGTGGGATCGCCGCTGCCGGTGCTCGGCGATCTGATTACGCTTATCTACCTCTTTGCCATCGCCCGCTTCTTCTTTGCGATTGCGGGCCTGGACACCGGGAGCCCGTTTACCGGCATCGGCGCCAGCCGTGAGGCGATGCTCGGCGTGCTGGTTGAGCCGATCCTGCTGCTGGGTCTGTGGGTCGCCGCGCAGGTGGCAGGTTCCACCCACATCAGCTTTATCACCGACACCGTTTACCACTGGCCGGTGGCGCGCTCGATCCCGCTGGTGCTGGCGCTCTGCGCATGCGCGTTCGCCACGTTTATTGAGATGGGCAAACTGCCGTTCGATCTGGCTGAAGCCGAGCAGGAGCTGCAGGAAGGGCCGCTTACCGAATATAGCGGCTACGGCTTCGCGGTGCTGAAGTGGGGCATCAGCCTCAAACAGCTGGTGGTGCTGCAGATGTTTGTCGGCGTCTTCTTCCCGTGGGGGCAGATGACGCACTTCTCCGCGGGCGGTCTGGTGCTGGCCGTCGTGATTGCCGCCCTCAAGCTGCTGGTCGGCGTGCTGGTGATTGCCCTGTTTGAAAACAGCATGGCGCGCCTGCGTTTTGTCGAAACGTCACGCATCACCTGGGCCGGTTTTGGTTTTGCATTTTTAGCGTTCGTCTCCTTGCTGGTGGCGTGATTAAAGAGAGTTTTTATGTCTGAAGAAAAGAAAGGTCAGCAGTATCTCGCCGCGTTGCATCAGGCTTTCCCCGGCGTGGTGCTGGAGGAGTCCTGGCAAACCAAAGACCAGATAACCGTCACCATTAAGGTGAACTACCTGCCGGAAGTGGTGGAGTTTCTCTACTACCGGCAGGGCGGCTGGCTGTCGGTGCTGTTCGGCAACGACGAGCGCCAGCTGTGCGGCAACTATGCGGTGTACTACGTGATGTCGATGGAGCAGGGCGAGAAGTGCTGGCTTACCGTACGCGTCGAAGTCGACCCGAATAAGCCGGAATACCCGTCCGTCACGCCGCGCGTGCCTGCCGCCGTCTGGGGCGAGCGCGAAGTGCGCGACATGTACGGCCTGGTACCGGTCGGCCTGCCGGACGAGCGCCGCCTGGTGCTGCCGGACGACTGGCCGGACGAACTCTACCCGCTGCGCAAGGACAGCATGGACTACCGCCAGCGCCCGGCGCCGACCACCGACAGCGAAACCTACGAATTCATCAATGAACTCGGCAGCAAGAAGAACAACGTGGTGCCGATTGGCCCGCTGCACGTCACCTCCGACGAACCGGGCCACTTCCGCCTGTTCGTCGACGGCGAGAACATCATCGACGCCGACTACCGCCTGTTCTACGTCCATCGCGGCATGGAAAAGCTGGCGGAAACCCGCATGGGTTACAACGAAGTGACGTTCCTCTCTGACCGCGTGTGCGGCATCTGCGGCTTCGCCCACAGCACCGCCTACACCACCTCGGTGGAGAACGGCATGGGGATCGTGGTGCCGGAGCGCGCGCAGATGATCCGCGCCATTCTGCTGGAGGTAGAGCGCCTGCACTCGCACCTGCTGAACCTCGGCCTGGCCTGCCACTTTGTCGGCTTTGACTCCGGGTTTATGCAGTTCTTCCGCGTGCGCGAGGCGTCGATGAAGATGGCGGAGATCCTCACCGGGGCGCGTAAAACCTACGGCCTGAACCTGATCGGCGGGATCCGCCGCGACCTGCTGAAGGACGACATGATCCAAACCCGCCAGCTGGCGCAGCAGATGCGCCGCGACGTGCAGGAGCTGGTGGACATGCTGCTCAGCACGCCAAACATCGAGCAGCGAACCGTCGGCATCGGTCGCCTTGACCCGGAGATCGCCCGCGACTTCAGCAACGTCGGCCCGATGGTGCGCGCCAGCGGCCACGCTCGCGATACCCGTGCCGATCACCCGTTCGTCGGCTACGGCCTGCTGCCGATGACCGTGCACAGCGAGCAGGGCTGCGACGTCATTTCGCGCCTCAAGGTGCGCATCAACGAGGTGTTCACCGCCCTGAATATGATCGACTTCGGCCTCGATAACCTGCCGGGCGGCCCGCTGATGGTGGAGGGCTTCACCTACATTCCGAACCGATTTGCCCTCGGCTTTGCCGAAGCGCCGCGCGGGGACGACATTCACTGGAGCATGACCGGCGACAACCAGAAGCTCTACCGCTGGCGCTGCCGCGCGGCCACCTACGCCAACTGGCCAACCCTGCGCTATATGCTGCGCGGCAACACGGTTTCCGATGCGCCGCTGATCATCGGCAGCCTCGACCCGTGCTACTCCTGCACCGACCGCATGACCGTGGTCGACGTGCGCAAGAAGAAAAGTCAGGTGGTGCCGTACAAAGAGCTTGAGCGCTACAGCATCGAGCGTAAGAACTCGCCGCTGAAATAAGGACTCGCCATGTTTACCTTTATCAAAAAAGTGATCAAAACCGGCACGCAGACCAGCAGTTATCCGCTGGAGCCGATGCCGGTGGATAAAAACTTTCGCGGCAAGCCGGAGCACAACCCGCAGCAGTGCATCGGCTGCGCGGCCTGCGTCAACGCCTGTCCGTCGAACGCCTTAACGGTGGAAACGGATCTCAAAACCGGCGAGCTGGCCTGGCAGTTTAACCTCGGTCGCTGCATCTTCTGCGGCCGCTGCGAGGAGGTCTGCCCGACGGTCGCCATTCGACTGTCGCAGGAGTACGAGCTGGCGGTGTGGAAGAAAGAGGATTTCCTGCAGCAGTCGCGCTTTGACCTGTGCAGCTGCCGCGTCTGCAAGCGCCCGTTCGCCGTGCAGAAAGAGATCGACTACGCCATCGCGCTGCTGCAGCACAACGGCGACGCCCGCGCGGAGCATCACCGCGAAAGCTTTGAAACCTGCCCGGAGTGCAAGCGTCAGAAGTGCCTGCTGCCGTCCGACCGCATTGATATCACCCGCCATATGAGAGAGGCCAGCTGATGGAAAACCTACTGGGCCCGCGCGACGACAACGGCATTCCGGTGCCGATGACGGTGGACGAATCCATCGCCAGCATGAAGGCGTCGCTGCTGAAAAAAATCAAACGTTCGGCCTACGTCTACCGCGTGGACTGCGGCGGCTGCAACGGCTGTGAGATTGAGATCTTCGCCACCCTGTCGCCGCTGTTTGACGCCGAGCGCTTCGGCATCAAGGTGGTGCCGTCCCCGCGCCACGCGGACATCCTGCTGTTCACCGGGGCCGTCACCCGCGCCATGCGCTCGCCCGCGCTGCGCGCCTGGCAGTCCGCGCCGGACCCGAAAATATGCATCTCGTACGGCGCCTGCGGCAACAGCGGCGGCATCTTCCACGACCTTTACTGCGTCTGGGGCGGTACCGACAAAATCGTGCCGGTGGACGTCTACATCCCTGGCTGCCCGCCGACGCCCGCCGCGACGCTGTACGGCTTTGCCATGGCGCTCGGCCTGCTGGAGCAAAAAATCCACGCGCGCGAGCCGGGCGAGCTGGACAACCAGCCGGCGGCCATTCTGCACCCGGACATGGTGCAGCCGCTGCGGGTGAAGGTCGACCGCACGGCGCGGAAGCTGGCGGGCTATCGCTATGGCCGCCAGATTGCCGACGATTATCTGCGCCTGCTGAGCCAGGGCGACCATCAGGTGGCGCGCTGGCTGGAGGCGGAAAACGATCCGCGACTCAATGAGATCGTGGCGAACCTGAACAGCATTGTGGATGAGGCGCGTATCCGATGAGTGAAACGGTGGTGTTCAGCCAGCTGAGCCGTAAGTTTATTGATGAGAACGATGCCACGCCGGATGCGGCGCAGCAGGTGGTCTATTACAGCCTGGCGATTGGGCATCACCTCGGGGTGATCGACTGCCTGGAGGCGGCGCTGAGCTGTCCGTGGCCCGAGTACCTGACGTGGATCGCCACGCTGGAGGAGGGCAGCACGGCGCGGCGCAAAATGGAGGGCGTGCCGAAGTACGGCGAGATCGTCATCGACGCCAACCACATTGCGATGCTCGCCAACGCCTTTGACGCGGCGCTGAGCAGGCAAACCCCCGAGCAGCAGGCGTGGAGCAAAACGCTGCTTAGCATGCTGCACGATATTCATCAGGAGAGCGCCATCTACCTGATGGTGAGGAGATTACGTGACTGACGTTTTACTGTGTGTCGGCAACAGCATGATGGGCGACGACGGCGCGGGCCCGCTGCTGGCAGAGATGTGCGCCGCGAACCCGCAGGGCAGCTGGGTAGTCATCGACGGCGGCAGCGCGCCGGAAAACGACGTGGTGGCCATCCGCGAACTGCGCCCGGACAGGCTGTTAATCGTCGATGCCACCGATATGGGGCTCAACCCCGGCGAGATCCGCCTGATTGACCCGGACGACATCGCCGAGATGTTTATGATGACGACGCACAATATGCCGCTGAACTACCTGGTCGATCAGATTAAAGACGACGTGGGCGAGGTGCTGTTTCTGGGGATTCAGCCGGACATCGTTGGGTTCTATTACCCGATGACGCCGCCGGTGAAAGAGGCGGTGGAAGTGGTCTATTCACGGCTGGCCGGATGGGTTGGGGACGGGAATTTCTCCCGGCTCTGAACAGCGCCCGGTGGCGCTACGCTTACCGGGCCTACGGTTTTGTAGGCCGGGTAAGGCGAAGCCGCCACCCGGCAAAACGGGCTACTCCAGATCCGCCCCGTTACTCGCAATCACCTTCTTATACCACCCGAACGATTTCTTGCGCTTGCGGTCCAGCGTGCCGTTGCCCGCGTCGTCGCGGTCAACGTAGACAAAGCCGTAGCGCTTGCTCATCTCGCCCGTTGAGGCCGACACCAGGTCTATACAGCCCCAGGTGGTGTAGCCCATCAGCGGCACGCCGTCCTCAATCGCGTCGCCCATCGCGCGGATATGCTCGCGCAGGTAGCTGATGCGGTAGTCGTCGTTGATCTCGCCGTTTTCATCAATAACGTCTTTCGCCCCAAGGCCGTTTTCCACCAGGAACAGCGGCTTCTGGTAGCGGTCGTACATCATGTTCATGGTGATGCGCAGGCCGAGCGGATCGATGCCCCAGCCCCATTCGCTCACCTGAATGTGCGGGTTGCGCAGGGACTTCACGATATTCGCCGCGCTGGTATTGCCCGCGTTCATGTCCGCCGACGCGCAGCGCGAGGCGTAATAGCTGAACGAGACAAAGTCGACGGTGTTTTTCAGAAGTAGATCGTCGCCAGGATCTTTCACAATCACCACGCCTTTCTCGCGGAACACGCGGGCAGAGTAGGCCGGGTAGCTGCCGCGCGCCTGCACGTCGATAAAGAACAGGTTCTCGCGGTCTTTCTCCAGCGCCATCCACACGTCTTCCGGCTTGCAGGAATACGGGTAGAAATTCCCGCCCGCCAGCATGCAGCCGACCTGGTTTTCCGGGTTCACCTCGTGGGCGATTTTGGTCGCCAGCGCGCTCGCCACCAGCTCGTGGTGTGCGGCCTGGTATTTCACCTGGTCTTCGTTTTCACCTTCCTCAAACACCAGCCCCGCGCCGGAGAACGGGCTGTGCAGCATGATGTTGATTTCGTTGAAGGTCAGCCAGTATTTCACCAGCCCGTTAAATTCTTCAAAGCAGGTGCGGGCGTAGCGGGCGAAGAAATCGACCATCTTACGGTTGCGCCATGAGCCGTACTCCGTGACCAGGTACATCGGCACGTCGAAGTGGCACAGGGTGACCAGCGGCTCAATGTTGTACTTTTTGCACTCCTCGAACACCGCGCGGTAGAAGGCAATCCCCTCTTTGTTCGGCAGCGGCTCGTCGCCGTTCGGGTAGAGGCGGCTCCAGGCAATCGAGGTGCGGAACACCGTAAAGCCCATCTCCGCCATCAGGGCGATGTCCTCTTTATAGCGATGGTAAAAATCAATCGCCTCGTGGCTTGGATAGAACTCGTCGTCACGCAGCGAGAAACGCTTTTCCTTGCCGAGCTTCACCGCCAGGCGGTTCGCGCCGTGAGGGATCATATCGACCGTCGTCAGTCCCTTGCCGCCTTCACGGTAAGCACCTTCACTCTGGTTGGCGGCAAGCGCGCCGCCCCATAAAAATCCTTGTGGAAAAACAGACATTCTTACCTCGCTTTCAATTTATGCTTTTGCTGCTTTGCTCTGTACCGGTGCGGTCTGCAGGGCGCGCGCTTTTTCGGCGTCGTCCTCGACCGGGATATCCTCAAAGCCGAGTATCA
Source organism: Enterobacter sp. KB-221C9 (assembly GCF_041320715.1). Lineage (NCBI taxonomy): Bacteria > Pseudomonadati > Pseudomonadota > Gammaproteobacteria > Enterobacterales > Enterobacteriaceae > Enterobacter > Enterobacter sp. KB-221C9. The sequence goes on from NZ_JBGIWG010000004.1 coordinate 279,299, forward strand.
GGGTCAGAACAAACGACAGCACTACTGCCAGCCCCATCACGCCGAACACCCAGACGATGGTCATCGGGTTCGCCGGGTCGAAGAACTGCACGCTGGTGAACAGCCCCGGTGCCGCCATCGAGTGGCTGGCAAGTCCGGCCATGCCGGCGACCGCTCCGCAGATAAAGCCGCTGATCAGGCTCGCAATCAGCGGACGTTTCAGACGTACCGCCACGCCGTAAAGCGCCGGTTCAGAGATCCCCGCCATGATGGCGGAGGCTGCCGCCGCCAGCGCCGTCTGGCGCAGCTCCGGGTTTTTGGTTTTCCACGCTACCGCCAGCGACGAGCCGCCGAGCGACAGGTTGGCGCCGATTTCCGACGGCATGACCATCCCCTCTTTGCCCGTTTCGGCAATGGTTTGAATGATAGTCGGCGTAAACACGCGGTGCATCCCGGTCATCACCAGCAGCGGCCACAGCGCGCCCATAATGGCGACGGAGAGCCAGCCCAGATAGCCGTGAATGGTGTAGACCAGCGCGGAGATGGCGCTACCGATCCAGATCCCCAGCGGGCCAATCAGCACGATGGCGAGCGGGGCGGCAATCAGCACGATCAGCATCGGCTTGAGGAAGTTTTTCGTCACCGCCGGGGTGATGCGATCCACCCAGCGCTCGATATACGACAGGCACCAGGTCATCACCAGCGCCGGAATGACGGTGTAGGTATATTTCACCGCGGTCACCGGGATAAAGGCGAACTCCACGTGCTCGCCCTGCGCGGCTTTCGCCATCAGCTCGATAAAGCTCGGGTGCACCAGCACGCCCGCGATGGCGATCGCCAGCGACATGTTGGTTTTGAATTTCACCGCCGCCGAGGCTGCTACCATCAGCGGCAGGAAGAAGAAGGCGCCGTCGCCGATGACGGTCAGAATAGTGAGCGTCGGCGCGCCTTTTGGCAGCACGCCGGTCATCTCGAGGATCATTGCCAGCAGCTTGACCATCGAGCCGCCGATGATCGCCGGGATCAGCGGGGACATGGTGCCGATCAGCGCGTCGAGGATCCCCGCCCCAATGCGGCGCAGGGTCAGTTTCTGCGGGCCTTCCGGTACGGCAGGCTGCAGGCTGGTTGGCAGCAGGCTCACTACTTCGCGGTACGCCTGTGAAACGGTATTGCCGATGATGACCTGGCACTGGTTGTCGTTGCGCACCACGCCAAGCACGCCGCTGATGCTTTTCAGGCGCGCAGCATCGGTAAGGCTTTCGTCTTTCAGAACGAAACGCAGACGCGTCATGCAGTGGGTGACGGCGACAATGTTCTCTTTGCCGCCCAGCGCGCTGACAACGTCGTTCGCCAGCGCAGCGTAATTTTTGGCCATCGGATGTGATCCTGTTATCGTTGTGAGAAATGTAGGAAACCGGTTCCACATAATCATCATGAGTTTCTTTGAATGAAACAAGATCGCTTTTTGACCATTTTTTCGTTTCGTGATGCAGATCGCAATGGGGTAGCGAAAGCGTGATTTCACCGCTGCGACAATTTTTTTGCAGTGCAGTACACTGCGCTTCATCAGATTCAGACGGAATAACAACATGACCACGATGCTTGAAGTGGCGAAGCGGGCAGGCGTTTCGAAGGCCACGGTATCCCGGGTGCTGTCGGGAAATGGCTACGTCAGCCAGGAGACCAAAGACCGGGTGTTTCAGGCCATTGAAGAGAGCGGCTATCGCCCGAATTTGCTGGCGCGCAACCTGGCGACAAAACGTACCCAAACGCTGGGGCTGGTGGTGACCAACACCTTGTATCACGGCGTTTACTTTAGCGAGCTGCTGTTTCACGCCGCGCGCATGACGGAAGAAAAAGGGCGGCAGCTGATCCTCGCGGACGGCAAGCACAGCGCGGATGAAGAGCGCGAGGCGATCCAGTACCTGCTCGATATGCGCTGCGACGCGGTGATCATCTACCCGCGCTTCCTGAGCGTGGATGAGATGGATGAGATCGTCGAGAAGTGCGAGCAGCCCATTATGGTGCTCAACCGCCGCCTGCGGAAAAACAGCAGCCACAGCGTCTGGTCCGATCATAAAGCCTCCTGCCAGGACGCGGTGTCGCAGCTGATTGCGAAAGGGCACCGGGAGATCGCGTTTATTACCGGCTCGCTGGATTCCCCCACCGGGGTTGAGCGTCTCTCCGGCTACAGGGACGCGCTGGCGCAGCACGGTATTCCGCTGCGCGAGGGGCTGATTGCGCAGGGGAAGTGGAACCCGGCCAGCGGCGCGGCGGCGGTGTCCGAACTGCTTGCTCGCGGCGAACGCTTTACGGCGCTAGTGGCGAGTAATGACGACATGGCAATCGGCGCCATGAAGCAGCTGCACGACAGCGGCGTGGCCGCACCGGACGCGGTGTCGGTGATCGGTTTTGACGACGTGGCCATCGCGCCCTACATCGTACCGTCGCTTTCCAGCGTGCGTATTCCGGTGACGGAGATGATCAAAGAAACCATCAGCCGCCTGATCTTCATGCTCGACGGCGGTGAGTTTAAATATCAGCAAACCTTTTCCGGCGAGCTTATCCTGCGCGACTCGGTTATTGACGGCCCGCACCGCTGATGTCGACAGCTGTCATCGTCATAAGTGACGATGACAGCGCCGCTTTGATTTTTAAATACCTATAAAATCAATAAGTTAATTATTGGCACGGTTTATGAATATCTCCGCGCATAACTGTAATGCTGGAGAAGCAGATGAACCGTTTTATTATGGCCGATGCCAGTAAGTGTATTGGCTGCCGTACCTGTGAAGTGGCGTGCGTGGTTTCCCATCAGGCGGAGCAGGACTGCGCGTCGCTTACCCCTGACACCTTCCTGCCGCGCATCCACGTCATCAAAGGCGTGAATATTTCTACCGCCGCCATCTGTCGCCAGTGCGAAGACGCACCGTGTGCGAACGTCTGCCCGAACGGGGCGATTAAACGCGAGAAAGGCTTTGTGCACGTGATGCAGGAGCGCTGCATTGGCTGCAAAACCTGCGTGGTCGCCTGCCCGTACGGCGCGATGGAGGTGGTCGTTCGTCCGGTAGTACGCAACAGCGGCATGGGGCTGAGCGTGCGCGCGGACAAAGCCGAAGCCAACAAATGTGACCTGTGCTACCACCGCGACGCCGGCCCGGCCTGCATGGAAGCCTGCCCGACGCACGCGCTGGTCTGCGTGGATCGCGACAAGCTTGAGCAGATGAGCGCCGAAAAGCGCCGCCGCGCGGCGTTCGACACGTCGTCATCTCTCCTGTTCTGAACCGTATGTGCAGCAACGGTGTACAGCTGCGCGTGCGCGGCAAGGTGCAGGGCGTGGGGTTTCGTCCCTTCGTCTGGCAGCTGGCGCAGGCGCTTCAGTTGACCGGTGACGTCTGCAATGACGGGAAGGGCGTGCTGGTGCGCCTCGCGGGTAATGGGGGGGCCTTTACCGCGAGGCTGCATCAGGACTGCCCACCGCTGGCACGCATCGACCACGTTGAAGCGCAGCCGTTTACCTGGGCGCACCTGCCGGAGGACTTTACCATCCGCCACAGCGCGGGCGGGGCGATGGACACGCAGATTGTGCCCGATGCCGCGACCTGTCCGGCGTGTCTGGCTGAAATGCGCGACCCCGGCGAGCGCCGCTATCGCTACCCGTTTATCAACTGCACCCACTGCGGGCCGCGGTTCACCATTATTCGCGCCATGCCCTATGATCGTCCGGCCACGACAATGGGCGCATTCCCGCTCTGCGCGCCGTGTGAGAAGGAATACCGCAATCCTGCCGACCGCCGCTTTCACGCCCAGCCGGTCGCCTGCCCGGACTGCGGGCCCGCGCTGGAATGGCGTTCGGGCGACGTTCTTGCCACCCGCGAAACGGCACTGAGCGCGGCGGTGGAAATGCTGAAAAGCGGCGGCATAGTCGCGGTTAAAGGGCTGGGCGGTTTTCACCTCGTCTGCGATGCGCAAAACCCGCAGGCGATACTGAAATTACGGTTACGCAAGCAGCGCCCGTCGAAGCCGCTGGCGGTGATGATCCCGCAGGCGGATAAGCTGCCTGAGTCGATTCAGACGCTGCTCGACTCACCCGCTGCACCCATCGTGCTCACGCCAAAAGCCTGGCTGCCTGACTTCCCTGAGGCTATTGCACCGGGTCTGGATACCGTGGGCATCATGCTGCCCGCGAACCCGCTCCAGCATCTTCTGATGATGGACTGCCGGCGACCGCTGGTGATGACCTCCGGCAACCTCAGCGGCAGACCGCCTGCCATCAGTAATCAACAGGCGCTGGATGAACTGGGCAGCATTGCGGACGGCTTCCTGCTGCACAATCGCGATATTCTTCAACGGATGGACGATTCGGTGATGGATCGTGACGGCGCGATGCTTCGCCGCGCGCGCGGTTTTGTGCCGGATGCCATCACGTTGCCTGCGGGTTTCGAGAATATCCCCGCCATGCTATGCACCGGCGCGGAGATGAAAAACACCTTCTGCCTGGTGCGTGGCAGCCAGGCGGTGCTGAGCCAGCATTTTGGCGATCTCGGTGACGAGGGTATCGAAGCGCAGTGGCGCGGCGCGCTCTCGACGATGCAGGACATCTACGCCTTCCAGCCGGAACGCGTGGTGTGCGATGCCCATCCGGGCTATCACATACAACAATGGGCGCAGGCGCAGGGGCTGCCGGTCGAAACCGTACTGCACCATCACGCCCACGCGGCGGCGTGCCTGGCCGAAAACGGCTGGCCGCGTGAGGGCGGAGACGTTATCGCTCTGACGCTGGACGGGATCGGCATGGGTGAAAACGGCGCGCTGTGGGGTGGGGAGTGCCTGCGGGTCAGCTATCTCGCGTGCGAGCGTCTGGGCGGGCTGCCTGCCGTTGCGCTGCCGGGCGGCGATCTGGCGGCGCGGCAGCCGTGGCGCAATCTGCTCGCCCACTGCCTGGCGTTTGTCCCTGACTGGCAGCAGTATCCGGAAACGCGCGCGGTACAGCGCCAGAACTGGCCGCTGCTGGCGACGGCGATAGGGCGCGGCATCAACGCGCCGCGTGCCTCATCCTGTGGTCGCCTGTTTGATGCCGTCGCCTGCGCGCTGGGTATTGAAACCCAATCCTGGGAAGGTGAAGCGGCCTGCCGGCTGGAAGCGCTGGCCTCGCGGTGCGCGGTCGTCGACCATCCGGTGACGCTGGATACGGTTAACCTCGCGCTTTTCTGGCAGCAGTGGCTGGCCTGGCAGGCAGAGCCGTGCGAGCGCGCATGGGCGTTTCACGACGCGCTGGCTAAAGGGCTGGCGGAACTCGCCGCGCGCCATGCCCGACGCCTGTCGCTGTCAACAATCTGTCTCAGCGGCGGCGTGCTGCACAACCGTCTGCTACGCGCGCGCCTGCGTCATTATCTTTCTGACTTTACGCTTCTTTTTCCTTCGCGCCTGCCCGCAGGCGACGGAGCGATCTCCTTCGGGCAGGCGGCGATTGCCGCCGCCCGGTCATCTTCACAAAGGACTTAAAATGTTACGACTCTTACGCAATGAACCTCGCGCCGCGCTTCTGCTGCTGGCTTTGGTAATGGCAAACCTGCTGGCCTGGGGATGGGCATGGCACGCCTTTAGCGGCAGCACGGCGCTGATGGCGGCCAGCCTGCTGGCGTGGTGCTACGGGCTGCGTCACGCGGTGGACGCCGATCACATCGCGGCCATTGATACCGTGACGCGTAAGATGATGCAGCAGGGCAAACGCCCGTCCGGCGTGGGGGCGTGGTTCTCTCTGGGGCACTCTACCATCGTGGTGCTGGCCTCCATTGCCATCGCCGCGACCGCGACGGCGTTTCAGAAAAACATGGAATGGTTCCACGAAACCGGCAGCGTGATTGGCACCGCCGTTTCCGCCACTTTCCTGCTGGCGATGGCGCTGGTGAACATGGTGATCCTGCGCGGCGTCTGGTGCAGTTTTCAGGCGCTGAAACGCGGCAGGCCCGTGCAGGGCGATATCACGCTCCCTGCCCAGGGCGGCGTCATGAACTGGCTGTTTGGCAAAACCTTCCGCCTGGTGAATAAAAGCTGGCAGATGTACCTGGTCGGTTTCCTGTTTGGCCTCGGTTTTGATACGGCCACCGAGATTGGCGTGCTGGGGATCTCTGCCGCCAGCGCGTCAAGCGGGATGTCGGTGTGGTCAATCATGATCTTCCCGGCGCTTTTCGCCAGCGGCATGGCGCTGGTGGATACGCTCGACAACCTGCTGATGGTTGGTGCCTACGGCTGGGCGTTTAACAAGCCGCAGCGCAAGCTCTACTACAACATGACCATCACCGGCACCTCCGTGGTGGTGGCGCTGTTTATCGGCGGGCTGGAAGCGCTGGGTCTGCTGATGGACAAATTCGCCCTCAGCGGCGGCGTTTGGGATCTGATTGGCGCGGTGAACGACAACCTGGGCAACGCCGGGTTTGTGGTGGTCGGGCTGTTCGTTGCCTGCTGGCTGCTCTCCATGGTCAACTACCGCTGGCGCGGCTACGACGCGCTGGTGGTGCGTTCCTGAACTACCCAGCCCAGTTTTTGCCCGGCGGCGCTACGCTTGCGCGGGCCTACAAGGTTTGCCGTTTTGTTGTTGAGTAGGCCGGGTAAGCGGAGCGCCACCCGGCAATACGAGGGTTAAGCAGGTAACAGTTTCAGCAGGGCGAAAGCCTCCTTCATCCGATCTTCACTGACGACAAAAGCGCGTAGTTGACCCTCATTATCGGCACCGCGCGCGACCATTCCCTGCGGTTCGAGGGTAATTTGCCAGTTCAGATCCTGACGCTGCGTTTCACCGGCAAGATGCAGCGGTAATTCCGGCGTTTTAACTTTAATCAGCATGGCGGGTAATTTCAGCGGCGCGCTGCCGCCGAGCAGGTTTTTCGCCAGATACATTGCGCTTAATTGAATCGGCTGTAAAAAGGGCAGCACCTGATCGTTAATTTCAGCGCAGTCCCCTAACGCGTAAATATCGGGTTGCGTGGTTTGCAGGTAGCTATTTACCTTCACGCCGCGGCCTGTTTCGGCGCCTGCGCGATGCGCCAGCGCGGTTTCCGGGCGCAGGCCCGTCGCCGCGATAACCGCATCCACCTCAACGCTGCGGCTGCGGTCGAGCGTGGCACGAATACCGCCCTCGGTTTTGCTCAGACTCAGTAGCTGCGATTTGAGCAGCAGATGCACCCCCATATCGGTCAGGCGATGCTGTAAGCGACTGCTTACTTCTGCGGGCATCAGCGACGACAGGATGCTCGCCGCATGGTCGACCAGGGTGACGGATTTGCCCGCCCGGCAGAAATCCATCGCCAGCTCGGTGCCTATCAGCCCGCCGCCGACAATCATTACTCGCTGCGCGTCGCGAAGCGCCGTTTCGCTGGCCTGGTACTCCTGCTGGCTGTTGAGGGTGAGCATCAGCTCGCGGCCCTCAATCGGCGGCACAAACGCAGAGGCACCCGTGGCGAGCACCAGCCTGTCGTACTGCCAGGTCTTCTCTTTCGCTTTCACCACGCGGGCGGCGGCGTCGATATCGGTGACCCAGGTGTACGGGAACAGGCGCAGGTTAAACTGTTCCGCGAACTCCCCCGCCGTCTGGCGGGTGAGATCTTCGGCGCGCTGATTCTGGCTAATGACGTGGCTTAGATCGGGCTTGTTGTACTCGTCCATGCTGTCGGCGGCGATCACCGTCAGCGGCACGCTGGCGTCCTGCTTGCGGATATTTTTCACCAGCTGGCGGGCGGCAAAGCCCGAGCCGATGATGACGATACCGTTGCTCATTTTGCCTCCGTACCCAGTTCGTCAAAGACGTCTTTACCGAGAGAGCATTCCGGGCAGAGGAAGTTGTCCGGCACGTCGCGCCACGGCGTGCCCGGGGCAACATCCTGCAGCGGTTCGCCCAGCTCTGGGTCGTAAATCCACTGGCAGACGCTGCACTGCATGCGCGGGCCGAGATCGGCGGCTGCCGCGGCGGCACAGGCGCAGGCGTCCTGCTGTTCGGATGGTTGTGCCGCTTGCGGAAGCGGAGCGAGCGCCCACTGACGGGCAATGTCGCGACCGTGCTGGCGGCAGATCTCCAGCGCGTCGATATCCGGACGCCATTTCGCCTTCAGGCTGAGGGACATCTCAAAGCCCGCATCCTGTAAACGGGTGGAGAGACGGTCTACCGCGCCGCCGCTCCAGCCGTGGGAGCCAAAGGCGCTGGCGCGCTTGTTGCGGAAACGCAGGCCGGTTATCTCTTCTACCAGACCGGCAATTTTCGGCATCATCACGTTGTTCATGGTGGAGGTGCCCACCAGCACGCCCTTAGAGCGGAACACGTTGGTCAATACCTCGTTCTTATCGCTGCGCGCCACGTTGAAGATTTTCACCGCCACGTTGGGGTCAACTTCGTTGATGCCCTGGGCGATGGCGTCCGCCATCATGCGGGTGTTGTTGGACATGGTGTCGTAAAAGATCGTTATGCGGTCTTCCTGATAATCCGCCGCCCATTTCAGGTACAGTTCCACAATCTGGGTTGGGTTATCACGCCATACCACGCCGTGGGAGGTGGCAATCATGTCCACCGGCAGATTGAAGCCGAGGATTTCGGTAATTTTTGGCGTCACCAGGCGGCTGAACGGGGTCAGGATGTTGGCATAGTAGCGCTGGCACTGCTCGAACAGCTCGGTTTGGTCCACTTCGTCGTTGAACAGGCGCTCGTCGCAGTAGTGCTGGCCGAAGGCGTCGTTGCTGAACAGCACCGCGTCGCCGGTCATGTAGGTCATCATGCTGTCCGGCCAGTGCAGCATCGGGGTTTCCACGAAGATCAGCTGCTTGCCGTTGCCGATATCCAGCGCGTCGCCGGTTTTCACGGTGTGGAAGTTCCACTCCGGATGGTGGTGGTGGCCGTTGATCGAGTCGATGGCGTTGGTGGTGCAGTAGATAGGCGTGTTCGGAATGTAAGACATCAGCTCGGTCAGCGCACCGGCGTGATCTTCTTCCGCGTGGTTGATGATGATGTAGTCGATGGCGTCCAGGTCGATTTCGCTGCGCAGGTTCTGCACGAACTCGCGGCTGAACTTGTGATCGACCGTATCGATCAGCACGTTTTTTCCTTCGCGGATGAGATAGCTGTTATAGCTGCTGCCGCGCAGCGTTTTGTATTCCGTCCCGTGGAAATCGCGCACTTCCCAGTCACGTTGACCCACCCAATGAATGTTATTTTTAACCAGAATAGACATAGCAACCTCTACGTAATACAGCATTTTCAAATAAGATGGTTTGCTTATATCAAGTTACGTGCCAACTTTTAATTTATTGATTTTAATTAATTAATATTTTTATGATCCGTAGTGGGTAGTCATTATGACTATCAAAAAAAGTGTCAATATGACAACATGGATTGTCAAAATGACAGCGAGGTCACTATGAGTTTTTCCGTAGACGTGCTGGCGAAGATCGCCATTGAGCTACAGACCGGTATCGGACATCAGGACCGCTTTCAGCGGCTGATCTCCACGCTGCGCCACGTGCTGGCGTGCGACGCCTCGGCGCTGCTGCGCTACGAGGGGCGACAGTTTATTCCACTGGCTATCGACGGGCTGGCGAAGGACGTGCTCGGACGGCGTTTTACCCTTGAGGGCCACCCGCGTCTGGAAACCATCGCCCGCGCGGGTGACGTGGTGCGATTCCCGGCGGACAGCGACTTGCCCGACCCGTACGACGGGCTCATTCCCGGACAGGAGAGCCTGAAGGTGCACGCCTGCATCGGCCTGCCGCTGTTTGCCGGACAACATCTGATTGGCGCACTGACCCTCGACGGCCTGTCGCCGGACCAGTTCGACACCTTTAGCGACGAAGAGCTGCGCCTGATTGCCGCCCTGGCCGCCGGGGCGCTGAACAATGCCCTGCTGATTGAACAGCTGGAGAGCCAGAACATTCTTCCCGGCAGCCCGGCGGCGTTTGAGCAGGTGGCGCACACGGAGATGATCGGCCTTTCTCCGGGCATGGCGCAGCTCAAAAAAGAGATTGAGATTGTTGCCGCCTCAGACCTGAACGTGCTGATCTTCGGGGAAACCGGCACCGGTAAGGAGCTGGTCGCGAAATCGATCCACGAAGCCTCGCCGCGCGCGGTGAACCCGCTGGTGTACCTCAACTGCGCCGCGCTGCCGGAAAGCGTGGCGGAAAGCGAGCTGTTTGGTCACGTTAAGGGGGCGTTTACCGGGGCCATCAGCAACCGCAGCGGCAAGTTCGAAATGGCCGATAACGGCACGCTGTTTTTGGATGAAATCGGCGAGCTCTCCCTGTCGCTGCAGGCCAAGCTGCTGCGCGTGCTGCAGTACGGCGACATCCAGCGCGTGGGGGATGACCGCAGCCACAGAGTGGACGTTCGCGTGCTGGCGGCCACCAACCGCGACCTGCGTGAAGCGGTGCTTGCCGGGCAGTTCCGCGCCGACCTGTTCCATCGCCTGAGCGTGTTCCCGCTTACCGTGCCGCCGCTGCGCGAGCGCGGGGACGACGTGCTGCTGCTGGCGGGCTTTTTCTGCGAGCAGTGCCGTCTCAGGATGGGGCTTTCCCGCGTGGTGCTAAGCCCGGGGGCGAGGTCGCACCTGCTGAGCTACGGCTGGCCGGGCAACGTGCGCGAGCTGGAACATGCGATTCACCGGGCGGTGGTGCTGGCGCGAGCGGCGCGTTCGGGGGATGAGGTGGTAATTCACGCGCGGCATTTTGCACTGCATGAGGAAAGTGCCCCGACCGTGAAGGCTGCTGTGTCTGAGAGCGCAAACGAGAACCTGCGCGAGGCCACGGAAGCGTTCCAGCGCCAAATGATCACCCGCGCGCTGGAGCAGAACAGCCGCAGCTGGGCGGCGTGCGCGCGGGCGCTGGAGATGGACGTCGCCAACCTGCACAGGCTGGCGAAACGTCTGGGGCTGAAGGGTTAGATAATTCCGGCCTGATAGAAATCCTGCAGGTTGATGGCGCCGCACAGCCTGCCGGCATCATCCACCACCGGTGCGGCGGTGATTTTGCGCTTCATCAGCACCTCTTTGGCTTCAATGGCGCGGCTCTCGGCGTTGAGCGTCAGCCCGCCCGGGGTCATGGCGTCCGACACGTTGGTCTCCAGCCTGCCGCCGCCCACCAGCCAGCGGCGCAGGTCGCCGTCGGTGAACACGCCCTTGACGCTCCCGTTGTCATCGCACACCGCAACCAGCCCCAGGCCGGTGCGGCTCAGCTCCAGCATCGCGTCCATGACGCTGGTATCGAGTTTGACCTGCGGAATGGCATCGTCGGTGCGCATCAGGTGGTGAACCTTGTTGAGCAGGCGTGCACCGAGCGCACCTGCCGGATGCGAACGGGCGAAATCTTCTTCGTTAAAGCCGCGCGCCTGCATCACCGCCATTGCCAGCGCGTCGCCCATCATCAGCGTGTTAACGGTGCTGGAGGTCGGCGCGAGGTGCATCGGGCAGGCTTCACGCTCAACGGAAATATCCAGCGTCGCTTTGGCGGCCAGCGCCAGCGGCGAGCGGGATTTCCCGGTCATCGCCAGCAGGGCGACCGATTTTTCCTGCAGGCGCGGAATAATCAGGTCCAGCTCTTTGGCCGAACCGGAGTAGGAGATAAACAGCATCACGTCGCGGCTTTCTATCATCCCCAGATCGCCGTGCAGCGCCTCTGCTGGATGCACGAAGAACGCCGGGGTGCCAGTGCTGGCGAGCGTCGCGGCAATCTTTTTGCCGATATGGCCGGATTTACCGATGCCCGCCACGATCACTTTGCCTTCGCAATGGATAATGGTGTTGGCGGCGCGGACAAAATCCTCGCCCAGACGTTCCGGCAGGCGGCTGGCTTCCTGCAGTTCCAGCATCAGCGTCTGGCGGCCCGTTTCTAACAGAAAATCACTCATCTCTTTCTCCGGTTACGATCACGTCGATTCCTTTCTCTTCCAGCGCTTTCTTGAACGCTGGATCGATACCCGCGTCGGTAATCAGCTTATCAACGCTTTCCAGGCTACACACAATATTGGGGCTTTTGCGGCCAAACTTTGACGAGTCTGCCATCAAAATCACTTCCCGCGCGGCGTTGCACATGGCTTTACTGACGCTGAATACCTCGTTGAACGTCGTAACGCCCGCGTTCAGGTCGATGCCGTCGGTGCCCATAAACAGTTTATCAAAGCTGAAGTGGTCGAAGGCATTCTCCGCCAGCTGGCCGTGAAACGACGCCGATTTTTTGCGGAAGGTGCCGCCGGGCATCAGGATGGTCTGCTCGCAGTCGTTCTCCGACAGGGCGTTGACGATGTGCAGGCTGTTGGTCATCACCGTGATGTTGTTAAAGCGGCTGAGCAGCGGGATCATCTGCAGGACGGTACTGCCTGCATCCAGAATGATGGAATCGCCATCGTGGATAAATTTTACGGCAGCTTCGGCAATCAGCGCTTTCTGGTGGGTATTGATCAGCGTTTTGTGATCGATAGGCGGGTCGGCTTCGTCTTTATTGAGCACCACGCCGCCGTAGGTTCGAATGACGGCGCCAGAGTTTTCGAGCAATACCAGGTCCTTGCGTATTGTCGTGCCGGTGGTGTCAAAGTAGTGGGCCAGATCCTCTACCGAACATTTTCCCTGCTTTTGCAGATGTTCAAGAATGGCCGCCTGCCGCTGACGAGGTTTCATAGGCGCTTCGTTCCTTAGGTTGCGAAATGATAATTTCGCAAGTCTATAGCTTTCACAACGAAATTATCCATGTTTCAGATTAAGCGCTAATGATAGTGCATTCTGACAGAGTGGATCATGGGGAAAGATCACATCAGGCCGTAATTCCTGCAGCGAAATGCCGTTGATTGCCTGGATTTTCACCGGTCGGGCAAACACCGTCATGCCGCGCATAATGAGTGAATCGCAGACGTTATTGTTTTCATCCAGCGCAACGGCGACGACCACGCGCGGTTTGAAGCGTCCGCCGGAACGCCCGACCCCGACGCGACCTTTCTGGCACAGGGCATCAAACGCGCGGTTAAACTGGTGGATCTGCCAGCCGCCAAACGCCATCTGGCAAATCCAGGCGAGGGCGGCGACGGTGATGAGTGCGGTTACCATATCGACTCCTTTAATTGCCGGGTGGCGGCTGCGCCTTACCCGGCCTACGGGATTTGTAGCCCCGGTAAGCGCAGCGCCACCGGGGAATGAACTCAGAACATGACCTGCCCACCCGTCACGTTAATCGACTGCCCGGTGCAGTACGAGGCTTTCGGGCTGGCGTAAAACAGCAGCATGTTCAGCACATCCTGATAATCGCACCCGCGCTTCAGCGGCACTTTATCGATGTAGTACTGCTCCACTTCCTCAGCCTTGATGCCGAGCTTGGTGGCATACTGCGGCAGCAGGGACTGGAACATCGGCGATTTCAGCAGGTTGCCCAGCATCAGCGAATGCACGGTAATGCCGTACTCGGCCAGATCCAGCGCCAGAGACTGCGTCAGCCCCACGCCGCCAAACTTCGCCGCGCTGTAGCCGGAGTTGTGCTTGCTGCCCACTTTCCCTGATTTTGAGTTGATCTGAATGATGCGCCCCTGAATGCCGTCGCGGATCATCAGGCGGGAAAACTCGCGGGCGCAGAGGAAATAGCCCACCAGATTCACCTGCAGCGAGCGGTCAAAATCCCCCAGTTCGAAATCGCTGATAAAGGCCGCTTTCGCAATCCCCGCGCTGTAGACCAGCAGGTCGGTACGCCCAAAAATCTCGTCCACGCCGCGGGCCAGCGCCATCACGCTCTGCTCGCTGGTGGCGTCGGCACCAAACCCGTACGCCATCCCTTCACCAAACTCGGTGTTGAGGGTATCCGCCACGCGGGCGGCCTTTTCACTCTGAATGTCCACTACCGCCACGCGGTAACCCTCAGCGGCAAGCCCACGGCAGAGGAACTCGCCTAAGGTTTGTCCTCCACCAATGACAACGGCAACCTGACTCATGTGTTTCTCCTTAATTACGCAACAAATTTTAACGTGCAGCCTGGGGTGACAGCCTGCGGAACCGGGCCCGCTACGTGAACCGTACCGGGATACTCGGCCTGCGGCTGGCCGTCGAAACGCAGGGTGATGTGGCCAAGCTCACGCAGGTTTTGCTCGGCCACGTCGCCGACGGCGGTCACGGCATAGCGCGCCTCGCCCAGCTCCAGCTGGCTTCCTGCCTTCAGCTCGCCCTTCAGCTCGCCGTGGCAGTGGATAAAACAAAACTCTTCGATATCCGCCGGAGCGCCTTCGCGGAAGGTGATCAGCATCTGGTCGCTCAGCGCGTCGGCCGCGCTCTGGCCGATACGGGTAATGGTGGTCTGGTAAATGACGGTCATCGCAGGAACCTCTTATTGATAAATAAAGCCGGAGACAAACCAGGCAATCAGCACCGTCGGCGCGCCCGTCAGGAAGCGGCTCACCAGCACGGACGGCACGCCCACGCGCACGGTGTCCTGGCGCGCTTCGGCCAGCGACAGCCCAACGGGGATGAAGTCGCACGCCGCCTGGGCGTTAATGGCAAACAGGGCGGGCAGGGCGAGGTGCGGAGGGATGTTCCCCAGACCAATCTGCACGCCAATCAGCACGCCGATGACCTGGGCAATCACCGCGCCCGGGCCGAGGAACGGCGACAGCAGCGGGAAGGAGCAGATCAGCGCCAGCGTCACCAGCCCGAGCGGGTGGCTGGCGAGCGGGGCGAGGCCGTGGGCAATCCAGTCGCCCAGGCCGGACGCCATGATGATGCCGATCAGCGCCGAGACGAACGCCATAAACGGCAGGATGGTTTTCAGCACCGTGTCGATGGTGTCGCGCCCGGACTGGAACAGCACCGCCACGGCGGAACCCATGCCCATCCCGACCTTCGCCAGCAGGCCGTCGCTCTGCTCGGTGATTTTCTTGCTGGTGTCGTACTCGCGCGGTGCCGCTTTTTGCGGCGCGGGAGTCCCGTTCACCAGCGTGATGTTGTCCTCCTTCACGCCCGAGACATAAATGTCCTCAAGGATGTACTGCGCCAGCGGGCCGGATTTTCCGGTGGAGTGAATATTCACCGTCGGAATGCGGCGCTTCGGATAGATACCGCAGCGCAGCGTGCCGCCGCAGTCGATCACCGCCACGCCGATTTCCGCTTCCGGCGGCTCGCCCTCTTTGAAGCCGTCGACCGCTTCCCAGCCGGTCAGCTCGCGCAGCCTGTCGACGATCGCCGGGCGTGTGCCTGCGGTGATGTAGACAATCTTTTTGCCTTCGGTGGCGTCGAACTCCAGCGGGCCGCCCCAGCCGCCCGTGCCTTTTTCAATGCGGATCCGGTTCATGCTGTGGCTCCTGAAAGATGGACTTTTTGTTCAAGCTGGATGCCCATTTTTTTCTCAAAAATGGCGGTGGTGAGGTCGGTCACCCAGCCGCGGAAGAAGTTGGTCACCAGGCCGACCAGCAGATAGCTCACCGCCAGCGGGCCGAGCGGAAGGCCAAGGGTGGTGAGGCCGCTGGCGATCCCGAGATAGACAAACAGCTCGCCGGGGTTGATGTGCGGGAACAGGCCATTCATGGAATGGCAGCTGTAGGAGGCGGCGGCGTAGTAGCTCGGCTTGTACTTTTCCGGCATGAAGCGACCGAGGCTTAAGGTCATCGGGTTACAGAACACGAAGGTACCGATGAACGGCAGTACCAGGTAGCGGGACAGCGGATTCCCGGCACAGCGCTGGGCGAAGCGTTCAATGCGCTGCTGGCCGATAAAGTTGATCAGCGCGTTCATGATCACCAGCAGGCTGATCAGCAGGGGCAGGATCCCGGTCACCATGCCGGTGAACACTTCTCCGCCTTTCTGAAACAGCCCGATGAACCACTCGGCGCCGTGGGTGATGGTTTCTATCATTCTTCTCTCCTGTGGGGCTTTTTTGTTTTTGTCTGACTGGGCTAATAATAATCATTTTGAAAGGTTTTAAAGTGTTAATTAGATCTCACAATGAAAGAAAAATGGATTATTTTGAAAGTTTATTGATGGAGGCAATGATTTTCGGTGGAAAAAAGCGCGGATTTGCGTGGGGGAGGTGCGTACCGCTTCCTTGAGGTGTTGCGGATGCTTTACCATACTGGGTTCTTATCGAACCCGTTAAATGGATGTCTCATGTTCAAGCGTCGTTATGCAGCGCTGTTGCCTGCGCTTATTCTGCTGTCTGCCTGTAGTAGCAAACCTAAGACCGAAGCCGTTCAGCAAACGGCGGGCGCGCCTTCCGGAGGATTCCTGCTGGAGCCGCAGCACAATATGATGCAGATGGGCGGCGACTTCGCGAATAACCCGGCGGCCGAGCAGTTCATCGATAAAATGGTGAGCAAACACGGCTTTGACAGACAGCAGCTGCACGAAATTTTGTCTCAGGCCAAGCGTCTGGACTACGTGCTGCGCCTGATGGACAGGCAGGCGCCGACGGCCCAGGTGCCGAGCGGGCCGAACGGCGCGTGGCTGCGCTACCGCAAACAGTTTATTACCCCGGACAACGTGCAAAACGGCGTGGTGTTCTGGAATCAGTATGAAGACGCGCTCAACCGCGCGTGGCAGGTGTACGGCGTACCGCCTGAAATCATCGTCGGGATTATTGGCGTGGAAACCCGCTGGGGCCGCGTGATGGGTAAAACCCGCATCCTGGATGCGCTGGCGACGCTCTCCTTTAACTACCCGCGCCGCGCGGAGTATTTCTCTTCCGAGCTGGAAACCTTCCTGCTGATGGCGCGCAGCGAGCAGGACGATCCGCTCGATCTGAAAGGGTCGTTCGCCGGCGCGATGGGCTACGGCCAGTTTATGCCGTCCTCCTATAAGCAGTACGCGGTCGACTTTAACGGCGACGGCCACATCAACCTGTGGGATCCGGTGGATGCCATCGGCAGCGTGGCGAACTACTTCAAAGCGCACGGCTGGACGCCGGGTGGGCAAGTTGCGGTGCAGGCAAACGGCGAAGCTTTTGGTCTGGAAAACGGCTTCAAAACCAAATACAGCGTTGCGCAGCTGACGGCGGCAGGCTTAACGCCGACCCAGCCGCTGGGCAATGTTGATCAGGTGAGCCTGCTGCGTCTGGATGTGGGAACCGGTTATCAGTACTGGTACGGCATGCCGAACTTCTACGCCATCACCCGCTATAACCACAGCACCCACTATGCAATGGCGGTGTGGCAGCTGGGGCTGGCGGTGTCGCAGGCGCGCGTTCCTGCGGCGTCGCCGTTTAGTCAGTAAGTTGCTCAGACGGGTAGGCCGGGTAAGGCAACGCCGCCACCCGGCATGCCTGCACGCACGGTGCGGCCTTATGCCCTCACCCTGACCCTCTCCCACGGGAGAGGGTAGTTTTGCAGAAACATTTCGCCACACTCCCTTTTCAAACCCGCCATTTACATCTTAATCGCCTTTCATTATTGTTATGTTATAACATTTAATGTGGTGTCGACATGTCAACGTCCCTTTTTTCTCTGTCTGCTCTGGTTCGGCTTTTGCTGGCGCTGGTGCTGGTTGTCTTTATCGGGCTGGCCGTGCGCTGGGCGGTGGCATTGCCATGATCGTGATGAACGAACTGGTTGCGGGTTATGAACGCCAGCCCGTTACGCGGCCCCTCTCGGGCACGATTGAGCGCGGAAGCATGACCGCCATTATCGGCGCTAACGGCTGCGGGAAATCCACGCTGCTAAAAACGCTGGCGGGGTTTATTCCTCCCGTCAGCGGCGGTTTCCGCTGGCAGGGTAAGCGCCCGGTAATCGGCTGGCTGGCACAGCGTCACGCGCTGGAGGCGCAGTTTCCCCTGACCGTTCAGGACGTCGTCAGCATGGGCTGCTGGCCGGGCATTTCGCTTTTTTCCGGGTTTCGTCGCGAAACGCGATTGCGCATTGCCAGCGCGCTTGAGCGCGTCGGGCTTGAGTCCATGGCGTTATCCACCATTGATGAACTCTCCGGCGGTCAGTTTCAGCGCATGCTCTTTGCCCGCGTCCTGGTGCAGCAGGCGCCGCTGGTGATGCTGGATGAACCTTTTACTGGGGTCGACGAAGCCACCTGCAACGTGCTGATGGATTTGATGCTGGAGATGTATAGGCAGGGGCAAACGCTGCTCGCGGTACTGCACGACAGCGAGCGCGTGTCGCGCCATTTCCCGCAGACGTTACGGCTGGATGCTGACGTCCCCCAGTGGAAAACCGAGCGGGTGAGGGTGGCATGATCTGGCATCTCTTTTTTCAGCCGTTTATTGAGTACGGCTTTATGCGTCGCGCGCTGGTGGTTTGCCTGGCGCTCTCCGTCAGCACTACCGCGCTCGGCGTGTTTCTTCAGCTGCGTCGGATGAGCCTGATGGGCGATGCCCTTTCTCACGCCATTTTGCCGGGTGTCGCCGTGGGGTATTTACTCAGCGGTATGTCGCTGCTGGCGATGAGTATTGGCGGTTTTATCGCGGGAATTACCGTGGCGCTGCTGGCCGGTCTGGTCAGTCGACGCACGCCGCTGAAAGAAGATGCGAGCTTTGCCGGGTTTTATCTTGGCTCGCTGGCGCTGGGGGTCACGCTGGTGTCGCTGCGCGGGTCAAATGTCGATCTGCTGCATCTGCTGTTTGGCTCCATCCTCGCCGTGGACAATGACGCCGCGCTGTTTGTCACGGGCGTTTGTATGTTCACCCTTATTACGCTGGCGCTGTTTTATCGCGGGCTGGTTACAGAAGCGTTTGATACCGCCTGGCTCCAGGTGAACGCCCGCTGGCTGCCTGGCCTGCTGCACGGACTGTTTCTGGCGCTGCTGGTGCTTAACCTGGTGGCCGGTTTTCAGGTGCTCGGCACGCTGATGGCCGTCGGGCTGATGATGCTTCCGGCCGTGGCGGCACGCTGCTGGGTGCGCACGTTACCTGCCTTACTCCTGATGGCGGGTATCAGCGGTATTTTCTGCGCATGGCTGGGGTTGAGCCTCTCCTGGGCGATGAGTCTACCGGCCGGGCCATCTATCGTGCTCACCGCCAGCGCGCTGTTCTTTATTTCCATTTTATTGGGTACGCGAAGCAGGCTCGCTGGCAGCCTGCGGGCGTATTTTTAACGCAAGGGGAAACGATGAAACGTACAGGATTTGTAGTGGCGCTCGCGCTGGGGATGATGTCGCACGGCGTGATGGCGAAAACGCTGAATGTGGTGACCAGCTTTTCGATACTGGGGGATATCACGCAGGAGGTAGGCGGTGACCATGTGAACGTGACGACGCTGGTCGGGCCGGACGGCGATCCGCATACCTTCGAACCGTCGCCGAAAGACAGCGCGGCCCTGAGCAAGGCTGATGTGGTGGTGGTGAACGGCCTGGGGCTGGAAGGCTGGCTTGACCGTCTGGTAAAAGCCTCCGGATTTAAGGGGCAGCTGGTGGTGGCTTCAGCCGGGGTGAAAACCCACACTCTGGAAGAGGACGGCAAAACCGTCACCGATCCGCACGCGTGGAACAGCGCGGCAAATGGGGCGCTGTATGCGCAAAATATCCTGAACGGGCTGGTGAAAGCCGATCCGGATGACAAAGCCGCGCTGGAAGCCTCCGGTAAACCGTATATCGCGCAGCTTAGCCAGCTTGATAACTGGGCCAAAACGCGCTTTAGCCAGATCCCGTCGGCGAAGCGTAAAGTGCTGACCAGCCATGACGCGTTCGGCTATTTCAGCCGCGCTTACGGCGTGACGTTCATGGCGCCGCAGGGGCTGTCGTCTGAGAGCGAAGCCAGCGCGGCGCAGGTCGCTGAGATTATCAATCAGATCAAAGCCGACGGCGTGAAAACCTGGTTTATGGAAAATCAGCTCGATCCGCGTCTGGTTAAACAGATTGCGTCGGCGACGGGCGCGCAGCCTGGGGGCGAGCTTTACCCCGAAGCTTTGTCGGCAAAAGGTGGGGTGGCAGACACCTACGTTAAGGCGTTTCGCCACAATGTGAACACCCTCGCTGACAGCATGAAATAACCCTTCCACCGCCGGTGCGTCCGTACCGGCTTTTTTCTGAAGCCCCCTCGTAAAACCTGAAGTGCATCCCCACATCTGACGAGAAAGTGCTATCTTGTGCAGCACGTTTTTCTGATGCCTGGAGCGAGAATGACTGACCATGAATTGATGCAGCTTAGCGAGATCGTTGGCCTTGCGCTGAAGCAGCGTGGCGCGACAATCACCACTGCGGAATCCTGCACCGGCGGCTGGGTGGCGAAAGCGATTACCGATATTGCCGGCAGTTCCGCCTGGTTTGAACGCGGTTTTGTGACCTACAGTAACGAAGCTAAAGCACAGATGATTGGCGTGCGCGAATCCACGCTTGAACAGCATGGTGCGGTCAGCGAACCGGTGGTGATCGAGATGGCCATCGGTGCGCTCAAAGAGGCGCGCGCAGATTACGCGATTTCCATTAGCGGCATTGCGGGCCCGGACGGCGGCAGCGACGTGAAGCCTGTCGGCACCGTCTGGTTTGGGTTCGCCACGTCCAAAGGGGAAGGGATCACCCGCCGGGAGTGCTTCAGCGGCGATCGCGAAAGCGTGCGTCGTCAGGCAACCGTTTATGCGTTAAAAACGCTCTGGCAACAATTTCTACAAAACACTTGATACTGTATGACCATACAGTATAATTGCACCAACAGAACAGAAATCCACGGTGAAGCACAGTCGCTTCTCCCGGCATGACAGGAGTAATAATGGCTATCGACGAAAACAAACAGAAAGCGTTGGCGGCAGCACTGGGCCAGATCGAAAAGCAATTCGGTAAAGGCTCCATCATGCGCCTGGGTGAAGACCGTTCCATGGATGTGGAAACCATCTCCACCGGTTCGCTTTCTCTGGATATCGCGCTGGGCGCTGGCGGTCTGCCTATGGGCCGTATCGTAGAAATCTACGGGCCAGAGTCCTCCGGTAAAACCACCCTGACGCTGCAGGTGATTGCCGCGGCACAGCGCGGAGGTAAAACCTGTGCGTTTATCGATGCCGAGCACGCGCTGGACCCTGTTTATGCCCGCAAGCTGGGCGTGGATATCGACAACCTGCTGTGTTCTCAGCCGGACACCGGTGAGCAAGCGCTGGAAATTTGTGACGCGCTGGCGCGTTCTGGTGCCGTTGACGTTATCGTGGTCGACTCCGTTGCCGCACTGACGCCAAAAGCCGAAATTGAAGGTGAAATCGGTGACTCCCACATGGGCCTCGCGGCACGTATGATGAGCCAGGCGATGCGTAAGCTGGCGGGTAACCTGAAGCAGTCCAACACGCTGCTGATCTTCATCAACCAGATCCGTATGAAAATTGGTGTGATGTTCGGTAACCCGGAAACCACTACCGGTGGTAACGCACTGAAATTCTACGCCTCTGTCCGTCTGGATATCCGCCGTATCGGCGCGGTGAAAGAGGGCGAGAACGTGGTGGGTAGCGAAACCCGCGTGAAGGTTGTGAAGAACAAAATCGCCGCGCCGTTCAAACAGGCTGAGTTCCAGATCCTCTACGGCGAAGGGATCAACTTCCTCGGCGAGCTGGTTGACCTGGGCGTGAAAGAGAAGCTGATTGAAAAAGCGGGCGCCTGGTACAGCTACAACGGTGACAAGATTGGTCAGGGTAAAGCGAACGCGATCTCCTGGCTGAAAGAGAACCCGGCTGCAGCGAAAGAGATTGAGAAGAAGGTGCGTGAGCTTCTGCTGAACAACCAGGACTCCAAACCTGATTTCGTGGTCGATGCCGCGGATGCTGAAGAAACTAACGAAGACTTTTAATTCTTTCGTTTAAAAATGAAGGGCTGCTGATGCGGCCCTTTTTGCATTTCTGAATCAGCAGGTTTTTTATGAGTGAACCGACAACACGTCGACCCGCGTATGCACGCTTACTGGACCGTGCGGTGCGCATCCTGGCCGTTCGTGACCACAGTGAACAGGAGCTGCGGCGAAAACTGTCGGCTCCGGTGATGAGTAAAAACGGGCCGGAAGAGATTGACGCCACCGCGGAAGATTATGATCGCGTGATTGCCTGGTGCTATGAGCATCACTATCTCGATGACGAGCGTTTTGCCTCACGGTTTCTCGCCAGCCGAGGCCGTAAAGGATACGGGCCCGCGCGCATCCGGCAGGAGCTGAACCAGAAAGGGGTGGCCCGGGAATCCATCGAAAAAGCGATGCGCGAATGCGATATTGACTGGTGCGAGCTGGCCAGAGAACAGGCGATTCGTAAATACGGCGAACCGCTGCCGCGTGAATTTTCAGAAAAAGTCAAAATCCAGCGCTTTTTGCTCTACCGCGGCTTTCTGATGGAAGATATTCAGGATATCTGGCGTAATTTTGCCGATTGAACGCATGCGGGATTTTACTTCCCACTAAAGAAAACTTATCTTATTCCCACTTTTTCCAGTAGCTGGTCTGTCCAACGGTTTACCGATACAGGCTGGCTACGACATTTCGTTAGCTTGATTTCAGGATAATTATGAGCAAGAGCACCGCTGAGATCCGTCAGGCGTTTCTCGATTTTTTCCATAGTAAGGGACACCAGGTTGTTGCCAGCAGCTCCCTGGTACCGAACAACGATCCGACTCTGCTGTTTACCAACGCCGGGATGAACCAGTTCAAGGATGTGTTCCTTGGTCTCGACAAGCGTAATTATTCCCGCGCCACAACCTCACAGCGTTGCGTGCGTGCGGGCGGTAAACACAACGACCTGGAAAACGTCGGTTACACCGCGCGTCACCATACGTTCTTCGAAATGCTGGGTAACTTCAGCTTCGGCGACTACTTCAAACACGATGCCATTCAATATGCGTGGGAACTGCTGACCGGTGAAAACTGGTTCAACCTGCCGAAAGAGCGTCTGTGGGTTACCGTCTATGAAACCGATGACGAAGCCTACGAAATCTGGGAAAAAGAAGTCGGGATCCCGCGCGAGCGTATTATTCGCATCGGTGATAACAAAGGCGCGCCATACGCGTCTGATAACTTCTGGCAGATGGGTGATACCGGCCCTTGCGGTCCGTGCACCGAGATCTTCTACGACCACGGCGACCACATCTGGGGTGGCCCTCCGGGCAGCCCGGAAGAAGACGGCGATCGCTACATTGAGATCTGGAACATCGTGTTCATGCAGTTCAACCGTCAGGCCGACGGTACGATGGAGCCGCTGCCGAAGCCTTCCGTCGATACCGGTATGGGCCTGGAGCGTATTGCCGCGGTTCTGCAGCACGTTAACTCCAACTACGAAATTGACCTGTTCAGCACCCTGATCAAAGCCGTTGCGAACGTTACCGGCGCGACCGACCTGAACAACAAATCGCTGCGCGTTATCGCGGACCACATTCGTTCCTGTGCGTTCCTGATTGCCGACGGCGTTATCCCGTCGAATGAAAACCGTGGCTACGTGCTGCGTCGTATCATTCGTCGTGCCATCCGTCACGGCAACATGCTGGGCGCGAAGGACACCTTCTTCTATAAACTCGTTGGGCCACTGATTGGCGTGATGGGTGCGGCCGGTGATGAGCTGAAACGCCAGCAGGCGCAGGTAGAGCAGGTTCTGAAAACCGAAGAAGAGCAGTTTGCGCGTACACTGGAGCGCGGTCTGGCGCTGCTGGACGAAGAGCTGGCGAAACTTAAGGGCGACACGCTGGATGGCGAAACCGCTTTCCGCCTGTACGACACCTACGGCTTCCCGGTTGACCTGACGGCGGACGTTTGCCGCGAGCGCAACATCAAAGTTGACGAAGCGGGCTTCGAAGCCGCGATGGAAGAGCAGCGTCGTCGTGCGCGTGAATCCAGCGGTTTCGGTGCGGACTACAACGCGATGATCCGCGTTGATAGCGCGTCAGAATTCAAAGGTTATGACGCGCTGGAACTGACCGGCAAAGTGACCGCCCTGTTTGTTGACGGTAAAGCCGTAGACAGCATCAGCGCGGGTCAGGATGCGGTTGTCATTCTGGACAAAACGCCGTTCTATGCGGAATCCGGCGGCCAGGTTGGCGATAAGGGCGAACTGAAAGGCAACGGTTTCAGCTTCAGCGTCAGCGACACCCAGAAATACGGTCAGGCGATTGGTCACCAGGGCAAACTGGTTTCCGGTTCTCTGAAAGTGGGCGAGGGCGTACAGGCTAACGTGGATGAAGCTCGCCGCGCGCGCATTCGTCTGAACCACTCTGCAACCCACCTGATGCATGCTGCCCTGCGCGACGTGCTCGGTACCCACGTTGCACAGAAAGGTTCTCTGGTTAACGACAAAGTGCTGCGTTTCGACTTCTCGCATTTTGAAGCGATGAAACCGTCTGAAATCCGCGCGGTGGAAGATCTGGTGAACGCGCAGATCCGCCGTAACCTGCCAATCGAGACCCATATTATGGAACTCGAGGACGCGAAGAAAAAAGGTGCGATGGCGCTGTTTGGTGAGAAGTATGACGACCGCGTTCGCGTGCTGAGCATGGGCGACTTCTCTACCGAGCTGTGCGGCGGTACGCACGCATCGCGCACCGGTGACATCGGCCTGTTCCGCATTGTTTCCGAGTCGGGTACGGCGGCAGGTGTGCGTCGTATTGAAGCGGTGACCGGTGAAGGTGCGATTGCCAGCCTGCATGCGCAGAGCGATCAGCTGCACGACATCGCGCAGCTGCTGAAAGGCGATAGCCAGAACCTGGGCGAGAAAGTGCGCGTTGCGCTGGATCGCACGCGTCAGCTGGAAAAAGAGCTGCAGCAGCTGAAAGAGCAGGCTGCGGCGCAGGAGAGTGCAAACCTCTCCAGCAAGGCTGTAGACATTAAGGGCGTCAAACTGCTTGTCAGCGATCTGGCGGGCGTTGAGCCTAAGATGCTGCGTACTATGGTCGACGATCTCAAGAACCAGCTTGGTTCTACCGTTATCGTGCTGGCGACAGTGGCAGAAGGTAAGGTTTCTCTGATTGCGGGCGTCTCTAAGGATGTGACCGACCGCGTAAAAGCAGGGGAACTGATTGGTATGGTCGCTCAGCAGGTGGGCGGCAAGGGGGGCGGTCGTCCTGACATGGCGCAAGCCGGTGGTACGGATGCGGCGGCACTTCCGCAAGCTTTGGCCAGCGTTGAAAGCTGGGTAAGCGCGAAACTGTAATAACTACAAAGCACAAGCAGACGCCATAGCGGTAACGTTATGGCGTCTTGTTCACTGTGCTATCGATAACGATAAAGTCAGGTTGAGTTTGTGTATATCGGCTAAACTTACGTTTAACAGAATGTGATGCCGTGACTGCTTACACTTTACGTGTTTGTCATCGCTTACTTTTTGGCGTTATATGATGGATAATGCCGGGATACAAGAGACCCGACTCTTTTAATCTTTCAAGGAGCAAAGAATGCTGATTCTGACTCGTCGAGTTGGTGAGACCCTCATGATTGGGGATGAGGTCACCGTGACAGTTTTAGGGGTAAAGGGTAACCAGGTACGTATTGGTGTTAACGCTCCTAAAGAAGTATCTGTCCACCGTGAAGAGATCTACCAGCGTATCCAGGCTGAAAAATCCCAGCAGTCCAGTTACTGATATTGTCGCGTCTCGCTGTCGGGCGAGACGCAACCCTCCTGTCATTTTTCCTGCTCAACGTTACCGTTTAATTTCAATCGCTCTCTTTTTAACCACTCGGTTACCCTAAACTCGCCTTTACGCCGTCAATTCTGCATAGGTTTTCTGTGAAAATGCCTGCAAAATCCGCTTATAAAACACCCTCTTTGCGGCTTTTACATGCGAATTGCGTGTGATTTGTGCAAACGATAAAAGCTTTTGGAAAATTGTTTGACTTATAAGTCCCAGAAAGTAATATATGCGCCACGCAGCGACGAGAAGCTCTTAACGAGTAACTCGAAGCACTCGAAAGAGGCGTTGTGTGGTGAGGTGGCCGAGAGGCTGAAGGCGCTCCCCTGCTAAGGGAGTATGCGGTCAAAAGCTGCATCCGGGGTTCGAATCCCCGCCTCACCGCCATTTTGCATCCGTAGCTCAGCTGGATAGAGTACTCGGCTACGAACCGAGCGGTCGGAGGTTCGAATCCTCCCGGATGCACCATCTATTACTTCATATTGCTTTAGAAGTGATATGAATATCGAGCAGTACAGTAGTAAATCCCGATGCATCCGTAGCTCAGCTGGATAGAGTACTCGGCTACGAACCGAGCGGTCGGAGGTTCGAATCCTCCCGGATGCACCATTTACTATTTCTGAAAGCAGTACCCTGATGCATCCGTAGCTCAGCTGGATAGAGTACTCGGCTACGAACCGAGCGGTCGGAGGTTCGAATCCTCCCGGATGCACCATTATTATTTCTGAAAGTAGTTCCCTGATGCATCCGTAGCTCAGCTGGATAGAGTACTCGGCTACGAACCGAGCGGTCGGAGGTTCGAATCCTCCCGGATGCACCATCTTCTCCTTCTTTGTTTATTCCTTCGACGTTCCGTCAGCAATCACACTCTCAATCAGCGACAAAAATCACCATTTACGATAAAGTAATGCTTTGTTAATCGTTTAGCGAGAGCACGATGTACGCACAGTATGACGGTTTGATCTTCGATATGGATGGCACTCTCCTGGATACCGAACCCACGCATCGTCAAGCCTGGACTGACGTCCTGGGCCGCTACGGTATGCGTTTCGATCTTCAGGCGATGATTGCCCTCAACGGATCCCCCACCTGGCGTATTGCACAGGCCGTGATTGAACTGAATCAGGCCGATCTCGACCCGCACCTGCTCGCGCGCGAAAAAACCGATGCGGTAAAAGCCATGCTTTTAGATACCGTACGCCCTTTGCCGCTGATTGATGTGGTAAAAGAGTGGCACGGGCGTCGTCCGATGTCGGTAGGAACGGGTAGCGAAAGTGCGATCGCTGAGGCATTACTCAACCATCTTGGCCTGCGCCACTATTTTTCTGCCGTGGTCGCCGCCGATCATGTTAAACATCACAAGCCCGCACCGGATACCTTCCTGCTTTGCGCAGAGTTAATGGGCGTCCCGGCGGCAAAATGTGTCGTGTTTGAAGATGCCGATTTCGGTATCCAGGCCGCGCGTGATGCCGGAATGGATGCGGTGGATGTGCGCTTGCTGTGAGTGACGCGCTGTCACTCGCCTCATTATTCGCCAGCAGTTTTTTAAGCGCCACGCTGTTACCGGGAAATTCGGAAGTGGTGCTGGTGGCGATGCTGTTGTCCGGCGTGAGTCAGCCCTGGCTGCTTGTATTAATAGCAACAATGGGTAATAGCCTTGGAGGGCTGACTAACGTTATTCTTGGGCGTTTCTTTCCGCTGCGCGAAAAATCGCGCTGGCAGGAAAAGGCAGTCGGCTGGCTAAAACGCTATGGCGCTGCCACGCTGTTATTAAGCTGGATGCCTGTAATAGGCGATTTACTGTGTCTGCTGGCGGGATGGATGCGCATCTCCTGGGGACCGGTGCTCTTTTTTTTGTGCCTTGGCAAGGCGTTGCGCTATGTTCTCGTGGCGTGGGCAACACTACAGGGTATGACGTGGTGGCACTAATTGGTGGAATGAATACGCGACCTTCAATCGTCAACCATTACAATTATGCTGAGTAACATTACTTTGACAGGCGGGAGGTCAATTTGATCCCGGACGTATCTCAGGCGCTGGCCTGGCTGGAAAACCACCCTCAGGCATTGAAGGGTATTCAGCGTGGTCTTGAGCGTGAAACGCTGCGCGTTAACGCGGACGGTAGCTTAGCGACGACGGGTCACCCGAAGGCGTTAGGCTCGGCGCTGACACATAAATGGATCACAACCGATTTCGCTGAAGCACTGCTGGAGTTCATCACGCCAGTAGAGGGTGATATTGATCATATGCTGACGATCATGCGCGATATCCATCGCTACACCGCGCGCAACATGGGCGACGAGCGTATGTGGCCCCTCAGCATGCCGTGCTATATCGAGCAGGGCCAGGAGATTGAGCTGGCGCAGTACGGCACGTCAAATATCGGTCGGCTGAAAACGCTCTATCGCGAAGGGCTGAAAAACCGCTACGGCGCGTTGATGCAGACCATCTCTGGCGTGCATTACAACTTCTCGCTGCCAATGGCGTTCTGGCAGGCGAAATGCGGTGAAACGGATAAAGACGCGATCTCTGAAGGTTATTTCCGCCTGATCCGCAACTATTACCGTTTCGGCTGGGTGATCCCGTATTTGTTTGGTGCCTCCCCGGCGATCTGTTCTTCGTTCCTGCAGGGGAAACCGACCACGCTGCCGTTCGAGAAGACCGAGTGCGGAATGTACTATCTCCCGTACGCCACCTCTCTGCGCCTTAGCGATCTCGGTTATACCAATAAATCGCAAAGCAATCTCGGTATTACGTTTAACGAATTGCACGAATATGTGGCAGGATTGAAGCGGGCGATCAAAACCCCGTCGGAAGAGTACGAGAAAATCGGCCTCGAAAAAGACGGCAAGCGCCTGCAAATCAACACCAACGTGCTGCAGATTGAAAACGAGCTGTATGCGCCTATTCGTCCTAAGCGCGTAACGCGCAGCGGTGAAACCCCGTCGGATGCGCTGCAGCGCGGCGGGATTGAATACATTGAAGTACGCTCGCTGGATATCAACCCATTCTCACCGATTGGCGTTGATGAACAGCAGATTCGCTTCCTGGATCTGTTTATGGTCTGGTGCGTGCTGGCGGATGCGCCGGAAATGAGCTCAGACGAACTGCTCTGCACCCGTACAAACTGGAACCGCGTGATTCTGGAAGGGCGTAAACCGGGTCTGACGCTGGGTATCGGCTGTGAAACAGCACAGTTCCCGCTGACCAAAGTCGGCAAAGATCTGTTCCGCGACCTGAAGCGTGTTGCCCGGACAATGGACAGCATCGACGGCGGCGACGCGTATCAACAGATCTGCGATCGGCTGGTGGAAAGTTTTGATAATCCGGAACTGACGTTCTCAGCACGCATTCTGCGTTCTATGATCGATCAGGGCATTGGCGGCACGGGGCGTTCACTCTCAGCGGAGTACCGTGAGATGCTGATGCAGGAGCCGTTAGAAGTGCTGAGCGAAGCGGATTTTGTAGCGGAACGCGATGCGTCCGTTATGCGTCAGAAAGAGGTTGAAGCGGCGGATACCGAGTCGTTTGAGGCTTTTCTGGCGAAGCAGGCTTAAGCAGAAAAGAAAAAGGCCACATCGCTGTGGCCAAAATATACATCTCTGAATTCAGGGATGATGATAACAAATGCGCGTCTTTCATATACTCAGACGCGCATTCTGTAGAAGAGTTCAGTTTATTTTAAAAAAAATCACTATCGGAGGTGACGTATGCCGTTATTAGATAGCTTTACTGTCGACCATACCCGTATGGAAGCACCTGCAGTTCGCGTGGCGAAGACCATGCACACCCCGCACGGCGACACGATCACCGTCTTCGATCTGCGTTTCTGCGTGCCAAATAAAGAAGTGATGCCTGAGAAAGGCATTCATACCCTGGAACACCTGTTCGCTGGCTTCATGCGTGACCACCTGAACGGCAACGGCGTTGAGATCATCGATATCTCTCCGATGGGCTGCCGTACCGGTTTCTACATGAGCCTGATTGGCGTGCCTGACGAGAAGCGCGTCGCGGATGCGTGGAAAGCGGCGATGGAAGACGTGCTGAAGGTGAAAGAGCAGAACCAGATCCCTGAGCTGAACGTTTACCAGTGCGGGACCTACCAGATGCACTCTCTGGAAGAAGCGCAGGAAATCGCGCGTCACATCATCGAGCGTGATGTTCGCGTGAACAGCAACGAAGAGCTGGCCCTGCCAAAAGAAAAACTGCAGGAACTGCACATCTAGTATTGAGCCTGTAGATGCCCGG
Source organism: Enterobacter sp. KB-221C9 (assembly GCF_041320715.1). Classification (NCBI taxonomy): domain Bacteria; kingdom Pseudomonadati; phylum Pseudomonadota; class Gammaproteobacteria; order Enterobacterales; family Enterobacteriaceae; genus Enterobacter; species Enterobacter sp. KB-221C9. The sequence goes on from NZ_JBGIWG010000004.1 coordinate 309,025, forward strand.
TGGCGCTATGCTTACCGGGCCTACGGATGGCGGCCCGGTAAGCGTAGACCGGGTAAGCGTAGCCGCCACCCGGCATCCTGAGCACAGGACTAGTGCGCGCCACCGCCGCCGCTACCGGCACCAAACGGTGGTTTAGCAAACCACACCAGCCCCAGCAGGACGATAAAGATCCCCGCCGATATCCAGAAAATCTCGTTGGCCGAGATAATCAGCCCCTGGTTGGTGATCTGCTGGGCAATCCACCCTGACGCCTGCTGCTCCGTCATGCCCATTCCCTGCAACTGGCTGTACATCTGCTGAGAGTTCGGGTTGAACGGATTCACCGCTTCGGTCAGCTGCGCATGGTGCATCGATTCACGGTTCGTCCACAGGGTGGTGGTGATCGACGTACCAATCGAGCCCGCCAGCGTTCGCGTAAAGTTCGACAGGCTCGATGCCGCCGCCATGCGCTCAGGCGGTAAACCGGAAAGCGTGATGGTGGTCAGTGGCATAAAGAAACACGCCACGGCAAAGCCCTGAATAAACTGCGGCCACGCGGAGGCGCCAAAGTCCATTCCCGGTTCGAACGTATACGCGCGCCAGTAGAAGCACACGGCGTACATGATAAAGCTGAACGTCACCAGACGGCGCATGTCGAGCTTGTGGGCGAAGCGCCCAATGATCGGCGACAGCAGAACCGGAATCAATCCAACCGGCGCCGAGGCTAATCCTGCCCAGGTTGCGGTGTAGCCGTATACCTCCTGCAACAGCTGCGGCAGCAGTACAATCGCGCCGAAGTAGAGCATATAGGCGAGGCTGATACACAGACAGCCTATGGTGAAGTTTCGCGACTTAAATAGCGACAGGTCGACTATCGGGTTATCGTCCGTCAGCTCCCAGACAATCAGGAAGCTCAGCGACACCACCGCGACAATCGTCAGGATGATGATCTCCCGTGAGTTGAACCAGTCCAGCTCTTTGCCCTGGTCGAGCATGACCTGCAGGCTACCGATGCCGACAACCAGCAGTGCCAGACCAATGGCGTCGATGCGCCGCTGTTCCGTCCGGGTTTCTCTGCCGCGCAGCGACTGGAGCGTCATCATTACCACGATGGCGCCAATCGGTACGTTGATGAAGAAGATCCAGCCCCAGTGATAGTTGTCGCTGATATAGCCGCCTAAGATAGGCCCGCAAATCGGGGCGACAATCACGGTCATCGACCACAGCGCCAGCGCAATCGAGCGCTTGGCGGGCGGGTAGTTGTTCAGCAGTAAACTCTGCGACAGCGGAATCAACGGCCCGGCCACAATCCCCTGAATAACGCGGAAGAAGATCAGCATCGTCAGGCTGCTGGACATGCCGCACGCCCAGGAGGCAAGAACGAACAATACCGTCGACCAGAGGAACAGCTTCACTTCACCGACGCGCTTTGCCAGCCAGCCGGTAATCGGAATGGAGATGGCGTTTGCCACCCCAAACGAGGTAATGACCCAGGTTCCCTGGCTCAGCGACGAGCCAAGGTTACCGGCGATGGTCGGGATCGCCACGTTTGCGATGGTGGAGTCCAGCACCTGCATGAATGTCGCCAGCGACAGCGCGATGGTCATAATGACCAGCTGCGCGCCTTCCAGCGGTTTTTGCGGCTTTTGCTGTTGCATAACGCTCACCTTCGGATTAACCGGCGTTTGCCTTCACGATGTCATCGATCAGCTTGTTGACCGGATCGAGGCTAATTTCACGGGCGTTACTTTCATAAGCCGGGCTGCTACGCACCTGGCTTGCCAGGATCTGACCGTCGCGGTTGGCGGTGTCGACCGTCACCAGCGTAGAGAGGCCGATACGCAGCGGGTGATCCGCCAGCTGTTTGGAATCCAGCTCAATACGCACAGGCAGACGCTGAACCACTTTGATCCAGTTACCGGTGGCGTTTTGCGCAGGCAGCAGGGAGAAGGCGCTGCCGGTCCCCATATCCAGGCCGACCACTTTCCCGGTGTACTTCACGTCATCGCCGTAGATGTCGCTGACGACCGTCGCGGTCTGGCCGATACGCATATGGGCAAGCTGCGTCTCTTTAAAGTTGGCGTCTACCCACAGATTGTCTGCCGGCACGACCGCCATCAGCGGCGTGGTTGGGCTAATCTGCGCCCCAGGCTGGACGGAACGACGGGAGACGTAGCCGGTCATCGGGCTGACGATTTTGGTACGCTGCAGGGCAAGCCACGCGTTGCGTACTTCGGTCGCCGACTGCTGTACGGCGGGCTGGTTTTCCAGGCTGGTGCCCAGCACCATCGCCTGGTTGGCGTTGTACTGTTGAATGGCCACATCCAGCTGTGCCTGAGCGCTGGCAACGGCATCGCGTGCGTGCTGCAGCTCTTCACGGCCAATCAGGTTAGCCGTGCCGAGCGGAACGCGGCGGTTCAGGTCGCTTTGCGCCTGCGCCAGCGCCGTTTTCTGCACGTCGATGTTGGCCTGCAGCTGTTTGCTGTTGATCATCAGCTGGCGGGTCTGACGGACGCTGGAGGCCAGCGCGGTCTGTGCTTTTTCAAACGCCTGCTGGGCGTCGGTTGGATCGAGGGTCACCAACACATCGCCTTTTTGCACAAAGTCGGTATTGTCAGCCCAGACTTTCGTCACGCTGCCCGACACCTGCGCCATAATTTGTACCTGGTTCCCTGCCACGTACGCGTCGTCAGTCTCTTCAGCATGACGCAGTACTAAAAACCAATAGATCCCATATGCCACGGCAATAATGATAAAGAGCAAGGTCAACAGAAGAAGGGCGCTCTTACGTTTGCCTTTCTTGTTGCCCGGCTGCTGCGGGGTAGTGCTCTCCGCATTTGCGCTCATTGTAGTTCTCCACGATCTTCTTATTTTCACATCGGCTGAGCCGACCTGTCGTCAGAAAGGCCAGCAGTGTGACGTGCTGGCCTGTCGGTTTTCTTATGAATCTGGAATGGTGAGCGTGTCGTCGCGTTAGCGCAGCGCCTCAAGAACGGCGCCGTCTTCATCCATCTGGTCCAGACGGGTGAGCAGCTTGCGAGTGATGTGCTCAAGCTGGTCGCGCTCGGCGGTGCTGAGGGCAGACCAGAGTTTGTGCAGGCAATTGTGCTGAGGTGGCAGCACCTCGCGCAGGAACTGGTGACCTTTATCGGTCAGTTGCAGATGCAGGCAGCGGCGATCGTTGTCGCTTTCACGGCGCTCAATCCAGCCACGCTTTTCGAGTTCATCGGCAATTCGGGTCGCATTGGTACGGGAGGAGCCCAGCGCGCAGCTCAGTTCGGAAGGCTGAATGCTGTGATTTTCCTGAGACTCCAGCGTAATCAACGCCATAAACAACGTCTCGTTAATCCCTTGAGCTTTCAGCATTTTATTACGGTTTTCCAGTAGCTTACCCTGCATGTGCATGCACAGGCGGGTCAGCAGGATTTCCTGATACGGGAAGTCCTCATGGCGACTGGCGCGGAATTTAAGCATTTGTTCAATGGGCGTAAACGAACTATCCATTTGGGCATAACCTCATTAATTACAGCCGATATAGTAACGATAGTGACAAATAATGTAAATGAATTATTTGTGCGGTTATATCCGCCAAACTTATGTCACCATCAGAAAGCGCCGGGTAAGTCCGTGACCCGGTGAGCACAGAAAGCGTAGGGTGTGAACCCGCTGAAGAGAGGATGTGAGGACGGGGGTCTGAACTATTCATGCCGATTGTAAATATGTCACCCACATTAAAATTTCTGGGATAAATGATTGCGTTTACATTAACAGAGTGAAGGGCCTCTTAACACCCTAAGAGGCCAACGCAATGTAAATCTTAGTTAATTGCATCCTGACGATGGTAGCCGCGCCACCATACTAGCAGGTTAAGGGTGGCGACGATGGCGCCAATCGCACATACCCCCGACCAGCCTGCATGCTGCCACGCCGATGCTGAAATGAGCGAACCCGCAGCGCCGCCAATGAAGTAGCTGGTCATGTATCCTGCCGTCAGGCGGTTACGCGCCTCTGGCTTCACGCGATAGATGACGGTCTGATTGGTGATGTGAACGCCCTGTACGGTGAGATCGAGTACCAGGATACCGACGATCAGCGCCAGCACCGAAATGTGTCCGTACCAGATCGCCGCCCAGGAGAGCAGAAGTAAAACCAGCCCTGCGGAGGTGGTCAGGTGGGATTTGCCCTTGTCGGCCAGCCCGCCTGCGGGACGCGCGCCCAGTGCCCCTGCGGCGCCGGCCAGGCCGAACAGGCCAATCACCCCTTCGGAATAATTGAACGGCGGCGCGGCCAGCAGAAACGCCATCGACGTCCACAGGATGCTGAAGTTAGCGAAGGTGAAGCAGCCCAGCAGGGCGCGGGTGCGCAGAAGCTTATCCTGGGTGAACAGACTGAAAACAGAGGCCAGCAGCTGAGGATAGTTCAGGTGGTTTTCCTGCTTCACCTTTGGCAGCCCGCGCCACAGCGCCAGCGCCATGACGACCATCAGCACGCTCGCCACCCAGTATACGGTGCGCCAGCCGCCCAGGCTTGCCAGCAGTCCTGCAACGGTACGCGCCAGCAAAATCCCCAGCAGCAGGCCGCTCATGATGGTGCCCACCACCTTGCCGCGTTTTTCCGGGGAGGCGAGGGTCGCGGCGAGCGGAACCAGGATTTGCGCCACCACGGAGAACAGCCCCGTTAGCGCGGTACCGACGATCATCATTGTTAACGACTGGCTGCTGGCGGTGATCAGCATCCCACCGGCAGCCAGCAGGGTCATGGAGACGATCAGCATTCGGCGTTCAAACATATCGCCGAGCGGCACCAGGAACAGCAGCCCGGCGGCATAGCCCAGCTGTGCAGCGGTGACGATAAAGCCTGCGGAGCTGGCGGAGAGATTGAACGCGCGGGCGATGGTGTCGAGAAGAGGCTGCGCGTAATAGTTGCTGGCGACTGCCAGACCCGTTGCCACGGACATTAAAAGGATGAGCGCGGGGCTAAGCCCTTGGGTTGTTTTTGTCATTAGTTTCAGGAATCGTTAGTTGAGTGATTATTTTTCCGGAAACCATAATAGCTAATGATTGTGAATGTTGGGGGATTGTTGGGTGATGTATTGTGCGGTTTAGGGGGATTGTGCGGTCTGGTGCCCTCACCCTAACCCTCTCCCACGGGGAGAGGGAACGCTAACAGAGCGCCGGGGTGAGGGAAAATGTTTTACTTCTGCGCCGCAAGCGCCTCTTTCACCCAGCCGTCAAACTGCTGCTGGTGGGCTTTGATCCAGCCGTCCACGTGGCCTTTCACATCCGCTTCAGACGATTTGCCCGCGTGCATCATCGCGTTCTGGGCATTGATGTCCGCCAGCGGCAGCTTCATCACCGAGAACAGCTTCGCCGCCGCCGGGTTTTTCTCCGCCCAGGCTTTGTTGGCCACGATATGCATGGTGTTCACCGGGAAGCCGTAGTTCATGCCGTTCGGCAGTTTGGTGTCGATATCTTTCTGCTCGCCCGGCAGGGAGGAGAACGGTACCTGCAGCCACACCACGTCTTTACCCGGCTTCAGGACGTCGCTCACCCAGTACGGCGTCCAGGTGTAGTAGATCACCGGTTTACCCTCTTTGAAGCGGGCAATGGTGTCGGCCATCATCGCTGAATAGTTGCCGTGGCTCACGTCGACCGTTTTCGCCAGATCGAAGGCTTTGTTCTGGTGGTTAATCACCGCCTCACAGCCCCAGCCCGGCGAGCAGCCCATCATGTCGGCCTTGCCGTCGCCGTTGGTGTCGAACAGCCTGGCGATCTTCGGATCTTTCAGCTGTTCAATATTGGTGATGTGGTACTTATCGGCGGTTTTCTTGTCGATCAGATAACCCTGCGCCGCACCCGTCACGAAGGTCCCTTCGCGATAGAACTTCTTGTCGCCACCGGCGGCGGCATACATGTCGTCGTGCAGCGGCTGCCAGTTCACCGCGGTAAAGGTGGCGTCACCGGAGGCAATCGACGTGTAGCCCACGTTGTAATCCACTTCGCTCGGCGTGTTGACCGTATAGCCCAGCTTCTCCAGCGCGCGGCTGACGATCTGGGTCTGGAAGCTCTCTTCTGAAATGGTGCTCTGCACCGGCTGCACGGTAATGCCTTTGCCCGGCAGGTCTGCCGCAACCGCGCTGGTGGAGACAAGGGTGGCAAACGCGGTAGCAAAAAGTACGTTATGTCGCATCGTTGTTCCTTATTTTGATTTTGTGAAAGGGCGGGTGAGTAACCCGACAGGGCCGGTGCTATACCAGCGACGGTTGCCGCGACTGCGTGAATCACGACCGACGGCCTGGGTCAGGCGGTCAAGAATAATAGCGAGGATCACGATCCCGACGCCGCCGACGGTGGCTAGCCCCATGTCGAGACGGCCAATGCCGCGCAGCACCATCTGGCCCAGACCGCCAACGGCGATCATCGAGGCAATCACCACCATCGACAGGGCCAGCATCAGCGTCTGGTTAACGCCCGCCATGATGGTCGGCATCGCCAGCGGGAGCTGAACTTTAAACAGCATCTGGCGCGGACTGGCGCCGAACGAGCGTGACGCTTCGATCAGGTCCGCAGGCACCTGGTTGATCCCCAGAATGGTCAGACGAATAATCGGCGGCAGGGCGAAGATAATGGTCACCACCACGCCCGGCACGTTGCCGATGCCGAACAGCATCACGATAGGCACCAGATAGACGAACGCAGGGGTGGTCTGCATCGCATCCAGCAGCGGACGAATAATCTTCGCCGCCCGCGGGCTGCGCGCCAGCCAGATCCCCATCGGCAGGCCGATGACAATGCAGAAGAGCAGGGCGGTCAGCACCAGCGCCAGGGTGATCATCGCCTGCGACCACGCGCCAATCGCGCCGATGGCAATCAGCGAGATCAGCGTGGCGACCCCCATCCCTGCGCTACCGAACTGCCAGGCGATCAGGGAGAACAGGATAATGGCGACCGGCGCCGGCATGCCCAGCATCAGCTGCTGGAAACCGTTCAGGATGTAATCCACCGGGACGCGGATCCCCTGGAAGACCGGACGGAAGTGCGTGACCACCCAGTCGATCCCTTCCGTGACCCAGCTGTCCAGCGGGATCAGCGTTTTGTGGAACGGATCCATGATGTTGAAGTGTTCTGGCGCAGGCGCGGGTGCGCTGTTGAGCCAGTCTGCCGCGCCGCCGCCATCGGTCGGTGCGGGCGTGGAACCCCACGCGTCGGCAGATTGCGCAGCGCTGTCCGCTGCCTCAGTGGTGCCCCACGGGTTAGATTGATCGGTCATTGTTTGCCCCCTCGCGATCTAAAGCCTGCAGCAACATGCCTTTTGAGATGATGCCGACGTACTGTTGTTCCTCACCCACGACCGGCACGGCGCACGGCGCCTGTCCCACGTGAGAGAGCAAATCGCTGAGCGGCGTTTCGGCGTCCACGGCAAGCGGAGCGTCAATTAACGCCGCATCGATTCCCCGGTTTTCGCCTAGCGCGGTTTTCAGGGAGTCGATGGAGACAATGCCAACAAATTTATTGCCGCGTTCAACCAGATAACCGTATTCACGGTCTTCGTCCTGCAGCAGCTTCAGCGCCGAGCGCGGGCCGAAGCCTGGCGTTTTACGGATAATGCCGTTTGGCGCTCGACGGGCAATATCTTTGGCGCTAAAGACCTGGCTAATATCCACGCCGCGGAAGAAGGTACGGACATAATCATTGGCCGGATTATTGAGAATTTCATCTGGCGTGCCGACCTGCACCACTTCACCGTTTTGCATAATGGCAATACGGTCGCCAATACGCATGGCTTCATCCAGATCGTGGGAAATAAAGACAATAGTTCGCTGGTGTTTAGCCTGTAATTTTACCAGCTCATCCTGCATCTCGGTGCGAATTAACGGATCGAGGGCGGAGAAGGCTTCATCCATTAATAATATGTCTGGATTAATGGCTAATGCACGGGCTAATCCCACGCGCTGACGCATACCGCCGGAAAGTTCATCTGGGTATGCATGTGCATAATTTTCCAGCCCGACCTGACGCAGTGCATCAAGGGCTTTTTCCTGACGTTCCTGAGCGGGCGTACCGGCTAATTCCATGCCGAAGGCGGTATTATCCAGCACCGTCATGTGCGGCATCAGCGCGAATGACTGGAACACCATTGCGATCTTCTTTCTGCGCACCTCGCGAAGCTCTGCGTCTGATATTCTGGCGATATCCACGCCGTCAATCAGCACCTGTCCGCGGGTGGGTTCAATCAGGCGATTGAGAAGGCGAACCATAGTGGATTTACCCGAGCCGGATAATCCCATGATGACAAAAATCTCGCCTTCTTCAATGGCCAGACTGGCGTCTTTAACGCCAAGCGATAGCCCGGTTTTTTCCAGAATTTGCTCTTTCGTAAGGCCTTTCTCAATATATTTGAATGCGCGCTGCGGGTGCTCGCCAAATACTTTATAAAGATTTTTCACTTCTAATTTAATTGCCATGCAATAGAGAGTGTCCTGTTATTTGTTTATGCCGATATGATTACCATGGTAAATTGTTAACGGGCATAACCCTAACATACTGAGAATCTGAGACAACCCTGAGTCGAGCTGAGGGCAGAATTTTGACGCAAGCGAAACGGCTGAATTTCCCATGAATAAAGGGCTGAGGGCGGTTTGAATTTTTCTCAATTTTTTGCTGCTGCATCGGGAAATTTCGCCTGAATCGGAATGATTCAGGCGAATATGACGCGGAAATTACAGTGTAGTTGTTTTGTAAATATTAGAGAGGGAATTGTTGGGTTTATATTAAATTAACGAACGTTAGCGTTCATTAAAAATCCCAGTCTTCATCCTCGGTTTCCACCGCTTTGCCCATCACATACGATGAGCCCGACCCCGAGAAGAAATCGTGGTTTTCGTCGGCATTGGGCGACAGCGCGGCCAGAATCGCCGGGTTCACCTCCGCCATTTCCGGCGGGAACAGCGCCTCGTAGCCCAGGTTCATCAGCGCCTTGTTGGCGTTGTAGCAGAGGAAGGCCTTCACGTCGTCCTCCCAGCCGGTGCCGGCGTAGAGCTCCTCGGTATAGCTCAGCTCGTTGTCGTACAGATCCATCAGCAAATCGAGCGCAAAGCCTTTAAGCTCCTCGCGCTTCGCCCCGCTGACTTTCTCCAGCCCTTTCTGATACTTATAGCCGATGTAATACCCGTGCACCGCTTCATCACGAATGATGAGGCGAATCAAATCGGCGGTGTTAGTAAGCTTGCCCCGGCTCGACCAGTACATGGGCAGCCAGAAGCCGGAATAGAAGAGGAAGGATTCCAGGAACACGCTGGCGATCTTCTTCTTCAGCGGCTCATCGGCGCGATAATACGCCAGCACCAGCTCTGCCTTTCTCTGTAGTGACTCGCTCTCTTCGCTCCAGGCGTAGGCCGCGTCCACGTCTTTGGTCTGGCACAGGGTGGAGAAAATCGAGCTGTAGGAGCGGGCATGCACCGCCTCCATAAAGCTGATGTTCGACATCACCGCTTCTTCGTGCGGCGTCAGCGCGTCGCTCATCAGAGCCGGAGCACCGACGGTATTCTGAATAGTGTCCAGCAGCGTCAGGCCGGTAAAGACGCGGATCGTCAGCTGCTGCTCGGCGTGGCCGAGCGTTTGCCAGGCCGGAATATCGTTGGAGAGCGGGACCTTTTCCGGCAGCCAGAAGTTGCTGGTCAGGCGGTTCCACACCTCCAGGTCTTTGTCGTCCTGGATTTTGTTCCAGTTGACGGCACTCACGCGTGACAGTTTCATCCTTTCTCCTTACAGCGCGCAGGACACGCAGCCTTCGATTTCGGTGCCTTCCAGCGCAAGCTGGCGCAGGCGAATGTAGTAGAGCGTTTTGATGCCTTTCTTCCAGGCGTAGATCTGCGCTCTGTTGATATCCCGCGTGGTGGCGGTGTCCGGGAAGAACAGCGTCAGCGACAGCCCCTGATCCACATGTTTCGTCGCCTCGGCGTAGGTATCGATGATTTTTTCCGGGCCAATCTCATACGCGTCCTGATAGAGCGCCAGGTTCTCATTGGTCATAAACGGGGCAGGGTAGTAAACGCGACCGGTTTTGCCTTCCTTACGAATTTCAATTTTCGACACGATCGGGTGAATGCTCGACGTGGCGTGATTGATGTAGGAAATCGATCCGGTCGGCGGGACGGCCTGCAGGTTCTGGTTATAAATGCCGTAGCGCATCACGTCGTCACGCAGCTGCTGCCACATCTCGCGCGTCGGCAGGGTAATCCCCGCGCGGGCAAACAGTTCGCGCACTTTTACGGTTTTCGGCTGCCAGTCGCCTTCCAGATACTGGCTGAAATACACCCCGCTGGCATAGCGGGACTGCTCAAATCCCGCGAACCGCTGGTTGCGCTCGCGCGCCAGCATCATCGAGGTGTGCAGCGCGTGCCAGGTAATGGTGTAGAAATAGAGGTTGGTGAAATCCAGCCCTTCCGGACTGCCGTAGGCGATGCCTTCCCGCGCCAGATAGCCGTGCAGGTTCATCTGCCCCAGCCCGATGGCGTGCGACGCGGCGTTACCCGCTTCAATAGACGGCACGCTGCGGATATGGCTCATGTCCGACACCGCCGTTAGCCCGCGAATGGCGGTCTCCACCGTGCGGCCAAAGTCTGGGGAATCCATGGTGTGGGCAATATTCAGCGACCCGAGGTTGCAGGAGATATCCTTGCCGATGTCCGCGTAGTCCAGGTTTTCGTCGTAGGCTGACGCGCTGTTGACCTGCAAAATCTCCGAGCACAGGTTGCTCATATTGATGCGCCCGGCAATCGGGTTCGCGCGGTTTACCGTATCTTCATACATGATGTACGGATAGCCGGACTCAAACTGGATCTCCGCAAGCGTCTGGAAGAAATCGCGGGCGTTAATGGTTTTTTTGCGAATGCGATCGTCGGCCACCAGCTCGTCATAAAGATCGCTGATGGCCACATCGCCAAACGCTTTGCCATAAATACGCTCAATATCGTACGGCGAGAAGAGCGCCATGTCGGCATTCTCCCTGGCCAGTTTAAAGGTGATATCCGGGATCACCACGCCGAGCGACAGGGTTTTGATGCGGATTTTTTCGTCGGCGTTTTCGCGCTTGGTATCCAGAAAACGCAGAATGTCCGGATGATGCGCGTGCAGGTAAACAGCCCCCGCCCCCTGGCGCGCGCCAAGCTGGTTGGCATAGGAGAACGCATCCTCAAGCATCTTCATCACCGGGATCACGCCAGAGGACTGGTTTTCGATGCGCTTGATCGGCGCGCCCGCTTCGCGCAGGTTAGAGAGCAGAAACGCCACGCCGCCGCCGCGTTTCGAAAGCTGCAGCGCCGAGTTCACCGCCCGGCCAATCGACTCCATATTGTCTTCGATACGCAGCAGGAAGCAGGAAACCAGCTCGCCGCGCTGGGCCTTGCCGCAGTTGAGAAAGGTCGGCGTGGCGGGCTGGAAGCGTCCGGAGAGGATCTCATCGGCTAGCTGCTCCGCCAGCGCCTCATCGCCCTGCGCCAGCGTCAGCGCCACCATCACGGTGCGATCTTCAAAGCTCTCTAGATAGCGCTTGCCGTCAAAGGTCTTGAGGGTATAGCTGGTGTAGTACTTCCACGCGCCGAGGAAGGTCTGGAAACGAAAGCCGCTGGCGTGGGCGCGTTCAAACAGCTTCACCACAAAGGCGCGGTCGTAGCGGGTCAGCACGCGTTCTTCGTAGTAGCCTTCTTTAACCAGATAGTCGAGACGTTCATTCTGGCTTGCAAACGTCACGCTGTTGGGCCGCACGTGGGCGGTAAAAAAGGCGTCCACCGCCTCACGATCTTTATCGAACTGAATGCGTCCCTCCCGATCGTAGAGGTTAAGCATGGCGTTTAATGCGTGGTAATCCGGTGTCGCCTGAATCACCCGTTCTGCGGTTGTCGTTGCCAAAATTCGTTCACTCCTTTACGCACGTTTTCGACGTCCTGCTGTGTCCCCATCAGCTCAAAACGATAGAGATACGGCACGCCGCATTTTTGAGAGATGACATCCCCGGCGAGGCCAAAGGCGTCGCCGAAATTGCGATTGCCCGCCGCGATCACGCCGCGGATCAGCCCGCGGTTATGAGGATCGTTCAGAAAGCGGATCGCCTGGCGGGGTACCGCGCCCGCCGTGCCGCCGCCGCCATAGCTCGGCACCACCAGAATGTACGGTTTCTCTACCCGGATCCGCTCCCGCTCGTTGAGCGGAATGCGCACCGCAGGCAGCCCGACGCGCTCAATAAAACGGAGCGTGTTTTCCGAGCTGCTGGAGAAGAAAACCAGCCCACTCATGCCCGGGCGGCCTGCGCGGCGAGGCGGTTAATCATGTCCGGGCGAAAGCCAGACCAGCTTGTCTCCCCGGCGACCACCACGGGCAGCTGACGAAAACCCTGCGCGCGCAGGGTATCGGCGGCCTCGGGCTGCTGGTCAATATTCACCATCTCAAAAGCCACCCCGCGGCTTTCCATTGCCCGTTTTGTGGCGTGGCACTGAACACAATCGTTACGAGTGTAAATAATAATGCTCATGATTCGTATTTCCATTTAAAATGAGATTGCGGCGCGAATCGTCGCGTCAGGTTGTGTGTGTCTTGCTAAAAGGAATACTAGATGTAGTTGTCTTGAGTTTCAACCATACAAGATATGGGAAATTTAGATTGATGTTGCCCCTATGATGAGCACAGCGGGGCAGGGCAGGCTGTGCGGGTTTTTCAGGCAAGAAGGCAAGAAGGCAAGAAGGCAAGAAGGCAAAGAAAAGCCCCGGCAGCCATTGGCCACCGGGGCTGAGAAACGTGCGCGAGGGATTATTTACGCAGGCTAAGCAGGGCGCCGACAAAGATCCCGACGGCCGCGACCGTGCCCAGCGTGCAGAGCGGTTTTTCGCGCACGAAGGTCGTTGCGCAGCTGACCGCATCGCAGGCAGCCTGAGTCGTGCGCGTACGCCCGTTCAAACGCGCGCGGGTTTCACGGAGCAAAGACTGAGCCTTACGTTTTGCGGCATCCGCTTCGTCCTTCGCGTCAGTTCCCCAGGACTTCAGCACCTCTTCCAGCGTGTCCGCTAATTGGCTGACATCATTACGAATATCCTGAGCGTCGTCATTAATATCGTTTCGGTTCGGTCTGTTAAACATACGATCCTCCGTAATTTTGTGTTCCCGTTCAGTTTAGTTCAGAAATTTAATATCTGAAGCGCATCACGCGTTATCCGGCAGTTTATGGATTATTCTGAAAGCCCTGCTAATGCTGAATACTGTAAGGTTGCCGGGCAGGAAAAGATAACGAGGAAAAGATATGTATTTACGACCTGATGAGGTGGCGCGCGTTCTTGAAAAAGAGGGATTCACCATGGATGAGGTGACATCAAAAGCGTATGGATATCGCCGTGGCGAGAATTATGTTTACGTTAATCGCGAAGCAAGAATGGGACGTACCGCTCTCATTATTCACCCGACGCTGAAAGACAGAAGTCTGTCATTTGCTGAGCCTGCCTCGGATATTAAAACCTGCGATCATTATCAGCAATTTCCGCTCTATTTAGGCGGCGAACGGCATGAGCATTATGGTATTCCGCATGGTTTCAGCTCACGCATGGCGCTGGAGCGATTTTTGAAGGGACTGTTTGGCGACGTACAGTAAATTCGCGACTGGCGTGCGCCAGTCGCTTCACATCACGCTTTTGCCTGGCTGTACTGGCTGACCTTAAACAGGCGGCGGCAGTAGTCGAGGAAATAGCCGTATACCGCACCCATCAGCATTGAAATCACAATATTCGAACTCACGGCCGCAGCGATCTGGTGCCAGTCTGCACCCACCGTCAGCAGAATAGCCACGTAAACCGGCGACTGGAACGTCACATACGCCAGAACGTCCGCCAGGTTTTTCACCCAGCCTGCGGGGCTGATACGACGCGCGAAACGCATTACCGCATCGCGGTATAACCCGTAAGGCCATGCAATAATAATATTGACCGGGATCGCCACCAGACGAGAAGAAAGTGACTGCTCGAAGGACATTCCGGAGAGGAATATTTCGATCAGCATGTTCACAACGGAACAGTAGACAACCATCGCGAAAGTATCCGCCACGGCATGGCGAAGGCGTGATTGCGGTGAGAACATGTCTGAACTCCTTGAGAAGCACACAAAAGAAACGATTTTCCCGAAGCGATTAGTGCTTTAGGTTGGTTTGTTTGACGTGTATAGCGTATATCTCTACATTTGAACTAACAACTAGTGATTAATTTTTATTTAATCGCCTTTTGTCCACAAAATTCTCTAAAGTTGGTTGTTTTTTGTTCGGTTCGTTATAATCTGTCTCGCTTGATGATTTTTTTCATGTAAATCAGATGGTTGATGTTTGTGGCGTCGAGATGGGATTTGCTCCTCTTGCGCGTAGCGCAGGATGCTGAAATTTTGATTAAGGTTGACCATTTATATTGATGTGATGATTGAGTCTGTGCATATCCCATATGCGTCATAAGATAATATTAACGGTAGTATTTAACTATATTTACATTACTGGCAGGACGGCCTCGCGGGTAGATATTTCTATGGAAATGAATTATTCTGTCGACGATTTATCTATTTACCCTAAAGAGAAGGTTTGCAAATAATATGTCTTTGACGTTACAGAATCTTAATAATATCCGAACTCTGCGCGCCATGGCGCGTGAATTAACCCTGGACGTTCTTGAGGAAATGCTGGAAAAGGTCAGGGTCGTTACCGAAGAGAAACGGAGTGAGCTGACGGAATTAGAGCAGCAGCGTGCTGAGCAGCAGGAAAAAATTAATGCCCTGCTGGAACTGATGAAAGCCGATGGTATTTCACCGACCGATCTGCTGGGCTCTGAACTGGCGCAGGCGGGTAAACCCGCGAAAAAGCGCAAGCCGCGTGAAGCAAAATATCGTTTTATTGACCAGAACGGTGAAGAGAAAACGTGGACCGGCCAGGGCCGCACGCCGAAGCCTATTGCCAGCGCGCTGGCTAACGGTAAATCACTGGATGATTTTCTGATCTAACAGGTGAGCCGGGCGGAACACGCCGCCCGGCTGGCTGTTCAGCAGACGCCGAAATCGCCTTCTTCGGTATACGGCGCCAGATCGGCAGCTTTCAGAGTATATTTCTCGCCTTGCTCATTGCTGGCCTGGACCGCCACAATGCTGTCACCGTTCACTTCGAGCACTTTCAGCTTCGGGCCGCCTTTACGCGGTTGCACATAATCACCGACAGAAAACATATTACCTCCTCATCGTTTTAGCGATCTTCACCTTAGCCCACGCATGACGCCGGGTACAGCGTATTTCACCGATTACTGCTTATGAGGTACGCCGGTTCCAGGGCATCACCTTGAGCAGTCGCGCCATACCGCAAAAGCCCGTGACACCGGCGAACAGCAGCCCGGCTCCGACAAAACCGCTGAGCAGGAAAAAGCCGCTGGAGACGCTATAGCCCAGCACTACGCCACAGAGTATCAGCAGCCCGGCGGCAATTTGCACCTGACGCATCAGCGGCAGCGGCTGGGATTTATCTTCGACGGTCGGCAGCCCGGCCTGCTTCCAGCCCTGAATGCCTCCCTCGACGACAAATGCCTGTGCGGACGCGGCGGCCTGAGCAAGGCGGTCGGCATTCCCCGACGTCCGGGCGCCGGACTGGCAGTGAAAAATCACCGTATCACCCGCCTGCGCGTTAAGACTGCCGGGTAAGGTATCCAGCGGCACGGAGCGCGCGGCGGGAATATGCTCGCGGGCGTACTCATCGGTATCACGAATATCAATCAGTTTTGCGCCTTCAGCGACGCGGGCGTTCGCCTGGTGCGGTGAAAGAAGAGGAAGAGACATGGCGGCTCCTTACGGACAATAAAGGGTTTTCAGGGTGCTGATCAGCTGATGTACCGCATCGTTTTTAATGAAATAGAGGATGCGCTGCGCGTCGCGGGTGCTGTCGATAAGCCCTTCCTCACGCATGCGCGCCAGATGCTGCGACGTGGCGGAAGGACTTAGCCCCGTGGCTCGCGCCAGTTCCCCCGCGCTGGTGCCGGGCGCTCCGCACAGGGTGCAGAGGATCAGCAGCCGACGCGGGTTGCTCATCGCTTTTAAGAGTGTGGCGGCCTGCCCGGCGCTGGCCTGAAGCTGTTCAAGTTCGGTCATAGTAGTTTAGCATTTTCTTAATTAAGTAAATGCTAAACTAATTTGTGGCCTCGCGCCAGAGGAGATCGCTATAGATGTGGGTCAGCACCCCCGCGGGGCCAAACTGCTGTTTGATCCACCGCGTGACCTGGCCGGTTGCGGCATGCTGCGTGGCGAGCAGCATACGAGAGTCCTGACGCGGGTTATTAATACGTCGGGTAACCAGCAGCCCCGCGTCTACCGCCTCGCGGGTCATATACTCCGGTAAAAAACCTATCCCTTCGCCCAGGATCTGACACTGACATTTGGTGTTAAAGTCCGGCACCAGAATGGCCTCCTGCCCGTGCAGCAGCCAGCCGACCTTTTTGTTAATGGTGTGCGCGGTATCTTCCACCATGATGTTGGGATACAGGCGCAGCTGGCTTTCCGCTATCGGCTCCGGGGTGAACGCCAGCGGGTGTTCAGGCGCGATGGCAAAGACCCAGCGGATGGCGCCGATTTCGGTGTAATCAATCCCGCCGCCGTCGAGCAGCGTGTCCGGCGCGCCAATCGCGATATTGGCCTGGTTGTTGATGATGGAGTCCCAGACGCCGTTGTACACCTCGGTGGTCACGGTGATCTGACAGGTCGGAAACTGTTTTTTCAGCACCTGCAGCAGCCTGGCGGTGTGGCGCGGCGTATATAAAAGCTGATTGATACAGATGCGCACCCGCGTCTCAATGCCCTGAGAAATGGTATCTATGCCGCGCTTGATGGCGTGGAAGTCGTTAAGCAGGTCGGTGGCCTTACGGTAAAAGTAAAACCCGGACTCGGTCAGCTCAATGCTGCGCGTGCTGCGGACAAACAGCACCACGTCCAGCCCGGTCTCCATGCGCTTAATGGTGTAACTGATGGCGGAGGTCGTCACGCCCAGCTCGGCGGCGGCTTTGCTGAAGCTGCCGAAGCGTGCGGCGGTAGTAAAGGCCAGCAGATTCTCTTCGGTAAAGATGGAATTCATATATCACTCCCTTTAGCCATCAGTTTTGAACATATTTTAACAGCGCTGTTACAACGCATTTGAAGCCGATCACAGTTCTGACTCTTTGTCGAAAGCCGCACACGGTAAGGCTTCGTCAGACATAAGCATAATGCAGTGTCGGGCGCTAAAACGCGGGAAAACATAAGGAAAAGGTTGCACAGACGCACGTTTTGACCGGTTTGTTGAATTTACCTCAACAATGAATTGACTGTCGATGAATCATTTTTAAGCGGATTCTTTTATGACCAGGCTGTTGCTATTCTCAGGTCAACAGAAATAAAAACATCGGGAGTCTGAATATGTCTGCGAACGAACTCGTTACTGAATTTCTGCTGGCGGCAGAAGAGGGCAATAGCGATGCGTTAAAAGCCTGCCTGGAAAAAGGCGTGGATATTAACGCCACCAACCGCCAGAAAAGAACCGCCGTTATTATTGCCAGCCTGAAAAAGCATTATTCCTGCGTAGAATTATTAATTTCCGCCGGGGCGGATATTGATAAACAGGATCAGACCTGCTTTAACCCCTTCCTGATTAGCTGCCTGACCAACGATATCACCCTGCTGCGCATTGTCCTTCCGGCAAATCCGGATCTCGACCGCCTGACGCGTTTTGGCGGCGTGGGCATTACGCCAGCCAGTGAGAAAGGGCACGTGGAGATCGTGCGCGAGCTGCTGGAAAAAACCGATATCAACGTCAACCACACCAACTTTGTCGGCTGGACGCCGCTGCTGGAAGCGATCGTGCTCAACGACGGCGGTGCGAAGCAGCAGGAGATCGTGAAGCTGCTTCTGGATCACGGCGCGAACCCGCACATGACCGACAAATACGGCAAAACCCCGCTCGAACTGGCGCGGGAAAAAGGCTTCGATGCGATAGCCGACCTGCTGCTGGCGGCGGGCGCATAACGTATTCGGCCAGCCTTTTCCGGCTGGCCGTTAATTCAAATGTATTTTTTACCGACGTGCATTTTGCACGACGGCGGCCCCCTTTTATCCGCTTTCAGGAGAAAATAATGCCAACGAAAATCGTCATAAAAAAGAACACCTATTTTGACTCCGTATCGTTAATGTCCGTTTCCACCAAAGCCAATAAATTACCGGGCGTCGAGCAGGCGTTTGTGGCCATGGCAACGGAAATGAACAAAGGCGTATTAAAAAACCTCGGGCTATTAACGCCGGAATTAGCGGAAGCCAAAAACGGCGACCTGATGATCGTGATTAAAGGCGACGCGGCGAATGATGAAACGCTGGCCGCTATTGAAGCGCTGTTCACTCGTAAAGAGAGCGCAGGCTCCCATGAAGCGCGCTATGCCACGATTGCCAGCGCTAAAACCCATCGCCCGGACAGCAACCTCGCGGTCATTTCCGTCAACGGTACTTTCGCCGCCCGCGAAGCGCGCCAGGCGCTGGAAAACGATCTTAACGTGATGCTCTTCTCCGATAACGTATCGCTCGACGACGAGCTGGCGCTGAAGCAGCTCGCGCACCGGAAAGGGCTGCTGATGATGGGGCCGGACTGCGGCACTGCCATCATCAACGGCGCGGGGCTGTGCTTTGCTAACGCGGTGCGCCGCGGGCCAATTGGCATCGTCGGCGCATCCGGCACCGGCAGCCAGGAGCTGAGCGTGCGCATTCACGAATTCGGCGGCGGCGTGTCGCAGCTGATTGGTACCGGCGGGCGCGATCTCAGCGAGAAAATTGGCGGCCTGATGATGCTCGACGCCATTGATATGCTGGAAGCCGACGAGGGCACCCAGGTTATCGCGCTGATCTCCAAGCCGCCCGCGCCAGCGGTGGCAGAAAAGGTGCTGGCCCGCGCCAGAGCGTGCCGCAAGCCGGTGGTTGTCTGCTTCCTCGGCCGCAGCGAACCGCCCGCCGAAGAAGACGGCCTGCAGTTTGCGCGCGGCACTAAAGAGGCTGCCCTGAAGGCCGTCCTGCTCACCGGCATCAAAAAAGAGTCCCTCGATCTGCATCCGCTCAACTGGCCTTTGATTGAAGAGGTGCGCGCCCGCCTGACGCCGCGGCAGAAGTACATTCGCGGCCTGTTCTGCGGCGGCACCCTGTGCGACGAGGCGATGTTCGCGGCGCTTGCGAAATTCGACGACGTCTACAGCAACATCCAGCCGGATCCGGCTAAGCGCCTGAGCGACATCAGCGTCAGTAAAGCCCACACCTTCCTCGACTTTGGCGACGACGACTTCACCAACGGCAAGCCGCACCCGATGATCGACCCGACCAACCGCATCAGCCGCCTGCTGCAGGAGGCGCGGGATCCGGAGGTGGGCGTGATCGTCATGGACTTCGTGCTGGGCTTTGGCGCGCACGAGGATCCGGTGGGGGTGATGATCGACGCCATCAAAGAGGCGCAGGCCATCGCGAAGGCCGATCGCCGTCCGCTTGAGATCCTCGGCTACGTTCTCGGCACCGACCAGGATCCGCAGTCGCTGGCGCAGCAGTGTCAGCTGCTGACCGACGCAGGCGTCATCTGGGCCAGCAGCAGCACCAACACCGGATTACTGGCACGCGAATTTGTTTGCAAAGGGGAGAAAGCATAATGACGACCTTATTCAACCAGCCGCTGAACGTCATTAACGTCGGCATTGCAATGTTCAGCGACGATCTCAAAAAACAGCTCGTTCCCGTGACCCAGCTCGACTGGACGCCGCCGGGGCAGGGCAATATGCAGGTCGTTGAAGCGCTCGACCAGCTGGCGGAAAAACCGCTGGCGGAGAAAATCGCCGCCGCTAACCAAATCGCCCTTGAGCGCATTATTCAGTCCCATCCGGTGCTGGTGGGCTATGACCAGGCCATTAACGTTGTCCCGGGGATGACCCGCACCACCATTCTGCACGCCGGTCCGCCCGTCTCCTGGGAAAACATGTGCGGGGCGATGAAGGGCGCGGTCACCGGGGCGCTGGTGTTTGAAGGGCTGGCGAAAGATCTGGACGACGCGGCAAGGCTGGCGGCCTCAGGCGACATTACCTTCTCGCCGTGCCACGAGCATGACTGCGTGGGCTCGATGGCGGGCGTCACCTCCGCGTCGATGTTTATGCACATCGTTGAAAACAAAACCTACGGCAACCGCGCGTTCACCAACCTCAGCGAGCAGATGGCGAAGATCCTGCGCATGGGGGCCAACGACCAGAGCGTAATCGACCGCCTGAACTGGATGCGCGACGTGCTCGGCCCGATGCTGCGCGACGCGATGAAGATTATCGGCGAAATCGACCTGCGCCTGATGCTGGCGCAGGCGCTGCACATGGGCGACGAGTGCCACAACCGCAACAACGCGGGCACCACGCTGCTTATTCAGGCGCTGACGCCGGGGCTGATCCAGGCGGGCTATCCGGTGGAGCAGCAGCGCCAGGTGTTCGAGTTTGTCGCCAGCAGCGACTACTTCTCCGGCCCGACGTGGATGGCGATGTGTAAAGCCGCGCTGGACGCTGCGCACGGCATTGAATACAGCACCGTCGTTACCACCATGGCGCGCAACGGCTACGAGTTTGGCCTGCGCATTTCCGGCCTGCCGGGGCAGTGGTTCACCGGCCCGGCGCAGCAGGTGATCGGCCCGATGTTCGCGGGCTATAGGCCGGAAGACTCCGGGCTGGATATCGGCGACAGCGCGATTACCGAAACCTACGGCATCGGCGGCTTTGCGATGGCGACGGCCCCGGCGATTGTTGCCCTGGTGGGCGGGACGGTGGATGAAGCCATCGACTTCTCCCGCCAGATGCGCGAAATCACCCTCGGCGAAAACCCGAACGTCACCATTCCGCTGCTCTCGTTTATGGGCATCCCAACCGCCATCGACATCACTAAAGTCGCGGGCAGCGGCATTCTGCCGGTGATTAACACCGCCATTGCCCATAAAGACGCGGGCATCGGCATGATTGGGGCGGGCATCGTTCACCCGCCGTTTAGCTGTTTTGAAAAGGCGCTGTTGACCTTCCGCGATCGCTACTTTTTATAAGGCAAGCATCCATGAAAAACATGAAACTGGAGTGGAAAAGAGGTGACTGGGCGGCCTATTTCGGGTTGATGACCAACAACCTGACCAATTTGCTGACCATGATGGGGCTGCTCATTTTTGTCGTCGGCATCCCGAAGGAGATTGTTTATGGACGCATCGCGCCGGCCTTCGGGCTGGCGGTGCTGGTGGCGAGTATTTGCTACGCCTGGTTCGGCATGCAGATGGCGCGCGCCACTGGGCGTACGGATGTGACCGCGCTGCCGTCCGGCCCGAGCGCGCCGTCAATTTTTACCGTGACCTTTCTGGTCTTAATGCCGGTCTACCAGCAAACGGGCGATGCGGAGTTCGCGATCCAGATTGGCCTGGTGTGGTGCTTCGTGGAGGCGATGATCCTCGCGGGCGGTTCGTTTTTAGGGGAAACCATCCGCAAGATGATCCCGCGTACCGTGCTGCTGTCTTGCCTCTCCGGTTTAGGCCTGCTGCTGCTGGCGATGAACCCGATGCTGCAGGCATTCGAAGCGCCGACCGTGTCGTTCATCGTATTGCTGCTGATCTTTATTAACTGGTTTGGCAAAAAGCCGATTTTCGCCCGTATCCCGACCGGCCTGCTGCTGCTGATAGCCGGTACCGCACTGGCGTGGATATCCGGCCTGCAAAGCCCGGAAGCGATAAAAGCGTCCATGTCATCCTTCGGCTTTAACCCGCCGCAGGTGCACGTGGAAGGCTTCCTGCAGGGCCTGCCGCACGCGCTGCCGTATCTTGCCTCGGCGGTTCCACTGGGCCTGGCGAACTACATCTTTGACCTGGAGAACATCGAAAGCGCCCATGCGGCGGGGGATGCGTACCCGACGCGTAAGGTGATGCTGGCGAACGGCCTGGCCTCCATGCTCGGCTGCCTGATGGGCAACCCGTTCCCGGTGACGGTCTACGTTGGCCACCCAGGCTGGAAAGCGATGGGGGCCAGCATCGGCTACACGCTGGCCTCCGGCGTGACCATGTTCATCGTGCCGCTGTTCGGGCTGGGGGCGTTTATGCTCGCCATCATTCCGATGACCGCCATCGTGCCGATTCTGGTGTTTATCGGCGTCGTCACCGCCAACCAGGTGGTGAGGGAAACACCCAAAGTGGAGGTGCCCGTTATCTTCATCTGCCTGTTCCCGTGGATCGCCAACTGGGCGCTGACCATGATGAACAGCGTGATGGGGGCGGCAGGCACCAGCGCGGCCAAAATCGGCACCGACGTGCTGCACAGCAAGGGGATCTACTACGAGGGATTAGTCCATCTGGGGAACGGCGCACCGCTCGCCAGCATGCTGTGGGGCTGTATCGCCATCTTCGCCATCATCAACAAACCGCTGCGGGGCGCGATTGCTGCTGCCGTGGGCGCACTGCTTGCGCTGTTTGGCGTGATCCACGCCCCGGTGGTGGGATTTGCCGAAGGCAGTTCGCTGATGTTCGTCACCGCATACCTGATGATGGGCGGCATGTTTGTGGTGAAGCATGTGCTGGATATCTCTGTTAATCCCCCTCTCCCTGTGGGAGAGGTCCGGGGTGAGGGCACCAGAACGCACCTTTTAAAGGAAACAAAATGAAAGAGCTTATGGTCGTCGCCATCGGCGGCAACAGCATTATCAAAGACAACGCCAGCCAGTCGGTTGAACATCAGGCGCAGGCGGTGAAAGCGGTGGCGGAGTCGGTGCTGGAAATGCTGGCCTCGGACTATGACATCGTGCTCACCCACGGCAACGGCCCCCAGGTGGGGCTGGATCTGCGCCGCGCCGAAATCGCCCACGAGCGGGAAGGGCTCCCGCTGACCCCGCTGGCAAACTGCGTGGCGGATACCCAGGGCGGCATCGGCTACCTGATCCAGCAGGCGCTCAACAACCGCCTGGCCGCGCGCGGGGAGCAAAAAGCGGTCACGGTCGTCACGCAGGTGGAGGTGGATAAAAACGATCCCGGCTTTACGCACCCGACGAAACCGATCGGCGCGTTCTTCAGCGAGGCACAGCGCGACGAGCTGCAGCGCGCGCACCCGGACTGGCGTTTTGTTGAGGACTCCGGCCGTGGCTATCGCCGCGTGGTGGCCTCACCCCAGCCGCTGCGGATTGTCGAATCGGAGGCCATCAAAACCCTGACGCAAAAAGGCTTTGTTGTGATTGGCGCGGGCGGCGGCGGGATCCCCGTTGTGCGCTCGGCGCAGGGCGATTACCAGAGCGTCGACGCGGTGATTGATAAAGATCTCTCCACGGCGCTGCTGGCGCGGGAGATCGGTGCCGACGTGCTGGTGATTACCACCGGCGTGGAAAAGGTGTGCGTCAACTTCGGCAAGCCGAACCAGCAGGCGCTGGATACCGTCAGCGTGGCGCAGATGGCGCGCTATATGGACGAAGGCCACTTCCCGGCGGGCAGCATGCTGCCCAAAATCGTCGCCTCGCTGGAATTTTTAAACCACGGCGGCAAGCGGGTGATCGTCACCTCGCCGGACTGCCTGCCCGCGGCGCTGCGCGGGGAAACCGGCACCCATATTGTTAATGAAGGAAGATAAGATGAGTGAAAATAAAAGCCGCCGCGAGTTTATTAGCCAGAGCGGCAAAATGGTCACCGCCTGCGCGCTGTTTGGCGCGACCGGCTCCGTCGCGTATGCTGCGGATACCGCAAAGCCAACCTGCGAGACCGGCAAACCCATGAACATCACCGCAAAACACTACTACCTCGACAACGTGCTGCTGGAGGCCGGGTTTAACGTCGACGGCAGCGTAGCGACGAGCACCCGCACCGAGCTGAAAACGCTGGAAATTAAAGACGGGAAGATCGTCGCCCTGCGCGACAACAAGAGCCACGCCGACGCCACGCTGCCGCACTATGACGCAGGCGGCAAGCTGATGCTCCCGGCGATGCGCGACATGCACATCCATCTGGATAAAACCTTTTACGGCGGCCCGTGGCGCTCCCTGAACCGTCCGGCGGGCACCACGATTCAGGACATGATCCGCCTTGAGCAGAAGCTGCTGCCGGAGCTGCAGCCCTACACCCAGGAGCGTGCGGAAAAGCTGATCGACCTGATCCAGTCCAAAGGTTCCTCCATCGCCCGCAGCCACTGCAACATTGAGCCGGTTTCTGGCCTGAAAAACCTGGAAAATTTGCAGGCGGTGCTGGCGCGCCGCAAAGCGGGTTTTGACTGCGAAATCGTCGCCTTCCCGCAGCACGGGCTGCTGCTGTCGAATTCTGAAAAGCTGATGCGCGAGGCGATGCAGGCCGGGGCGCACTACGTGGGCGGGCTGGATCCCACCAATGTCGACGGCGCCATGGAGAAATCCCTCGACACGATGTTCCAGATTGCGCTGGATTACGACAAAGGGGTGGACATTCACCTGCACGAAACCAGCCCGGCGGGCGTGGCGGCGGTGAACTATATGGTCGAAACCGTGGAGAAAACGCCGGCGCTGAAGGGCAAGCTGACCATCAGCCACGCCTTCGCGCTGGCGACGCTCAACGAGCAGCAGGTGGATGAGATCGCCACCCGCATGGCGGCGCAGCAGGTGACTATCGCCTCCACCGTGCCGATTGGCACCCTGCATATGCCGCTGAAGCAGCTGCGCGAGAAGGGCGTATTCGTGATGACCGGCACCGACAGCGTGATCGATCACTGGTCGCCGTACGGTCTGGGGGACATGCTGGAGAAAGCGAATCTCTATGCGCAGCTCTATATTCGCCCCAACGAGCAGACGCTCTCCCGCGCGCTCGGTATCGCCACCGGCGACGTGCTGCCGCTGAACGACAAGGGCGAACGCGTGTGGCCAAAAGCGCAGGACGACGCCAGCTTTGTGCTGGTGGATGCCTCCTGCTCCGCCGAGGCCGTGGCGCGCATTTCACCGCGTACCGCGACGTTCCATAACGGAAATCTGGTCTGGGGTACCGTGGGCTAAAAGCGAGCCGGGTGACGGCTTCGCCTTACCCGGCCTACAAAATCCCCCCAATGTAGGCCGGGTAAGCGCAGCGCCACCCGGCAATGTTTTATACTGGGAGTCACATTCTTAAAGAGGGATCTGCCATGGCACAAAACATCTACGACAATCCGGCGTTTTTCGAGGGCTACGCCCAGCTTCCGCGCTCGGTGCAGGGTCTGGACGGCGCGCCGGAGTGGCCCGCGCTTAAGGCCATGCTGCCGGATTTAACCGGCAAATCGGTTGTCGATCTCGGCTGCGGCTACGGCTGGTTCTGCCGCGCAGCGCGCGAATTGGGCGCTGCTGACGTCACGGGGGTCGATATCTCAGAAAAGATGCTCGCCCGCGCGGCGGAGCTTACCGCTGACCCACAGGTTCGCTATCAGCGTAGCGATCTGGAATCTTTCACACTCAACGAGAGCAGCCTCGATCTGGTCTACAGCTCCCTGGCGCTGCACTACCTGCCGGAACTGGACACGCTGTTCGCCGGGGTTCAGCGCGCGCTCAAGCCCGGCGGCAGCCTGGTCTTTTCGATGGAGCACCCGATATACACCTGCGCCTCCCGTCAGGGCTGGCTGACCGACGACAGCGGCGAGCGGTTCTGGGGCGTGAACCACTATCAGGACGAAGGCAAGCGCGTCAGCAACTGGCTGGCGGACGGGGTGGTGAAATACCACCGCACGCTGGGCACCACGCTTAACGCGCTCATTAGGGCCGGATTAACGGTAAGCGAAGTCAACGAGTGGGGGCCAACGCAGGCGCAGATTGACGCCTGGCCCGCGCTGGCCGAAGAGGCGGAGCGCCCGATGCTGGTGCTGATCGCCGCCCGTAAGGCTCAGTAACCCACCTTATACACCCGCCCGCTCTGCACCCCTTCCACGCTGCGGCGGTAGGCATTCGCCACGGTTGCGGCGGGAACGCTCTCAAAGCCGGGGAAGAAGCCGTCATACGCTTCGGCGGATTCGGTGAGCACCGTTGGGCTAATGAGGTTGATGCGGATCCCGCGCGGCAGCTCGCAGGCTGCGGCGCGCACAAACCCTTCCAGCGCCGCGTTTACCGTGGTGGCGTTAACTCCCTGAGCAATCGGCTCGTGCGCCACAATCCCGCTTATCAGCGTAATCGAGCCGCCTTCGTTCAGGTAGTGCTGGCCGGTCAGCGCCAGGCGCACCTGCCCGAGCAGTTTATCCTGCAGGCCCTGGTTGAAGTCGCTGTCTTTCATGGTCGCGAGCGGGCCAAAGTGAAGGCCACCGCTGGCGGAGACAATCGCATCCACCGGGCCGATTTTCTCAAACAGCGCCTGGACGCTCGCCTGCGAGGTGATATCCACCTGCTCGTCTCCCTGCGTGCGACCGACGCGGATGACCTCGTGGCGACGACTCAGCTCTTCCGCTACTGCACGACCGACCGTACCGCTGGCACCAATAATGACGATTTTCATAGCCGACTCCTCATGTTGTGAGCCTTCATTCTTTAATAAATTAAAATGCAGATAAACTGGGTTAAAGTTAGAAGATTGCTAACCAGGAGTTTGGAATATGGATAAGCTTCGCGGTATGGAGACGTTTATTGCAGTGGTGGAAAGCGGCAGCTTTACCGGCGCGGCGTCACGTCTGGAGATGTCGGCGGTGATGGTGGGGAAGTACGTTGCGCTGCTGGAATCACAGCTTGGTACCCGCCTGCTGGAGCGCAACACGCGCCGTCAGAGCCTGACCGATGCCGGACGGGTCTATTTCGACGAGGCGAAGCGGGTGCTGGAGCAGGTCTCCATTGCTGAAAATGCAGTCGAGCGGCTGCGCGCCGCACCGTCCGGCACCCTGCGCGTCACGGCACCCACGTCGTTTGGCGGCTGCGTGATTGCCCCGCTGACGGCAACCTTTTTACAGCGCTACCCGGAGGTACGCATCGAGCTGGATCTCACCAATCGGATGGTCGATCTGGTGGAGGAGGGCGTCGATCTGGCCATTCGCATTGGTGACGTTCGCAATGACGATCTGGTGGCGAAATACCTGTGCCCCTACAACATGGTGATCTGCGCCGCGCCGGATTATTTAGCGCGACACGGCACGCCGCAAACGCCTGCCGATCTGGTGGATCATCTGTGTCTTTCGCACACGGTGTGGACGGCACGCAACGAGTGGCGGCTGCCGGGTGTGGAAGGGGAGGTGCGCTGGAAGCGGGATGCGATCTTAAGATGTAACGACGGCTACGGCTTACGCATGGCGGCGCGAGCCGGGGCGGGGCTGTTGCTGCAGCCGGAGGTGCTGGTGGCGGAGGATCTGGAAAGCGGCAGGCTGGTGCGGGTGATGGAGGAGTACATTCCGGCACCGAGACCCGTGCATTTATTGTGGCGTCAGGATTTACGTCAACTGCCTAAGCTTACGGAATTTATCGCCCATATTCTGCTAAGATTGGGCACAATATAAAAAAAGAAGGTAATCAAAGAATGTCTGCAAACAAACTCGCCAGCAGCGCGCAGGGCCTGCAATCATCTGCCATCCGTGAATTATTAAAACATAGCAAAATGGCAGGGGTGATTTCGCTGGGCGGGGGTATTCCTAATCCCGATCTGTTCGATCACGAAGGGCTTAAAATTGCTGCCGATGCCGTCTTATCACAGCATTTTGGCGAGGCGTTCCAGTACGGCCTGACGGAAGGCGTCCCGGGGCTGCGGGAAGAAATTCAGCGCATCTGCGAGGGGCGCGGTATCGCCTGTAAGGCCGATGATGTAGTCGTGACCTCTGGTTCACAGCAATCGCTTGACGTGCTGGCGCGTGCGTTAATCAACCCGGGTGACACCGTTGTCGTTGAGCGTCCAACCTATCTCGCCGCGCTGCAGGTCTTCGGCCTGGCGCAGGCCAACTTTGAATCCGTTGGCACCGACGGCGACGGCATGAAGGTCGACGAACTTGAGGCCCTGGTGGCAAAGAAAGCTATCAAAGCGGTCTATATCGTTCCAACCTTTGGTAACCCCGGCGGCGTGACGCTGTCTGAAGCGCGCCGTAAGCAGCTGGTGGAATTATCAAAGCGCTATGACTTCGTCATTATTGAAGACGACCCGTACAGCGAAATTAACTATACCGACGAAGTCTTCCGCCCGTTAATTGCCCATGCCAAAGATATCGGCAACGAAGAGAACGTGGTGTATACCTCGACCTTCTCTAAAATTCTCGCGCCGGGGACTCGCGTAGGCTGGGTACTGGTGCCGGAATGGCTGAAGCGCGCGGTGGTGAACCTTAAGCAAACCACCGATCTGCACACCAGCACGCTGTCGCAGCTGATGACGTATGAGTACCTGAAAACCGGTCGTCTGCCCGATCAGATTAAAACGATCCGCGAAGCCTATCGCCAGAAATACCAGACGTTCGCAACCGAGCTGGAGGCCGAACTGGGCGATGTGATGTCGTTCCACAAGCCGAAGGGCGGCATGTTCCTGTGGGCGAAAATGAATAATGGTAGTAATACCACCCGCTGGCTGGAAAAAACGTTAAGTAACGGCGTAGTATTTGTGCCGGGCGAATTTTTCTACTGCAATGAGCCAGACCCAACGACGCTGCGCATGTCATTTGTGACGCCAACGGATGAAGATCTGAAAGAGGCGGTTCAACGCCTGAAAAAATCGCTCTAAAAGACCTGCGCATAATGGCATTTCTGCCGTTATGCGCAATACGCGTTCAGGGCGGCACGGGCCGCGATCGTCCATGGAGATCTCCATGTTTGAATTTCTGATCGGTGTCGTTACGCACACGCCCGTCTGGGTGTGGGTGCTGTTTATCTTCCTCATCTCTCGCGGCATTAAAGCCCGCAGGCCCGCCACCGTTACGCTGGAGCGGCTTGCCATCATTCCGGCGATCTTTCTTATCTGGGATATTTACGATCTGGTGGTTTACCGCACGCTGACTCCCGGGACTGTCGCATTGTGGACTGCGGGGATCCTTGCCGGGGCCGCGCTGGGGTATTTCCTGATTAAGCAGGCTGTTATCACCCGCACGGAGGCGCCGCGCAGCCTTTACCGCCAGGCCGACTACACCGCGCTGCCGTTTATGATGCTGGCGTTCGGGGTGAAATATGTGCTGGGCGTGATGAGCGCGGTCTCTCCCCAGACGATGCAGCAGCCCGCCATGAGCGCGCTGGCGATCGTCTCCGGCGGCGTGTTTGCCGGCGTGTTTCTCGGGAAATTTGCGCGCTATATTGGGGTGTATGTCGCCCGTGTTCCGGTCTGAATTTACAGCAGGCCCTTTTGGGCGAAGGTAATGCGCGTGGCTTCGTTGAGATCCAGCTCTTTTAACGATTCCGGATAAACCCAGGCGATCTCCTGAAACTCTTCATTAAACGTGACTTCCCGGTTGGCGCTGATGCAGTCGAAGATCAAATAGATCATATAAATCTCCTCAGTGGTGCCATCGGCGTAGGTTTTCACCCTGATGTCATCGCGAAAAGCCCATGGTGTGACCGAGACGATCTCCAGCGCCTCGCCAAGCTCTTCGCGGATCTCACGGCGCAGCGCCTGTTCCATTGTTTCGCCCGGCTCCATTCCTCCACCGGAGAGGGCCCACTGGCCGGGGAACACGCCGCGATCGTCGGCCATTTTACACAGCAGGTAGGCACCGTCGTTCTGGATGATGGGGCAGACAATGGTTCGTTGGCGCATGATTTCTTCCTGAAAAATGAGTTTGGCCTACTTTAGCAGATAAGGTGGGGGAGGTTATGTTAGGGGTGTTCGATTCTCATTCCTTGGTTTTCTGCGTTTTGTTGCAGATTCAGCCAGAATTCAATGCTGGTATCGAATGCGTTTGCCAGTTTTAACGCCATATCGGCGGTGAGTTTTATTTTATTGTTTACCAGCGCGCTAGCAGTGGTGTGATCGGTGTTTATTCTCTCTGCCAGTTCTGAGATGCCGAGACTTAGTGGCTTAAGATAATCGTGCAGCAACACTTCGCCTGGTGTGGTTGAGATGCGTAGTTTTTGCTGATTATTCATAATTAACGTCCTGTTTATAAATATAAAATGAGTGCGGTTTGATGCCCTCACCCGGCCCTCTCCCACAGGGAGAGGGAGAAAACCATGTCAACCCAGCAACGCGACGCCAGCCTCGGTTCTCAGCCAGCGCGGGGCTTTTAGCTGGTCAGCAAAATATCCTGTTAGTTCAAAGAGTAAATCCCCCATTACACGAGCGGATTCAGCAGCATCGGGCGAAGCAGGGCGAGGGTCGATGCAAGACGACCGCAGAGCGCTATTTTTCGTGCATGATCGGTCTCTTCCACCAATGCTTCGCAATAGCGTTGGCAGTTGTCGGCAAGTTCAGTGAAGTCGGTATTGTGGCTGAATGGGGTAGTGAAAAGTGCGTTACTGGCGGTCATATGACAGTTTCCATTAAGTGATTAAGACACTGCCAGAGAAATGCCAATTTCCCGGGTGGCAGGACTGAACGGAGTTGGCATTACCGGCCTTAATGGACACAGGCGCGTCTTGCGACGCCCCCGTCCAGCCCACCATTGGAATGTAGCCAGACGCACGGCGCAACAAGAGCTCACGCCGCCATTAAGTTTAACCGGGATGCCAATCCCGACGCCAGATTTTGCTGGCGTGGAAGGAACATACGCCTGCTTTAACAAAATAAAAAGGAGGTCAGATGGATGAAGTTATATTTTGCGAGGCTGCTTCAGGAAAAAATGTCTCCTCGTTAAAAGATCTCAATTTTAGTTATTTAGGATTTTATAAAGGTTCTTTTTATCAACATAGCCGTTTGAGTTGAGTATGGTGTCTGTTATTAAAAAACTGTCAGGAAGGCGCGTATGGATACGGTCGAGGAATTAAACGGAACGTACGTCTACAAAGGGATCAGCAATATATCGGCGGGGGAGCTATTTTTCTGGATTTTTTTGGATAAAATTGAAGAACAGTTCGGAGGGATAGTAGATGTAGTAACGCTGAGTTGTATCATTTTAGGATTGCCCTTATTAAAGACGAGAAATAAACCTTATGGAACCACTGCGGGAACGTCCATAGCCTCAAAATATTTGCGCCAGTATCTCAATGTTCAGTTACCGGTAAGACTACCTACCTTAACGGAAGCAAGTATTACCACATTAAAACCTAAGTATGTTACTAATCTGGGTGCCTTCATTGGGAGAGGACTGCCTGTCATTGGCTGGACAATGGTTGCAGGTGATTTGGCTCAGATATGCTATAAGACAATTAAAACCTATAACACGATTGCTCACGAGAAAGATCGACTATGGTAACGGAACAAGAGGTTTTAGCTTTTTTCCAGAACGAGTTACCGGTACTCGGGACATTTACCGGGAAACTCATCCCGTTACAGTTGGATGATGTTTTACAAGAATATGCCGAAGATGATGATTTAGTTTTTTGTATGGATAAGTTCAGTATTAAATTTGACGTTGATATATCTCTGATGAATTACAATGCTTACTATCCATGGTTTCGCACATGGTTTTTCAGAAAATGGTTTACTAATAAACCCGTAGAACAAATTTCAACGCCTTTAACTGTAAGGATGTTTGCTGAATCTGCGAGAGCAGGGCGATGGCTATATGAATAATAAGGAGTGTTAAGATGGCGGTACCAGTCCATTTATGGCTTAAGGATGATGCAGGAAATCTTATTAAGGGTTCATCTGATGTAGAACGCCGGGAAGGGAGTATTGAATTACGAGGTTTAACGCATAACCTGAGTATCCCTGTTGACGAAACCACAGGAAAACTTACCGGGACGCGTCAGCACGCCGCATTTTTGTTTGAGAAGGAGATTGATAGTGCTTCCCCCTATCTTTATCGAGCGGTTGCGACAGGGCAGACACTGCAGTCTGCAGAAATAAAGTGGTATCACATTAATGATGCCGGGCAGGAAGTTGAGTACTTCAATATTTTAATGGAAGCTGTAAAAGTCGTCTCTATTACACCGATTATGCTCGACACGCGTAATTGCCCGGGAACCGGTCAT
Source organism: Enterobacter sp. KB-221C9 (assembly GCF_041320715.1). Classification (NCBI taxonomy): domain Bacteria; kingdom Pseudomonadati; phylum Pseudomonadota; class Gammaproteobacteria; order Enterobacterales; family Enterobacteriaceae; genus Enterobacter; species Enterobacter sp. KB-221C9. The sequence goes on from NZ_JBGIWG010000004.1 coordinate 341,022, forward strand.
ATGGAAAGTGTGCAACTGCGTTATGACAAAATAACATGGCGCTATGTCGATGGTCATGTTCAGTTCTCAGATGCCTGGAATGAGCGGTAAACAGCTTAGCCCTGGCAGCCTGTACCCCTCTCCCCACAGGGGTAAGGGGATTAATTGTGCGGTTTGAGGTTTTGTAGGCCGGGTAAGGCGAAGCCGCCACCCGGCGATTGACTACCGCTCCCTCAGCGCTTCTTTCGCCCGGTTAAACGGCTTGATCAGATAATCCAGCACCGTTTTCTCTCCGGTCTTAATGTCCACCGTCGCAATCATCCCCGGCACAATCGAGAAGTGCCTGCCCGCCTTATTCACCAGGTAATCCTGGCTGGTACGGATAAACACCCGGTAATAGAACACTTCCGGCTTGGCTTCGTCCTGAATGGTGTCCGGGGATATCGTCTCCACCACGCCGTGCAGCCCGCCGTAAATGGCGTAATCGTAGGCGGTGATTTTGACCAGCGCCTCCTGGTTCGGGTGGATAAAGGCGATATCGCGCGGCGACAGGCGGGTTTCAATCAGCAGGTGATCGTCCACCGGCACAATCTCCATCAGCTCGCCGTTGGGCGGGATCACGCCGCCGATGGTGGTGACCTTGATGTTTTTCACGATCCCGCGTACCGGGGATTTTACCGTCAGACGGGTGACGGAGTCCTGGCGGCCCTTGAGGATCGCCGAAACCATATCCACCTCCGCGTTGGCTTTGGATAATGCCTCGCGCGCCTGAACGTAATACTGCGAGCGCACGTCGGTGAGCTTCAGCTCCAGATCGCTTTTCTGCCGCTGCAGGCGCAGCACCTCCACGTGGCTGGCGGCGCCGGTTTTGACCAGCCGCTGGGTGATGGCCAGCTCCTTATTGGCGAGATCTAACGCGGCGCGCAGCTCCCGCTGGGTATCCTCCAGCTGCGCGCGGCGGGAGTTGTAGAGTCGCGTTTCGTCAGCAATCAAATCCGGCCATTTTGCCAGCGAGGGGGGGAACTTCAGCGGGAGATCGTTCACCTCGGCGTACAGGCGGGCGCTGGAGGCCAGTGAAGCCCGGTAGCGCGCCGCGCTTTCGCCGACGTTCGATTCGGAACGCGTCGGATCGAGCCGCGCCAGCACCTGTCCGGCCTGCACCTGATCGCCCTCATGGACGTTCAGCTCGGTGAGGATCCCGCCGTCGAGAGACTGTAAGACCTGCTCGCGCGAGCTGGGGATCACTTTCCCCGAGCCGGTTGACACCTCGTCCAGCACGCCAAACCACGCCCAGACGCCCAGCACCACAAACATCAGCAGCGAGAAGATCACGATCCGTCGCGCGCCGGTGTAGCCGCTTTCGGAGTCGAGGGCGTTATCCAGATCGTCCATTGCCGCCACGTCACGCTGACTGATTTTCATTTTTCCACTCCCGTCCGGTTGCTGCCTGCTGCTGCTGTTGCTGCATACGGCTGTTGTTCAGCGCCTGGGCTTTCGGCGCGTCCATCACCAGCATCCCCTCTTTCAACACCACAACCCGCTCCACCAGTTCCAGCACCGGTACGCGATGCGTGGCGACAATCAGGGTGCGATGCCCGAGCCAGTCGCCCAGACGCTGGATGAACTCCCGCTCGGTGTGCTCGTCCAGCGAGGCGGTGGGTTCATCCATCAGCACGATATTCGGGTCGCGCAGGAGCATTCGCGCCAGCAGAATCGACTGGCGTTGCCCGCCGGATAATCCCACGCCGTTTTCCATGATCGGGTAGTCCAGCCCTTTGGGGAGTTTCTGAACGAATGCCGCCGCGCCGGTCATCTCCAGCGCCTCAAAGATCTCTTCGTCGGTGGCGCGCGGCATGCCGAGGGTGATGTTTTCGCGCAGGGTGCCGTAAAACAGCCGCGCGTTCTGGGTCATAAAGCCGACGTTGCGCCGGACGTCGGCGACGTCGAGATGCGGCAGGCTGAAGCCGTCGAGCCGCAGCTCGCCGGCCGCCAGATCCATCCCGCCCGCCATGGCCTGCAGCAGGGTCGATTTGCCCGCGCCGTTGCGCCCCAGAATCGCCACTTTTTCTCCCGGCTTGATCTCCAGCCGGTTAATGCGCAGCGCCATGCGCGGATCGTCCGGCTGATAGCGGAACTGCGCCTGCTCGAAGAGGTAGTGACCGCGCAGCACGTCCTGGCGGATCGGCGTCTCCTCGCGCTGGTTTTCGGTGGGAAGCTGCATGATGCTGTCCAGCCCCTCTTTTGCCGCTTTGACCTGCTGCCAGCGGGCCAGCACGCCGCACAGCGTCGCCATCGGGGCGATCATGCGGGAGGCCAGCATCGACGCGGCGACCACCGAGCCGGTGGTCAGGGTGCCGTCGATCACCATCGGGGCGCCGACCACAATCACCCCGGCGTAGACCAGGCTCTGAATGGTCATCCCCCAGCTGATCAGGTTCTGCGTCAGCTCGCGGGTGCGCAGGCCGGATTCCGCGGTGATCTGGATATAGCTGTTCCACTGCTGCAAAAAGCGGTTTTCCGCCTGCATCAGCTTGATGTCCTCCAGCCCCTGCACGCTCTCCACCAGCACCGCGTTGCGCAGGGTCGATTCATGGGCCGACTGCTTCGCCAGCTCCGCCAGCTTCTTCTGCATCAACAGGCCGGGCAGGACCATGATCACCGCCGCGACAGGGGCGATCCACGCCAGCTGCGGGGCGATGATCGCCAGCACCACCACGAAGAGTAAAAAGAAGGGCAGGTCGACAATCGTTGAGATGGTGGACGAGGTCACCATCTCGCGGATCTGCTCCAGCTCGCGCAGCTGGGAGATAAAGCTGCCGGTGGAGCGGGGAATAGCGCTGTTGCGTAGCCGCAGCGCGTGGCCAAAGACGCGATCCGAAACGCGCATATCCGAGCGCTTGCCCAGCAGATCCATAATGTGCCCGCGCGCCACGCGCAGCACAAAGCCAAACAGGGTGGCAATCAGCACCCCGATGGTCAGGACGTAAAGCGTCGGATAGGACTGGGCGGGGATCACCCGGTCATAGACCTGCATGGAAAAGACGATCCCGGAGAGCGACAGTACGTTGATAAAGAGGGCAGCCAGCATGACCCAGCTGTAGGGGCGCAGGTCGCGCATCACCAGACGGTAGAGCCAGTCAGGGCGGTATTTTGAAATATAAGCGTCCACGCGGCTGTCCTTCAGCGCGGCGAGTGGACGCAGGGCAATAACGTGCCGGATCGCGGGCAGCATCGCCGTCATCGACAGCCGGTTGGTGTAGGTCTCATCGCCGAAAAAGCTGACCTCCAGCGTATCGTCCCCGTCGAAATGCTCGATCACGCCGATCCTGCCGTCATGCATCGCCACCACCACCGGCAGACGCCAGCTGTTGATCGCCTGCCGATCGTCGGTAAGGAGCTGAAACGACAGCCCCGCTTCGCGGGCCAGCTGGGTGAGGGCGGGTACCATCGGTTTGCCTTTCAGCCACGGTGCGCCTGCGATTAGCGCGCCGGGCGAGCAGGCGACGCGGTAGCGCGTGGCGACAAAACCAAAGGCCTGCGCCCACTGCGCCAGCGCCTCATCCGTCATGTTTTCACCTTGCGGGATATCACGCTGCTTCATGGCTGGATCTCCACGGTCTGGATGGTGCGGTTATCAAGATCGAACGCATGACGCAGCTGCCCGGTGTTATACAGGCAGTTGAGCTGCAGCTGGTGCAGCTGACCGAGGGTCTGCTGCTGGGTGAAGCGCGCCTGATAAACCTCCTGCTCGGCGTTGAGCACGTCGAGCAGCGGGCGCGAGCCGAGATCGAGATACTGCTGCTGGTACAGCTCGCGGGTGCGGGCGCTGAGCGCCTCCTGGCGGCCCTGGATTTGCAGCGTGCTTTGCAGGCTCATCACCTGGCTGCGGGCTTCCAGCAGCTTCTGGCGGACGTCAAGACGCGTGCGCTGAATGGTGGACTGTGCCGCCTCCACCGCGTGTCCGGCAGCGTTACGCCGGGCGGTGAGGCCGCCGCCCTGGTAGAGCGGCATCTGCACTTTCACCCATGCGGAATACTGGGTGCGATCCCGGGTTTCACTCCCCGCATAGCGATCGTTCATGTAGTGACGCACCTCCGGCTCCAGCGAGACGGTTGGCGTCATCTGCGCGTCGGCGTAGTCGAGGTTAGCCTGGGCGACGTTAGCCTGCGCCCAGGCGGCAAGCACTGCGGGCACCAGGCGGTCGTCCGGCTCGGCGATGTCGCAGCTCCGGCCCAGCTTTTGCGGAAAGTCATTGCCGACCGCGTTCAGGCTGTTCCAGCCGAGAAAGCTCATCAGCGTGGCGCGGGCGCTGTCCAGGCTGGCCTGGTACTGCATCAGCTGGGCGCGCGCGCCTTCGATACGGGCATCGGTCTGCACTACGTCAGAGAGCGACGTGGCCCCTTCGTCGTTACGCTGGCGGGTCAGCGTGCCAATGGAAGAGAGGGCCGCAAGCTGCTCTTTGGCGGTCTCGACCATCTGCTGCAAGGTTTGCACCTGCACCATGGCGATGGCGGTATCGTGAGCGATGGTGTCGATACTCACCAGCACGTTGGCCTGCTGCTGGGCAACGCCCGCGCTTTCGGCGCGCACCTGGCTGTCCACTTTGCCAAAGTCGTAGAGCATCTGTGAGAGAGAGAGCACCAGCGACGGCGTAAAGCCGTTCTGATCGCCGTCATGGGAATAGCCGTTGTCCACGCCGGCATTAATCTGCGGATAGTATTTTGATTTCGCGACGTCTACCTCTTCGCTCTGCTGGTAGAGTTTCCCCACGGCTTCGCTGATGGCCGGGTGCCAGGTGACGGCGCGGTTGACGGCCTCGCCAAGCTGTAATGAACCGGGAGCGGCTTGGCCAGCCGCAGGGGCCACGCGACCATTGAGCGAGGGGAGTTCCTGCGTTTCGCGGAGCTGTCCGGTATTGATGGTTGCCGCCGGGTTCGCGCAGAGAGCGGGCACAGATATCAGGCAGCACGAGAGCCACCAGTAAGGCATCTTCATTCCCATGTCATGTCCCTATTAAAAAGAGTACGGCTTTATTATTTATGCCCGGGCGCTGTGCGCCCGGGTCATCTCTTGCAGGTGCTATCAGGTAATGATGTGCTGCTGGTTAACAAGCTCGTCGTAGGTGGTCTGAACGCCATCAAGCGTAACGAGCGTGGTATTAGTGTAGGTGCTCCCTGTACCGTCACGGTCGATGGAGATCACGGTATTGCCATTACTATTAGTGACATGGAGATAATTCCCCAGCGTCGAGGCGCTACCGTTCCAGCCCACCAGCAGATCGCCGATGTCGATCTTGTCCCCCTGCGCCAGCGAGAAGCCGGTCCAGTGATCGCCCGCAGTGCTGCTGACGTTACCCGCCGTGGCATTCCCTACCGTACTGTTCAGCACCTGGTAAATCAGCGTATCGCCGTAGGCCGTACCGGTGATGGCGTCGTTGTGTTCCGAGCTGATGAACTGCGGCGCCATATTGATGGTCAGCGTGGCGCTGTCCGTTCTCCCGGAAGAATCGGTCAGGGTGTAGTTGAAGGTCTCCTTCGATGTCATGGATGAGAGCGATACCCCGCTGTTGAGGGTATAGGTGTAATGACCGTCTGCGCCGATCGCCAGGATGCCGTAATGGCCGGTGATGTTCACCGTTGCGCTTCCGGTATACGGATCCAGCGTGGTGGCCACGCCGTTGTAGCCGGTCACGCTCAGTCGGGTATCCACCGAGTGGAGTTGATCCAGCACGCCGCCTGAGTCGGTGCCGTCAAAGATATTGCCGTTGACGGTGTGGCTGCCGGTCGCGTCGAATTGTGACAGAGAGTAGCTGGTGCCCGTGACGCTTGGGGTGATAGTGATGGTGCCTACACCTAGTGCACCAACGTTACCGGTATAGCTCAGGGTGTAAGTGCCTGCGCTCAGGTCAAGACCTGTTAAAGGAACATCCGCATTACCGCCCAGCAATATGCCGCCGTTAAATGAGCCGGTGCGGATCGTTGTGCCGTCCAGTGACAGCGTCCAGTTGACCGTCAATCCACCCAGTGACAGGAGCGAGGCCACGTTGAAGTGCAGTACTGCATTATGCAGGGCGGTGTTTGGATCCACCACAAAGGTGCCGCTACCACTTCCCGATGAGGGAAGCGCCAGCGTGCTCCAGCTTGCGCTGCCTACGGTCGTATCCGAGTAGACGGTTGTATGGTGCACTGACGTTACATCCATCGTGCTGCTGACATCGTTGACCGCATCCATCGCCCGTGCGGTTGGGGTGATGTTAAGCGATGCCGTATCCTTCGAGCCGTCTAGCGCAGTCACGGTGTAGACGAAGGTGTCCGGCGTGCTGATATGGTCCGCCCCCACGCCGCTTCTCAGGGTATAGGTGTACTGGCCGGACGAATTGATGGTCAGCGTGCCGTATTCCCCCTGAATGTCGGTTGTTCCACTGCTGTTGACCGTCACGCCGTTTACTTCGGTGACCACCGTGCCCGCCGGAACAGGGTCATTCGCCAGCACGTCGCCCGTGGTGGTTTCGCTGATACTCGCCACGCTGTAGACATGATCCTGCAGGACGCTCAGCGTGTAGCCCGTCAGGACGGCGATGCCCGAGGCGGTATTGAGCAAGAACAGGTACTCACCGGCAGGCAGATTCAGCGTCAGCTGGGATGACGTTCCCCCCAGCAGCGGGGCGCGCAGCCAGCCCGACTCGACGCGAACCTGCTCGAAGGTCTGTGTGGCGTTGTTGAACTTATAGACGTACAGATCGAATACCGACGCCAGCGCCACGCCGCCCACGGAGGCCTGAATGGTCATGGTGCGGGTCGTGCCTTCCTCCACGTTGTAGATAATCGGGTTGGTCATGTCGTCCAGCAGGTTAAGCCCCAGCGTGCTGCCGAGATTAATGCCCACCAGGGTAAAGCCGCCCTGAGACGAGGCGCCGTTATTGATTTCGTGCACGGTGGTGTCGAAGGTCAGGGCGTTGGTGTCGTCAACGGCGACAATGCCGTTGATAACCGTGCCTGCGCCCAGAGACAGCACCAGCTGTGCCGACGCGCTGACGCCGTTATGGGTGATGGTGTAGGTGAAACTCTCCGTCCGGCCAATGACCGACGCGCTGGTGTCGGTCAGGTTGTAGGTGTAGCTACCGTCGCGGTTAATGGTCAGCGTACCGTACTGACCCTGGATCACCGTGCCGTCGGCGTTCACGCTGGTGGTGACGCCCTGGGCGTTAGTGACCGCGGAGAGGGTGGTTCCAGCCGGCGCGTTGTCGCTGCCGGCGGTCGGGTCGGTATCGAGGATTACGTTACCGTTAAGGCTGGTATCGCCCGTGACCGTACCCGGACCGGTCTCTTTCACCGCCACGTCGAGGCTGGTGTAGGAGCCGGTCGCCAGCAGGTTGGTGTTGTAGCTGAGTACGCGATAGTTGCCGTCAGCCAGCCCGCTGAGGTTCAGCGATACGCCGGTTGCACCGAGGGTCAGCAGATCGGCAAACTGCGGTTGGCCGGTATCCACCACGGTGGTCCAGGCGCCGTTGACGTAATGCTGAACCACCAGCTCCAGGGTGTTGAGCAGAGAGAGCACTGCCCCGGTAGCGTTGGCGTTCACCACGATATCCGCGCTGCCGCCGCTGCCCACCGTGAAGTTCACCTGGGCGGTATCATTGCCCAGCAGCGTCAGGACGTTGCCCACGGCGCCGACCAGCAGGAAGCCGTAATCGCTGTACTGGCTGTTGGTCACGGTTGCCGTGGTGCTGAGGTCCAGCTCTTCGACGTTATTGCTGGCGGAGAGCGGCACCACCGGCGCAAGGGCGGAGCCCGGCAGCGAGGTGTTGCCTGCGGCGTCGGTGGCGGTGATCTGCAGCGTCTGGCCTTCGATCTGTTTGTTAATGAAGGTGTAGCTGTAGGTGCCGTTGCTGCCCGCAATGGCGGTGACCGTCGAGCCGTCCGCAAGGCGGATAGCGACGGTGCTGCCTGCTTCCGCAGTCCCGGTCAGGACGCTACCGTCGGCGTTGAAGGTCCCGGTCGGCGCCGTTGGGGCGGTCGTATCGACGATAATGGTCGTCACGGCTGACGCCACGCTGGTGTTGCCCGCCGCATCGGTGGACGTGGCGGTGAAGTTATGCGTTCCTTGCGTCAGCGTGGTGGTTTGCGGCAGGGTCCAGTTGCCGCTGCTATCGGCGGTCACCGTGCCCACCAGCGTGATGCCATCGTAGATCCGGACCGTGGCATTTGCTTCGGCTGTCCCGTTAAGCGTTGGGCGCGTGTCGTTGGTCGGATTCGTACCGGTCACCGGCCCGGTGACGCTGCCGACATCATCAATGACCGAGCTGATGACAGGTGCGCCCGGCGCGAGGGTATCGACGTTAATCACATACCCGGCGGTGGGCGCGCTGGCGTTGCCCACCGCATCGGTGGCGGTAAAGGTTAAATTGTGCGGACCGTTGCTCAGCGCCGGGGATGGCGTAAAGCTCCACGCCCCGCCGGTCGCCGTTACGCTGCCGATCTGTACGCCGTTATCAAAGATTTTCACCGTCGATCCGGCTTCCGCCGTGCCGCTGAGGGTTGGCTGCGCGTCGTTGGTGAACCCGCCGTTCACAACCGGCGTTGCGGCATTGCCCACGTCATCAAGAATGCTGGTCAGCACCGGCAGCGCAGGCGGCGTGGTGTCGACGGTGAGGCTGAAGCTGGTGGACGACACGCTGGTGTTGCCCGCCGCATCCGTCGCCTGCGCGGTGAAGCTGTGCGCGCCCGCCGTCAGCGTGGTGTTGAGCAAGATACTCCAGCTACCGGTGTCACTCGCGGTGCCCGTTCCGACAAGCGTAGTTCCCTCATAGATCTTCACCGTGGCAAACGGTTCGCTGGTTCCGACAAGGCGTGGGACGGTGTCGTCGGTTGTTTGCCCGGACGTGAGCGGGCCGGTGATGCTGCCCACGTCGTCTATCACCTGGCTGATAACCGGCGCGTTCGGTGCCGCGGTATCAACAATCAGGGTAAAGTTCGGCGAGGTCGGGCTGACGTTGCCCGCTGCATCGGTGACCGTGGCGGTCCAGGTATGGCTACCGCTGGCCAGCGGCGTTGACGGCGTAAAGCTCCATGCGCCGGTACCGTCCGCCTGAACGGTGCCGACCGGCTGCCCGTTTTCATACACGGTGACCGTGGCGTTGGCGGTCGCGGTGCCGTTGAGCGTCGGAGTGGTGTCGTCGGTGCTCTGCCCGGAAGAGAGCGGGGTTTGAATGCTGCCCACGTTGTCACCTGCGGTCGAAATGACCGGCGCCGACGGCACGCCCGTGTCCACCGTCAGGTTAAACGGCGTCGTCGTGCTGCCGGTATTGCCTGCCGCGTCGGTGGCGTTGAAGGTAATAGCGTGTGGCCCGTCGGCCAGATCGGTACCCGGGGTGAAGGTCCAGTTGCCCTGGCCATTGACCACCGCAGTGCCAATTTCGTTGCCATCAACGATCACGTGCACGGTAGAACCCACTTCGCCCGTGCCGTTGAAGGTTGGACGCGCGTCGTTGGTGCTGTTGCCCGACGTGAGCGTCCCGGTGACCGGGCCGATATCGTCAATCACGCTGGTTACCACCGGTACGCCAGGGGCTGCGGTATCAATGGTAAAGGCGAAGACCGATGAGTTAGCCGAGGCGTTGCCTGCCGTATCCGTTGCATACGCGCGCAGGGAGTAGCTGCCGTCGCCCAGCGGCGCGGTCGGCGTAAAGGTCCAGTTGCCGCTTACGTCAACGATGGCAGTGCCAATCTGCGTGCCGTTGTTCATGATGTGAATCGTGCTGCCCGCCAGCCCGGTGCCGCTGATGGTTGGGGTGCTGTCGTTGGTCGTTTGCCCGCTGGTGAGGTTGCCCGTAACGCCGCCAGGGGCGTTGTCGTTCACATTATCGAGCGTTGGAACCGTCGGTGCCGTCAGGTCAACCACCACGCTCCAGGGGGCAGAGGCCGCGCTGACGTTGCCCTGCGGATCGGTCGCCCGGACGGTGAAGCTGTGCGAGCCTTCGCCGAGCGCGGTGTCAGGGGTAAACGTCCACGCGCCGGTGCCGTCAGCCGTGACCACGGCAATCTGCGTGCCGCCGTCGAAAATGGTCACCACGCTGTTTGCATCCGCTGTCCCTGAAAGGGTTGGCGTGGCGTCGTTCGTTTCGCTGCCGCTGACCACCGTGGTGGCGGCGTTACCGACGTTATCCGTGACGTTGGTGATGACCGGCGTGGCGGAAACGGAGTCCACCACGACGGTGAAGCCCGCCGAAGGACCGCTCTGGTTGCCTGCCGGATCGGTTTCGCGGATGGTCAGGACATGGTTGCCCTCTGTCAGGACGGGCGTGGTGTAGCTCCAGGTACCGGTATTGCCGACGACCACGCTGCCCAGCAGCGTCCCGTTGTTATAGATGGAGATAGTATCGCCGACCGCGCCGGTGCCGGTGAGGGTCGGCTGGTTGTCGTTGGTGGTCTGGCCGCTGGTCAGCGGGCCGGTCCCCGGACCGACGTCGTCAATCACCGCGCCGATAGTTGGCGTGCCCGGCGCGGTAAGGTCGATGGTGACGCTGGCCGCCGGAGAGCGGCCGCTGGTCAGGCTATTGAGGGTCGCGGTCACCTCAAAGGTGTGCAGCCCTTCGCCAAGCGCGGGTGACGTATAGCTCCAGTTGCCGCTGCCGTCGGCGGTTACCGTCGTCAATGGCGTCGCGCTACCGTCCAGATAGAGGGTAATCAGGCTGCCCGCCTGAGCCGTACCGGTGAGGGTTGGGGTGGTGTCGTTGGTGGTTTTGTCCTTCACGTCGCCGACGATCGGGGCGACGTCGTCGTTGATCGCCGTGATGACGGGGACATCAGGAAGATTCGGCAACGTACCAGTGACATTGTAAGTCGCATCGAGGCTGGTACGCCCGGAGGCATCGGTGGCGCTGACGGTCAGCGTCGCGCCATCCTGCGGGGCCGGGCTGATCGCGATGGAGAAGTTCCCGCCGGTCGCAACCCCGGTACCAATGACGTTACCGCCGCTATCCTTAACGGTGATGAGTGCGCCTGCTTCGGCGGTGCCTGTCAGGGGCGTACCTTCTTGAGCAAGGCTAAGATTGCCCGGGGCGGCTGGGTCCAGGGTATCCACCGTCACGCTCAGCGGGGCTGAACTTCCTGACGTGTTGCCGGCAGGATCGACAGACGAGACGGTGAACGTATGCGAACCATCCGAAAGCGTTGTGCCTGCTGTCCAGCTCCAGCTGCCGTCCGGCTGTATCGTCACCGGCACGCCCGACGGGATACCGTCGACGGAGACGATAACGGTGGTGCCGGGTTCGCTGGTCCCGGTAAGGGTCGGCGTACCGTCGCGGGTATAGAGCACGTTGTTGGTGAGCTGGCTGTCTGAGACGGCATTAATCTGCGGTATCCCAGGCGCAACGGTATCGAGCGTGACGGTAAAGACCGAACTCGGCGCGCTGACGTTGCCCGCTGCATCCACGCCCGCCACGGTAATGTTTAGCGGGCCGTCCGTTTGTGTTGGAAGCGTCAGGCTCCATTCTCCGTTAGCCACCACGACGCGGCCCAGCTCGACGCCGTTGTTGTAGACGATCACCGTCTCACCGTTAACGCCGGTTCCGCCCACGGTCGGTGTGGTATCCGTGATATAGCCGCCGTTCGGCTCACCGCCGACGGCGCTAATGACCGGCGTATCCGGCGCCACGGTATCCACGGTAATCGTAATTGCTGGCGACGGGTCAGAGACGTTGCCCGCCTCATCGGTGGCGGTGGCGGTATAGACGTGGCTGCCTTCCGCAATGTCGCTGCCAGGGCGCCAGCTCCAGTTGCCGTTGCTGTCTACCGTGACGGTGCCGACGACTGACGATGTGCCGCCGTTGACCGTGTCAGTGATGTTGATTACGTCGTTCGGCGTGCCGGTGCCGCTCAGCACCGGGCGCGGATCGTTGGTGGTGCCGCCATCGGGAACGGGGCCGGTGATCTGGGTGACGCTGTCGGTGACGATCGGTGCCGCAGGCGTAGCCGGCGGGTCGGTATCAATGGTGATGGTTACCGGCTGCGACGGGGCGCTTTCGTTGCCCGTGCCGTCCATATTGGTCACGGTCAGGGTAATGTCATAGGTGCCGTTAGGCAGCGGGGTTGATGGCGTCCAGGTCCAGTGGCCGGTACCGTCCACGATGACATCATCAAGTTTGACGCCGTTGTTGTAGATTGTCACGGTATCGCCCGCCGTGCCGGTACCGCTCAGGGTTGGCGTGGTGTCGCGGGTGGTTTCGCCCGGGTTCAGCGGCGTTGCTGTTCCGTCAGGATTGACGGTGATTGCCGGAATATCCGGCGTGGCAGGCGCGACGGTATCTACCGTCAACACAAACGGGCTGGAAATGGTGGTATTGCCGGCGGCATCCGTGGCGTGAACCGTCAGGGAATGCGGGCCGTCGGTGAGCGGATTAACGGGCGTAAAGCTCCAGCCGCCGCTGCCGTCGAGGGTGGCGGTACCGAGCAGGGTGGCACCGTCATAAATGGTGATCACCGCATCAGCCGGGGCGGAGCCCTGCAGCAGCGGTTTGGTGTCATCGGTGGTATCGCCGCTGCTGAGCGTGCCCTGAACGCCGCCGACGTCATCGGTCACGGTGGCGATGGTGGCGGCCGCCGGTGGAGTGATATCGACGGTCAGGGTGAAGCCGTTTGACGGCTGGCTGGTGTTACCCGCCGCGTCGGTGGCGACGACGGTAAAGGTATGAGGTCCGCTGCCAAGAGGCGTGGTGAGGGTATAGGTCCACGCGCCGTTGTTGTCGACCGGGACCGTAACAAGATCGGCGCCATCCAGGCGGATGGTGACGGTTGAGCCCGGTTCAGCCGTGCCGTTGAGCGTCGGCGTGGTGTCGTTGGTGCTGTCGTTCGGGTTGAGCGCCCCGAGGCGCTCCGGCACATCATCTATCACCTGGGTAATAACCGGAGCAGCAGGCGCAACGCTGTCAATCGTCAGAGTCCAGGTGTTGGAGACGCCGCTGGTGTTACCTGCCGCGTCGGTCGCGACGGCGGTCAGGGCGTGCGGCCCCTCACCGATCGGCGAGGGCGGCGTAAAGATCCATACGCCGAGGCCATTGGCGACGGTCGTACCAATAGCAACACCGTCCACGCGGAGGGTGACCGTCGCGTTTGGTTCGGCGGTACCGCTGAGCGTCGGGGTGGCGTCGTTGGTGGTCTCATTGATATCGAGCGAGCCGGTACGCCCGGGAACATCGTCCACGACTTGTGAAATCACCGGGGCGCCAGGTGCCGTCCCGTCGACGTTAATTGTCCACGCGGTTGATATGCCGCTCGGGTTTCCGGCGGGATCGGTCGCCGTTGCCGTCAGCACGTACGTGCCATCGGTCAGCGGTGTGGGCGGCGTAAAGCTCCACAGGCCGGAGGAGGGAACCACCACCGTACCGAGGACATCGCTGCCGTTGTAAATCGTGATGGTCGAGCCCGCCTCGCCCGTTCCGTTCACGGTCGGCGCCCGGTCGTTGGTAAGCCCGTTAGGGCCCACGGGGCCGGTGGTGGCCTGCACGTCATCAATCACAGACACGATAACCGGGGTCTGCGGTGGGGTAAGATCCGGTGCCGCCGCAGAGGTTGCAGGCCCCGTGTTGCCTGCCGCGTCGGTGGCGTCAGCGGTCAGGATTTCGCCGTTGAGCTTCGCTGGGGTCAGCGTCAGGCTGAAGTTACCCTGGCTATCGGCAACAGCTGTGCCAAGGGTGACGTTACCTTCGCGGATGGTCAGCGTGCTGCCTGCCTCCGCGATACCGCTGATGGAAGTGCCATCATTTGAAACCACGAGGTTTCCTGGGGCAGACGGCGGCGTGGTGTCCACGGTGAAGCTGACAGGCTCCGATGCCGCGCTTTTGTTCCCGGCGGCATCGGTTTCAGTGACGGTAATTGAGTGCGCTCCGTCCTGGAGCGGGCGGTCTGGCGTAACGCTCCAGGTGCCGTTGGGCCGCACCGTTGTTGTGCCAATCGCCACGCCGTTATCGTAGATGGTGATGGTCCCACCGGGCTCGCCCGTTCCCGCCAGGATCGGCTTTGAAGCATCGGTAGGTACGCCCGACGTGATTGTTCCTCTGATAAGGCCCGTATCGTCGGTCAGCACAATCGCGGTTGGTGCGTCCGGCGGAGTAAGATCCACCGTCAGCGTAAACACCGGTGAGGCTGGACCGGTGTTGCCGGCGGCGTCAGTTGCCCGAACGGTAATCTGGTGAGTACTTTCACTCAGGGCCGCCGACGGGGTAAAGGTCCAGGTACCGTTGCTGGCCACGACCGCCGTACCAATGGCGACTCCGCCGTCATAAATCGTCACGGTCGAGCCCGCTTCGCCGGTGCCGGTAATCTGCGGGCGTTGATCGTTGGTGCTGCCACCGTTACTGACTGCCCCCGTCTGCGGGGCAATATCGTCCGTTACGCTGGTGATTGCTGGCGCATCGGGCGCGGTGGTGTCCGGCGCGTTGAGCGTGGTGCCCGGGCTGGTATTGCCGGCGGCATCCGTCGCGGTGGCTGTTACCTGCTCACCGTTGGTCAACGGCGTGCCGAGAGAGACGGTAAAGTTGCCGTCGCTGCCCGTTTTTCCTGTGCCAATGACATTGCCGTTTGCGTCTTTCAGCGTGATGGTACTGCCGGGTTCGGCGGTACCGGTGACTGTTTTGCCATCTGGAGAGAACTTGAGACCGGAAGGCGCATTCGGCGGTGTCGTATCCGGATCGCCAGGATCGGCAGGAACGGTGGGTTTGCTGGGGTTGCTGGGGTTGGAGCCATTGTTATTGCCGCCATTATCGCCATCACCGCCGCCGCCACCACCACTGCCGCTTGCCGCCGCCGCGATGCCGCCTGCGGCGACAATGCCGCCCAGTGCCCATGGCCAGATGGCGGCACCGCCGGTATCACTTCCGGAGGCCGCGAGCAGCACGTCCGTAGATGCGATGGATTCGTACGTGGCGGCTCCGGTAGGATCTTCTATCCACCATAACGCACCGCTGCTGTCCTGCAATACCAGCTGGCTCACGCCCTGCGCGTCCGTGACGTAGAAATTTTTAAGGGTGATCACCTCGCCGGAGTGCAGCGTAACCAGCAGATCGTTACCATTTCGCGCGAAGTGGGAGACGCTCGCTCGCTCGACATGAAGCTCAACGATAGAGGAATGGCTCAGCGTAATCTGTGTGCCTTCCGTGGTCGTTTCCACGCCAGTAAGTTTTGAAATAACAGAGATTTGGCTCATTTAGGTATTACTCCAGCAGATGTGTCATGAACGGCGAGCAAGACGAGCCATCTCTGCAGAAGGTAAAGGGCGCCCCCGGCGCAGTCGCTGTTATAACGCAGCACTGACCGTTGTTTTTAGCGCGCACGATGCCCGCCAGGATTCAGAGTGGCAACATCAGAGCGAATCTAATTACTTATGAAAGAGAAGCGTTTTTATTGGTGTTTTTTGTCGTATAAAACCCTGTAATTAATAGAGGAATTATTTTTGAGGATATAAAAATGATATAGACAGAAAACACGGCTTGTGCAACTTAAGCTTTCGTAAATAAATGCGGAAACAGTGAGGAGGGCATTGATATATTGGTGTTGTTAATAATGGCACTGATGCAACATTCTGTTTTGTATGCATTTAATTTCGTATCGTGATGTTATTTATTAATGTGGGCCAGGCAGTGTGATAATTGGTAGGAGGTGCTTTTAATATAATGTAAAACGTTATTGTTTAATTGTGCTTAATATCTGTTTAAGTTAGGGTAACGTTTTTGATATAAGATATATTATATCGCCTGCGCAATTAAATATATTCTTATGACGGGTTTAAATTCTGCTATCACGCGAAAATAATAACGTTAAAACAAGGATAAAATAACCTGATTCATTTTCATTGGGGCTACGACGTCAGCATGATTTTGCGACAGCAAAAAAATTACGAGGCGCATGAATAAAAATCGCCAGTCGGGCGTTTACTGACGTCACTTCCTTCTTACCCTGGAGCTTTATATGAACACGACCTCGTTTCGTTTGATCCCGGTGCTGATTTTTTCCCTGCTGTCCCCCCTGGCGCTGGCAATGGGCAATAATAGTACCGAGAGCAAAACGCCCGACTGTCCTTCCGGACAGGTGTATGACAGCGCCACCCAGAAATGCGTGCCGGACAAGAGCAGCAGCCTCAGCGACCAGGACAAAACCAACTATGCGTACCATCTCGCAAAGAAAGGGGAATACCAGGCGGCGCTGAATCTGCTTGATTCGCTGAAAAATGGCAATACGGCTGAAGCGTGGAACTATCGCGGGTTTGCCACGCGCAAACTTGGCCGTACGGACGAAGGCATTGGTTACTACCAGCGCGCGCTGGCTATCGCACCGGATTATGCCAAAGCCCGGGAGTATCTCGGGGAAGCGTGGATGGTGAAAGGACGTCCTGACCTCGCGAAAGAACAGCTCAAGGTGATTGCCGGTATTTGTGGCCAGTCCTGCGAGGAGTACCGCGACCTGCAGGCCGCCATCAACGGCCATCCGGAATCCTGATTTTCTGGTGGAGGGTAAACACATCGCTACCAGTGAGGTTCGTCAACAGTTAGCCGCACACCTGCCGCGTCTCTGGCGCTATGGGCTGGTGCTGTCGCGAAACAGGGATATCGCCGAAGAGCTGGTTCAGTCCACCTGTGTGCGTGCGCTTGAAAGAAGCTGCCAGTATACGCCGGGCACACGCATCGACAGGTGGCTGTTCGCGATACTGCACTCCATCTGGATCTCTGAGCTTCGGGCACGACACGTTCGTCAGGGGCAGGGATTTGTGGCCAGCGACGAGCTTCTGGCGCCGGACACCCGCGAACAGGATGAGACGCGCCTGCATTACCTGAGGGTGATGCAGCGCGTCAACGCGCTGCCTGAAGCCCAGCGCAACGCGGTATTTTTGGTTTATGTCGAAGGCTTTACCTACCAGGAGGCGGCGGACACGCTGGCGGTGCCAATCGGTACCGTGATGAGCCGACTGGCGACGGCGCGGGCAACGCTTGCCAGGTCCGTCGACGCACTGCCTCCGGTAAAGGAGAAACGCTCTTGAACTCGCACCGTTTTGCACCGCCCTATAACGACGACGCTATCGTGGCATGGATAGATGGCGAGATGTGCCGCGCCGACGCGCAGCAATTTGAAGAACAGATGAAAAGTGACGAACGCCTCTCCGGGCGAACCGACGAGCTGATGAAAAGCAGCCAGGATTTCGCCGGGGCGTTTGCCTCCCTGCTGGATGACGCCCCTCTGGAGACGATGCAGGCGCGTCTGGCAGCGATTCCCGATCCACAGTCCTCCACGCCGATCGGCGTCAGTAGACGGGCGCTGATTGCCGCGTCCGTCAGTTTTTTGATGGTCGGCTCCGGGCTGGGCTACCTGATGCGGCCCGCTTCCGCGCCTTCGGATGAGAACGCCCATATTCGCGACCTGGAAGCGCAATATATGTCCCTGTACAGCGTTGAGACGCTGCTGGATATGGACAGCGCAACACCGGTCCTGCAGCGCGGGCTGGACCGGGCCGCGCAGGATATCGGCATGAAGCTGCACATGTCGCAGCTTGTCCTGCAGGGGGCAGAGCTGAAAATGGTGCGCATGCTGCGCTATGAAACCACCTCGATCGCGCAGATTGCCTGGATCAACGCCGACTACGGCCCGATGGCGCTCTGTATCTCTCCTGTTGATGAGAAGACGACGGCCTCTCTTCGCCAGGAGCAGCGGCACAGCATGAACCTGGCGTGGTGGCAGGAGGCGGGCTACCAGTTTGTCCTGATTGGCCGCAACCCGCCGTCTCACCTGCGGGGAAACGCGGAGCAGCTACAGCGGCTCATCTCAGGATGACGGCACGTCGTTCGTCTTAATCGCAATGTCGATGGCAATCCGATCGTCCACCACCAGCGCAAATTTATCCATCCCGTAGGCCGAGCGCGAGATCGCCGTCGTGGCATCCAGCGTGAGGGCCTGCGCGTGCGGGTCTTTCACGAGGGCCTCCAAGATCACCGGGCGGGCAATGTTGCGCACGATCAGCGTGCCGAACACCCTGAACCGCCCGTCGCCCTGGGCGACCACGCGAGAGCTGATGAACTCGATAGTCGGGTAGCGCTCAGATTCAAAAAACATGTCGCTTTTCAACTGCCAGGTGAGCAGCTTGTTTGAGGCCACGAGAGTCGCTACGGGAATGGTAACGTGAATATGGTCGTCGACGTCCTTTTCCGGGTTGAGCGTGACGGCGCCCGTCACGCCGCTGAACGTCGCCCATGAGAGGATGCCGCCGAAGGCATGCCAGGATAGCCGAATGTCGGTGTTATCGGTGTCGATAATGTAGCTCTTCGGGGCTGCCATCGCCCACGGACAAACCAAAACAAGCACTATCACCAGGCGTCGCAGCATCTCAGGATCTCTTTTAGGGGGGCAGGGAGTAAACGCATTACCTCCGGGATCTATTCGGCTTTGTTGACATTATTTCAACCGGAGCGCGATAACCGGACCTGGTGACAAGTGTAGCCTTGAGAACGCAGAGAAGTGGGGAATAAAAAAGGCCGCGTGCGCGGCCTTTCGAAGGGATTACTCAGTGACTTTCTTTTCCAGCTCGCTGGCACCTTCTTTGGTTTTGTTCCAGCCTTTCTCAGCGCCTTCTTTGGTGGCATCCCACCCTTTCTCAGTGCCTTGTTTGGTTTTATGCCAGGCTTTCTGGGAATCTTCGCTGACCTTGCTGCCCAGGCTCTCGCTTTTGCCTTCAGCAGCATGCTTCTGTTTCAGCTTCAGCTCTTCACCTTTGTTCTGCTCTTCGTGCAGTTTTTGCTTCGCCTCGTTGGCGTTTGCGTTCGCCGCAGCGACGGTATCGTCAGTTGCATGTGTGGTCGCAGCAAATACTGGGGAAGCCAGCAGAACGGCAGATAATGCGATAATTGTTTTTTTCATAATATCCTCATTTAACGTTATCGGTTATGAGCGTGATTCAGCATGGCACAGGCGAAGCGGGATGGCTTTAGGAAAAAACTGTAATGAGATCAATGTGCCCTGATGCGGAGTATTTCGCCTGAGAATTATCCAAAGGATAAAAAGCCTATTTCAGCAAGGGCGGCGAGGGTGAGGAGAATGAAGATTATGATGGTTATGGGTTTGTACATGGTTGCGGTTCCTTCCGGGTTGAGGCGGCTAATCCGTAGCGCTGGGTGGTGTGGGTAATTTTGCACAGGAGGGGGGAGAGGGTGTTGATGTTTGTCAAAGGGATGGGGGGTAACAATATAAACTACTGGTCAATTGGCCGGTTTTTTTTTGCAAAGATCACGGTATACTGGCTTTGATTAGAGGGAGGAAGAATAGTATGGCGATAACGGAAGAAACGTTGCTTAGATCGGGTTTCACCAAAGAAGAGCTACAAAAGCTTAAACGCTATGTTGATACACAAAGTACTACTTTGGATATTTTGCTTCCTGCACTTTCAAACCGTTTTAAAGGTACTTTCATTCTTTCAATCGTACTCACTGTTCTGTTCATCCTGGCGGTGTGCTTCGCTTCGCGCGAAAATATCATCTCATCAGGTGTTGCTGTACTATTTATCTTTGGCATCTTCTGTTGGATGACTCCCCTGAAATTAACGTATAAAGCCTGGCGTTTTACGAGGGATTATTATCAATAGACAGTAAGTCAAAAACAATTTTTGCGTTTATGCCGTATCCAATAATTTTCATAGTCAATTTTGGCCGACTCATTGAGTCCATTTTTCTGTAAAAATCTGACCGCATGAAATAAAATAGACGCCAGGAACCAGGTTTTCGAAGTAAACCGAATACGCTGTATGCATTTGCGGCAAGGCTTACCGTTTTATATGCAGCCAGGCCAGTCTCACCGCGAAATCCCATAAATTCAGCAACCGACATCGCTGTGTCAGCAACAAATCCTTGCGAACCAGGTTTGTTCAGTAATTGATTATTAACTTCTCTGGATACGGTATTAGCCGCATCAATAACCAGTGTGGCACCTAACAATACACCGACAGGTGTCATTGAGCTTGCAAGGATCAATCCACCTGCGGCTTGTAACCCAGCAAAAACAACCTGTACAGCTGAGATAACATAGCCAACAACTTTGTTGTTTTCCTTGATGAACTCTACCCTGGCATAAAGCTGGGCGGCTTTCGTTCTGAGCAGACGATCTTGTTCCAGAAGATTTTCGTTCTCTGCCCGAAGATTTTTTATATAGGAAATCCCTTCTTCGTCGGATTTCGCTTTGCGCGCAAGAGAAAATTGCTCAGTGACAAAAGACTTAATGTCTTCCATAAACTGAATTCTGGTGAGTCCGTCCTTGAGATGGTTAGCCGCTACTATATTTGCAGTATTGATGAGTTTACGAGCTTCCAGATTAATCATGGTCGCTGACCATGCGTTAGTCCGTTGTCCTGTAAGAAGTGAAATATCCATTTTACCCTCATGAACCAGTTATGACAGCACAGGCCAAAAGCATATAACAATGTTTACTCGTTTGCATATTGTTCTTGCAGTACAAGGGCAACGCAGAGGGTGTGTCATAATCTCATAAAGACTGCTTTGTTGCCTTTACTGGTAAGACTATGTCAGTCATATATCGGAATAATCGACGATGGCCAGAAATTTCTCCGAATTTACAGGGCAATATAACGCATCGGGAGAACCCTCTTAGGACACTATTGTTCCTGCAAAAATATCTGGCCTGCCTATACACAGCGCGATATTCTGTAATGCTTTGTCTTTTTTGTGAACAGGAAAAAGTATGCTAAGTACGTTACCCGATTTACACAGAAATTTTGCAGAGCAACTCAAGCTTAAGTTTCAGTCTGACTCGCGGATTCACTCCCTTCTCGCTGGCGGCTCGCTTGTTCATGGCGGGTTCGATAAATACTCCGACCTCGATTTTGTCGTTGTGGTAGACCCTCTCTACTATGACGAAGTCTTGGCACAGCGTATTGTCCTCGCCGGAACACTGGGCCATCTGCTCCATGCTTTCACCGGAGAACATGTCGGAGAGCCTCGTCTGCTTATCTGCCTGTATGGCCCCGAACTCCTTCACGTCGATCTGAAATTTGTCACCCTGGAAATGCTCACTCAACGCGTTGAAGAGCCAGCAGTGCTGTTTACCCGTGATAGCCGGGCTCTGGACCGTCAACTGGCAAAATTTAGCGCTCACTGGCCTAATATGACGCCGGAGTGGTTTGAGTCCAGAGCCTGGATCTGGCTTCATTATGCGGTGGTGAAGCTGGGAAGGGGCGAACTCTTTGAAGCGATTGGTATGCTGTCATTCTTCCGGGAGCAAGTGCTGGGACCTATGCTTTTCCGTCGTGCAAATCTTCCGCAACGTGGGGTTCGCCGCATTGAATTCCTCAGCATTGATCCTGATGGTCTGCTTATTTCCACGCTGGCAACGCACGATCGTGACTCCGTCAGCATGGCCATCAGAAAGGCTGCTGACGCTTATATCACTCTGCGGGCGGATGCGCTGCCGGAAAATATCGCAGACGATGCGGCACATTGGGCGGTCCTTGCCATGCTGAAAGCTGGAACCTGACCCTGAAAGGTTTTGGTCTGCTCCGCCTCCGCGTTCAGACGACCTTTGCTAAAAAAATGGTTGTCTGAATTTCGGTTGTGAGGTTCTTACTCAATGCTTAGATTCATTTTCAATCTATCGAGAGGATATGAATATGAACTTTGCAGAACTCCATTATCAGCATGAGCCTCTTCTTATCGCCAACGTCTGGGATGCCGCCAGTGCTGTCGCAGCGCAAAAAGCAGGCTATCAGGTACTGGGAACATCCAGTGCAGCTATAGCGTCCACACTAGGATATGAAGACGGGCAGGGAGTGCCGTTTGATGAGTTATTTTATATGGTCACCCGGATCAGGGCTGTCAGCAACCTGCCATTGAGCGTTGACATGGAAGCAGGATATGGTGATTCAGCCGAAGAGATAATAGCCAATCTGAGGCGCCTTGCTCAGACAGGCGTCGCGGGCGTTAACCTCGAAGACAGCAGAGTCATAAACGGGGGGCGTCATCTCGACGATGTCTCTGATTTTTCCCGTAACCTAAGAACAGTATGCGATGCGCTGAGAAGCGAAAATTACAGCCTGTTTCTGAACATCCGGACTGACACGTACCTTCTCGGGCATGAAGATGCGTTGCAGGAGACGATATTACGGGGTCAAAGATATAAAGCTGCAGGTGCTGACGGCCTTTTTGTTCCCTGCCTGACGTCAGAGAGAGGCATCAGCCTCATTGCAGAGGCAACGGGTCTGCCTCTGAATGTCATGTGTATGCCTAATCTTCCATCATTCGGCAGGCTGAAATTGGCCGGGGCAAGCCGCATTTCAATGGGCAATTTTGTTCATTCAGCCATGCAGTCAACGCTGACTGATGTCATGCATGCGATCCGATCTCGTCAGACGTTTGAAGGACTTTTTGGTGATGAAAATAACCGATAAGAATTTGTGCGATATCTGGTATCAGGCATTACTTGAACGTGCTTCAGAATATACTGGCGTGTTTTTTGTTGGCGTCAAAACCACTGACGTATTCTGCATTTCGGTATGCCGGGCGCGAAAGCCTAAACGTGAAAATGTCGAATTTTATAAAGATGCCAAATCTGCCCTGGCGGACGGCTTTCGTCCCTGTAAGGTCTGCAGACCTGCGGAAAATGCGCACAGCGCGCCATTATTCGTTGAGCAGGCGCTTGCGCTTGTCAGGCGCGATATAAAATCCCGCGTAACAGACGCGGAGCTTCGTCAGCATGGAATCAGCCCGGAGCGGGTAAGACGCTGGTTTCTGCAACATCACGGCATCACTTTCCAGGCTTTCCAGCGAATGCAGCGGGTGAACGTTGCCCTGCAGGAGCTGAAAAGCGGACGAGCGGCGACTGACGTTGCGCTGGACAATGGCTATGAATCCCTGAGCGGGTTTGGTTACACCTACAAGCGGCTTACTGGCGCAGCGCCGACTCAGGCAACCCAGGTGATAGTCATTCACCGGTTTACCACCACGCTTGGGCCTATGTTTGTCTGCGCGACAGAGCGGGGAGTCTGTCTGCTGGAGTTTACCGATCGCCGGATGTTAGAAACAGAATTTCGCGATATCCAGCGTTTATTTAACGCCAGAATTGTTACCGGAGAAAACAGCCATACCCGGCAGACAGTAAAAGAGATCAGCGAGTATTTTGCCGGAACCCGTCGAAAGTTCGATCTCTCTGTAGATGCTCCGGGCAGTGATTTTCAACAATCTGTCTGGCACGAGCTGCGTGCCGTTCCCTATGGACAGACTTCACACTACCAGGCCATTTCGCTACGGCTTAATAAGCCAAATGCTGTGCGCGCCGTCGCTGCAGCTAATGGTGCAAACCGGATTGCGATTGTGATCCCCTGTCACAGGATAATTGGAAAAGAGGGGGCGATGACAGGTTACGGAGGGGGGATTTCACGCAAAGAATGGCTCATTGAGCATGAGAGAAACAACGTTTAATGGCGTAATGCTGCAGTGTAGCCGGAAAATTTTACGGACTTCGCGGGACAAATTCAAGGCACAAAAAAGCCCGCAGGGCTTGCGCCGTGCGGGCTCTTAGGACTTCATCGGATGACTCTGGTAATCACCGATGGAGAATTTTGGTGGAGCTGGCGGGAGTTGAACCCGCGTCCGAAATTTCTACATCCTCGGTACTACATGCTTAGTTTGTCTTTACATTCGCACGCCAGCTGCGGACAGACACGCCACTAACGAACTAGCCTGATTAGTTTTAACGCTTCAACCCCAGGCAGGGCTTCCACGCGATCTCTTTTGGGTTTGACCTCTCTTTGATCCCCGTCTTAAGAGCGGAAGCTAGGGAGAGAGGGCTCAGAGCAGGTTATTAAGCTGCTAAAGCGTAGTTTTCGTCGTTTGCGACTATTTTTTTGCGGCTTTTAACGAGGCAAACCGCCCCTCGGCATGCACCTTGGGTTTCGCAAATCCCGTCGAATCCAGAATCAGCCCCAATAGTGTTGAACTAAGTATACCAGATTTCACTTCCTGGATACCAGCCCGGAACGCTAACTTATTGAATAGTACAATAAGTGTGCAGAATCAACGTCCTGCGTTTTTCATGATGCGCGCTTTGTCCAACTGCCACTCGCGCTCTTTCAAGTCAGTACGTTTGTCGTGCTGTTTTTTACCCTTCGCGACGCCAACTTTCACTTTGCACCAGGCGTTTTTCCAGTACAGCGACAGGGCGACCACGGTGAAACCTTCACGGTTGATGCGTCCGTAGAGGGATTCCAGCTCACGCTTGTTCAGCAGCAGCTTGCGGGTGCGCGTTGGGTCACACACGTAGTGTGAAGAGGCGACGGTCAGTGGCGTAAAGTTCGCGCCAAACAGGAAGGCTTCGCCATCTTTCAGGATCACGTAGCTATCGCCGATGTTGGCTTTCCCGGCGCGCAGCGATTTTACTTCCCAGCCCTGCAACGCAAGGCCAGCTTCGAATTCTTCTTCAATGAAATACTCGTGGCGAGCACGCTTGTTGAGCGCAATGGTCGCCGAGCCTGGTTTATGTGCTTTTTTCTTCGTCATAAGTGTCGTAAAGCCGTCGGTAATCTGATTTCAAAAAGTCACCTCATTGCGTCCTGTGAGGTCTAACGCGCTATCTTAGCACGAGATGAGGCTTAGCGTTTTTTTAACAGGTGATAAATGTTATTATTTGTCCGTTGTGTGACCATGGGAAATGCTATGCCTCAGATTAGCCGTACTGCGCTTGTGCCTTACAGCGCGGAACAAATGTATCAGTTAGTGAACGATGTTCAGTCTTATCCAGAATTTATTCCGGGGTGCACCGGGAGCCGCGTTCTGGAGTCCGGCCCGACGCAGATGACCGCGGCGGTGGATGTCTCCAAAGCGGGGATCAGCAAGACGTTCACCACCCGCAATACGCTGACCAGCAATCAGAGTATTTTGATGCATCTGGTGGATGGTCCGTTTAAAACCCTGATGGGGGGCTGGAAGTTTACGCCGCTGAGCGCTGACGCCTGTCGCATCGAGTTCCAGCTGGACTTTGAATTTACCAATAAGCTGATTGAGCTGGCGTTTGGCCGCATCTTTAAAGAGCTGGCGTCCAATATGGTTCAGGCGTTCACTACCCGCGCCAAAGAGGTTTACAGTGTCGCATAAGATAGCTGTAGAAGTGGTGTACGCGCTGCCGGAGAAGCAGTACCTGCAGCGCGTGACGCTGGAAGAGGGCGCGACCGTCGAGGCGGCTATCCGCGCGTCCGGCATCCTTGAGCTTCGCAACGATATCGACCTGGCGAAGAATAAGGTTGGAATTTACAGCCGTCCGGTGAAGCTGGGTGATGTGCTGAAAGAGGGCGATCGGGTGGAGATTTATCGTCCGCTGATTGCCGATCCGAAAGAGCTGCGTCGTCAGCGTGCGGAGAAAGCGGGTAAGTAGCGCTTTCTCCCCCGGTGGCGCTTCGCTTACCGGGGCTACGATTCTGCGTAAGAATTCAGATACAAAAAAGGTGCTCATTGAGCACCTTTTTGCATTTCTGACTTCTGATTATTTGGTCAGGGCAGGCTTGTTGTCGATGTTGGTTAACACACCGGCGCTGCTAAAGGTCAACGTCAGGGTCTGCTGGGTCGCATCTTCGTGGCCCGGCTTCTGACGGAATACATAGAACCAGGTGTTAGTGCCGAACGGATCGGACATCATCGGGGTTCCCAGTGTATAAGCGACCTGCTGTTGTGTCATCCCCAGACGGATTTTGGACACATCGTTAGGGGTAAGGTAGTTCCCCTGGTTGATGTCAGGACGGTAAACCACTTTCTCCAGAGTGGAACAGCCTGCGGTCAACATCAGAAGAACCGCTGCGGCAGCGGTCAGCATTTTACAACGCATAGTGATTTGATTCCTTTTCGGGCCCGAGCAGAACGCGGCTCATATGTAATATGCCGATGATAATAGACCTTGCCCCACTTTGAAACCGGTCTGGCGGCGTTTTTGTTGTTCTGTATGACCCTGAGATCCCGAAAAAGTTTATGCCGCCAGCAGTTCTTTCGCGTTCGCGAGCGTGTTACGCGTGACTTCGCTGCCGCCGAGCAGGCGTGCCAGCTCCTGCAGACGCGCGCGTTTATCCAGCGGCTTCATGTGCGTTTCGGTCATTTCACCGTCGGTTTCTTTGCTGACGATAAAGTGATGATGACCACAGCCCGCGACCTGCGGCAGGTGGGTGACACACAT
This sequence comes from Enterobacter sp. KB-221C9, assembly GCF_041320715.1. Lineage (NCBI taxonomy): Bacteria > Pseudomonadati > Pseudomonadota > Gammaproteobacteria > Enterobacterales > Enterobacteriaceae > Enterobacter > Enterobacter sp. KB-221C9. The sequence continues at coordinate 367,196 of NZ_JBGIWG010000004.1, forward strand.
CACCTGCGTTGATTCGCCTAGCTGGCGCAGCAGTTTACCCACCACCGCCGCCGTTGGGCCGCTGATACCGACATCCACTTCATCGAAAATCAGCGCCGGGGTTTCCATTTTACGCGCGGTAATCACCTGAATCGCCAGCGCAATACGCGACAGTTCACCGCCGGAGGCCACTTTGGAGATAGCCTGCAGCGGCTGCCCCGGGTTGGTGGTGACGCGGAACTCGATGCGGTCCGCACCTTCCGCCGTCAGGTGGTTCTCTTCAAAGCGGACATCAATGGTGAAGACGCCGTGCGGCATCGCCAGCGTGTGCATGCTGTCGGTGATGTGCTGGCTTAGCTCCTTGGCGTAATGCTGACGGATTTCATGCAGCTTTTGTGCTGTCGCCAGCGCCTGTTCATGGTGCAGGTTCACCGCTAGAGAGAGGGTTTCCTGTGAGTCAGCCTGATCGTCAAGCTGCTGCTGTTCTTCCAGCAGAGACTGATAGTAGCCCGGCAGCTCTTCCGGCGTGACGTGGTGCTTGCGCGCCAGTGAGATCTGACGGGAGATACGCTGCTCCAGCTCAAACAGACGGTTCGGGTCGAGATCCAGACGTTCACAGTAGTGTCGCAGTTCGTCGCTGGCTTCGGAGATCTGAATCGCCGCTTCTTCCAGCATATCCAGGACGCCAGAAAGCTTGCTGTCCATGCCGACCAGTTCGGTAATCAGCTGGCGGACGTTATACAGCTGGCCTTGCAGGTTCACGTCTTCGCTATCCGCCAGCAGGTTGAGCGCATTCTGGCTGGTTGAGAGCAGGTGGCCGCTGTTCGCCAGACGCTTGTACTCTTCGTCGATTTGCTCAAACTCACCCGGCTGCGGGTTGAATTCGTTCAGCTCTTTGAGCTGGTACGCCAGCAGCTCCGCACGTGCGGCGCGCTCCTGGCTTTGCTGCTGGTGCTGAGCGAGCTCGCGGCAGCTCTGATGCCACTGGCGATAATGCTCCGCCATAAGCTGAGTAAGCGCATACTCACCCGCATAGCCATCCAGCAGCGCTTTTTGCTGTTCTGGTTTGACGAGTTGCTGGTGCGCGTGCTGGCCGTGGATTTGGATAAGCAGCTGGCCGAGTTCGCGAAGCTGGGAAAGCGGAACCGCCGTGCCGTTGATAAAGCCACGTGAACGACCGTCGCTGCTGATCACGCGGCGAAGTAAACACTCACGTCCATCTTCAAGCTGGTTCTGTTCCAGCCAGCGCTGGGCGGCAGGGGTGTCTTTCAGGGAGAAGCGGGCGCACAGGTCGGCACGGTTTGCGCCCATGCGCACCATATCGCCCTCTGCGCGGCCGCCAAGGCACAAGCCGAGGGCATCAATGGCAATGGATTTACCTGCACCGGTTTCCCCGGTGATCGCCGTCATGCCGCTGTGGAAATCGATCTCAAGCTCGCGAACAATGGCAAAGTTGCTGATGGTCAGTTGTGCCAGCATAATTGTTTTCCTGTATGAAAAACCATGACTGTTTTTTCATACAGTATAAACTGGTTTTATATACAGTAAAGTACTGGATGCAAAATCAGAACAATTTTTTTGACCAGCCAAGCTTCGAGCTTAATGTGTTGAAATAGCTGTAATCTTTCGGATGAATCAAATTCAGGTGGTAATCACACCGACGAATCAGAACATCTTCACCTTCCTGGATCGGCAGCGCTATCTGGCTGTCGCAGCTGATCTCCAGGTCGTTACGGCGGTGCGAGAAGCGCAGACGTATCGTGCTGTCGCCGTTGATGACCAGCGGGCGGGCGGAGAGCGTGTGCGGGAACATTGGCACCAGGGTAATGGCGTCCAGTGAGGGCGTCAGGATCGGGCCGCCGGCAGAAAGCGAGTAGGCGGTTGAGCCGGTCGGGGTGGAGATAATCAGCCCGTCAGAACGCTGGGAGAAGGCAAAGATTTCGTCGATGTAGACTTCGAACTCGATCATGTGCGCCACTTTACCGGGGTGAAGGACCACCTCGTTAATCGCGGTGCTGATGCGCTTTTGGCAATCCTGCTGGCACACCTGCGCTTCCAGTAAAAAGCGTTTTTCACTGATATAGTGGCCTTCCAGGACGTCGGCCAGCTGCTGTTGCGCATTGTCCGGGTCAAGGTCGGTTAAAAAGCCGAGATTGCCACGGTTGATGCCGATGACCTTTATGTCATAGCGCGCCAGCGTGCGGGCCGCACCGAGCATGTTGCCGTCGCCGCCCACCACCACGGCGAGATCGGCCTGTTGGCCAATTTCCGCCAGCGTGCCGGTTTTGACGCTCTTTAGCTGCAGCTCCTGGGCAATCTGCTGCTCGACCATCACTTCATAGCCTTTGCTACACAACCAGCGATACAACATTTCATGTGTCGTTAGTGCGGTAGGGTGACGCGGATGCCCGACGATCCCAATACACCTGAAATGATTATTCATTTTCTGGAGGTCCTTGTGCCTGATGAATGATGACAATCTGTCTTGTTCCCTTGAATCCCGGAAACTGATCCCCATAATAAGCGAAGTTAGCGAGATGAATGCAGAAAAACGCGGAGAAATTCATGAGTAGTAAAGAACAGAAAACGCCTGAGGGGCAAGCCCCTGAAGAAATTATCACGGAACAGCACGATGAAGTTGAGGCTGTAGAGCCAGACGCATCTGCTGAGCAGGTGGACCCGCGCGATGAAAAAATTGCGAATCTGGAAGCCCAGCTGGTAGAAGCACAGAATCGCGAACGCGATGGTGTTCTGCGCATCAAGGCGGAAATGGAAAACCTGCGTCGTCGTACCGAGCAGGACGTTGAGAAGGCGCATAAATTTGCGCTGGAGAAATTCGTCAACGAACTGCTGCCGGTAATTGATAGCCTCGATCGCGCGCTGGAAGTGGCTGACAAAGCAAATCCGGACAACGCGGCGATGATCGAAGGTATCGAACTGACGCTGAAATCCATGCTCGACGTAGTGCGTAAGTTTGGCGTGGAAGTGATTGCCGATACCAACGTTCCGCTGGATCCAAACGTTCACCAGGCGATTGCGATGGTGGAGTCCGAAGAGGTGGAAGCCGGTAAGGTGCTGGGCGTAATGCAGAAAGGTTACACCCTGAACGGCCGTACCATTCGCGCTGCAATGGTGACCGTGGCGAAAGCGAAAGCGTAATTTGCCATTCGTAGTGCCGGGTGGAGGCGTTCGCCTCACCCGGCCTACAGCCTTACTCAGCGATACTTTCGCGCAGGGGTTTCACGGGCAGGACTTTCACCTGCTTAATCATGTTGTCCTGTACGTCCAGGATATCAATATCGTACTGCTCGATGCGCACCCGCGTGCCCGCCGCGGGGATCTCTTCCAGCGCTTCCAGAATCATCCCGTTAATGGTTCGAGCCTCATCTTCCGGCAAATGCCAGTTAAAGGCTTTGTTGAGTTCACGAATGTTCGCGCTACCGTCAATCAGCACCGAGCCGTCGTTTTGCGGGGTGACCTCTTCCGCGAGGGAAGGCGACATTGACGTGGTAAAGTCCCCGACAATCTCTTCCAGAATATCTTCGACCGTCACCAGCCCCTGAATATCGCCGTACTCATTGACCACCAGGCCGACTTTCTTCTTGTTGCGCTGGAATTTCACCAACTGCGTGCTGAGCGGGGTCCCTTCCGGCACGTAGTAAATCTCGTCGGCGGCGCGCAGCATCACCTCTTTGGTAAACTCTTTTTTCTCGGTCATCAGACGGTAGGCTTCGCGCACGCGCAGCATGCTGATGGCGTCATCCAGCGAGTCGCGATAGAGCACAATGCGCCCGTGCGGGGAGTGCGTCAGCTGGCGAACGATGGCTTTCCAGTCGTCATTGATGTCGATACCGACGATTTCGTTACGCGGCACCATGATGTCGTTCACGCTCACTTTTTCCAGATCCAGAACCGACAGGAGCATGTCCTGATTGCGTCGGGAGATCTGCGAGCGGGATTCATGCACGATGGTGCGAAGTTCTTCTTTGCTGAGCGCACTGCTGATGGTGACATCGGCCTTGATTCCCACCATGCGCATCAGTACGCGCGTCACCATGTTCAGCAGCCAGACCAGCGGCATCATCAGGATCAGCAGCGGTGCCAGCAGGAAGCTGCTCGGGTAGGCGACTTTCTCAGGGTAAAGCGCGGCGATGGTTTTCGGCAGCACTTCGGCAAACACCAGCACCACGAACGTCAGCACGCCGGTGGCAATCGCCACCCCGGCGTTGCCGTACAGACGCATCCCGACGATGGTACCGAGGGCAGAAGCAAGAATGTTGACGAGGTTGTTGCCGATGAGCACCAGGCTTATCAGGCGATCCGGCTTGCGGAGCAATTTTTCAACGCGACGTGCGGCACGGTTACCCTGCTTAGCGCGATGACGTAACCGGTAGCGGTTTAAGGTCATCATGCCGGTTTCCGAGCCGGAGAAATAGGCGGAGATGACCACCATGACGATCAGCGTAACGATCAGCGTGGTGGTGGAGATGTGTTCCAGGGGGAACTCCTTTGTTTCTTAGCCAGCAAATTGCTGTATGAAGCGGCTGCCAAAATAGGCAAGGGTGAGAATGCCCGCACCCGCGACGTTGAACCAGACCACGCGACGGCCGCGCCAGCCTTCATGATAATGGCCCCATAACAGGACAATATAGACAAACCACGCGATGATGGAGAGCACCGCTTTATCGATGTTCTCCACGCTGAACAGGTTCTTCATGTAAAACAGGCCCGTGCAGAGCGTCAGCGTCAGCAGCACCACACCCACCTGGGTGATGTGGAACATCTTACGCTCAATGACCATCAGCGGCGGCATTTCATGGTTAAACGCCAGCTTTTTGTTTTTCAGCTGGTAGTCAATCCAGGCGAGCTGCATGGCGTAAAGCGCGGCGATGATAAGCGTCGCGTAGGCAAAGAGCGACAGGCCGATATGCACCAGCATCCCCGGGGTGGCCTCAAGATGCGTAATGAATTCATTAGGCATAAAGGTGGCGAGAGCCAGATTGATCAGCGCGAAGGTATAGATAATCGGCAGCAGCAGCCAGCCGCGATTTTTAGACGCGACGATGGTCATTACCGTACAGATCATCAGGCTGACCAGCGAGCCGACGTTGAGGACGCTCAGGTTTTGCACGCTGCCGTCGCCGGGAATGATGCGTGATTCCAGCGCAAACGCGTGGCTAATCAGTGCGATCACCGCGGAAAGAATAGCCATGCGCCGCCAGCCGCTGTTTTTTTGCAGCAGTCCGGGAACGATCAGCGCGAGGCTGACAGAGTAGGCAACAAGGGCGATCAGTGCGAAAACAGGCATATAGGCATCGACAGTTGTCTTAATAAGAAAGAGAAGCAGTATAACGTTACGTGACGCCTGCTCCAACCGTTGCATAACAACAAAGGCGCCTTCATGTTATACTCCGGCAAAATTCTGTGTATGTGTCGCCCATGGCGGCCCAACGTTTCTACTCAGGCGAGAGACAATGTTTGATAATTTAACCGATCGTTTGTCGCGCACGCTGCGCAACATCAGCGGCCGCGGACGCCTTACTGAAGAGAACATCAAGGAAACGCTGCGCGAAGTGCGCATGGCGCTGCTGGAAGCAGACGTCGCGTTGCCGGTTGTTCGTGATTTTATCAACCGCGTAAAAGAGAAGGCGGTTGGTCATGAAGTTAACAAGAGTCTGACCCCGGGTCAGGAGTTCGTCAAAATCGTTCGTAACGAACTGGTTTCGGCGATGGGCGAAGAGAACCAGGTGCTTAACCTGGCGGCTCAGCCTCCGGCCGTGGTGCTGATGGCGGGCCTGCAGGGTGCGGGTAAAACGACCAGCGTCGGTAAGCTGGGTAAATTCCTGCGCGAAAAGCACAAGAAGAAAGTGCTGGTGGTGTCTGCGGACGTCTATCGCCCGGCGGCGATCAAACAGCTGGAAACCCTGGCCGAGCAGGTCGGCGTAGATTTCTTCCCGTCCGACGTGGCGCAGAAGCCTGTCGACATCGTTAACGCGGCTCTGAAAGAAGCGAAGCTGAAATTCTACGACGTGCTGCTGGTGGATACCGCCGGTCGTCTGCACGTTGACGAAGCGATGATGGACGAGATCAAGCAGGTGCATGCCTCTATCAATCCGGTAGAGACCCTGTTTGTTGTCGACGCCATGACCGGTCAGGATGCGGCGAATACCGCGAAAGCATTTAACGAAGCGCTGCCGTTAACCGGCGTGGTGCTGACCAAGGTGGACGGTGACGCCCGCGGCGGTGCGGCGCTCTCCATTCGTCACATCACCGGTAAGCCGATTAAATTCCTCGGCGTGGGTGAGAAGACGGAAGCGCTGGAGCCGTTCCACCCGGATCGTATTGCCTCCCGTATCCTCGGCATGGGCGACGTGCTGTCGCTGATCGAAGATATCGAGAGCAAGGTTGACCGCGCGCAGGCCGAGAAGCTGGCCAGCAAGCTGAAAAAAGGCGACGGTTTCGATCTCACCGACTTCCTTGAGCAGCTGCGTCAGATGAAAAACATGGGCGGCATGGCCAGCCTGATGGGCAAACTGCCGGGCATGGGCCAGATCCCTGACAACGTGAAAGCGCAGATGGATGACAAGGTGCTGGTGCGTATGGAGGCGATCATCAACTCGATGACCCTCAAAGAACGCGCTAACCCGGACATCATCAAAGGTTCCCGTAAACGCCGTATCGCAGCCGGTTGCGGCATGCAGGTGCAGGACGTTAACCGTCTTCTGAAACAGTTCGACGACATGCAGCGCATGATGAAGAAAATGAAGAAAGGCGGTATGGCGAAGATGATGCGCGGTATGAAAGGAATGATGCCTCCAGGATTCCCAGGACGTTAATCGGCCTGGCTTGTTTGCCATTTTGACGCCGGGGAGTGCTCGAAATGCTCACGTACTACGTGTACGCTCCGCTTTCTGCGCGCTCGCCGACGCCAAACTGGCTGCACCGCCGACGGCCTTTTACAGCAGACTTATCAACTGCTGATTGCATTTTCCCCAAAAATCAGTAAAATTTTCGGGCTTTTAATATGACACCCGGGCTCCGTTCCTCGATGGGGCCCGGTTGTTTTATTCACACAAGAGGATGTTATGGTTACTATTCGTTTAGCTCGTCACGGCGCTAAAAAGCGTCCGTTCTACCAGGTTGTTGTTACTGACAGCCGTAATGCACGCAACGGTCGCTTCATCGAGCGCGTTGGTTTCTTCAACCCACTGGCCGCTGGCGCAGAAGAAGAAACTCGTCTGGATCTGGATCGTATCGCTCACTGGGTTGGCCAGGGCGCTACTGTTTCCGATCGCGTTGCTACGCTGATCAAAGCAGCAAACAAAGCAGCTTAATCTGTCACGGTGGTCATGATGAGCAATAAAGCACCTGTTGAACCGATCGTATTGGGAAAAATGGGTTCTTGCTACGGTATCCGTGGTTGGCTCAGAGTGTTTTCCTCCACTGAAGACGCTGATAGCATTTTTGATTACCAGCCCTGGTTTATCCAGAAAGGCGGTAAGTGGGAAGAGGTCGAGCTGGAAAGCTGGCGTCACCACAATCAGGACATCATCATCAAGCTGAAAGGCGTTGACGATCGTGATGCCGCGAATGCGCTGACTAATTGTGAAATTGTCGTGGATTCGTCGCAGTTGCCACAGCTGGAAGAGGGCGACTACTACTGGAAAGACCTTATGGGTTGCCAGGTAGTCACTACTGAAGGCTACAGCCTGGGGAAAGTCATCGATATGATGGAAACCGGGTCAAATGACGTTCTCGTCATTAAGGCAAACCTGAAAGATGCATTTGGCATCAAGGAGCGGTTGGTTCCGTTCCTCGATGGACAGGTTATCAAGAAAGTCGATCTTACTACTCAAACCATTGAAGTAGATTGGGATCCTGGTTTTTAAATTCTCCGGATAAACGGTAAAAGACGGCGCTATGTGGATTGGCATAATTAGCCTGTTTCCTGAAATGTTCCGCGCGATTACCGATTACGGGGTAACTGGCCGGGCAGTAAAGAATGGCCTGCTGAGCATCCAGAGCTGGAGTCCTCGTGACTTTACTCATGACCGGCACCGTACCGTGGACGATCGTCCTTACGGCGGCGGACCGGGGATGCTAATGATGGTGCAACCCTTACGGGACGCCATTCACACAGCAAAAGCCGCGGCAGGTGAAGGCGCAAAGGTGATTTATCTGTCACCTCAGGGACGCAAGCTTGATCAAGCGGGCGTGAGCGAACTGGCGACGAATCAAAAGCTGATTCTGGTCTGTGGGCGCTACGAAGGGATAGATGAGCGCGTAATTCAAACCGAGATTGACGAAGAATGGTCTATCGGCGATTACGTTCTCAGCGGTGGTGAGTTACCCGCAATGACGCTGATTGACTCCGTCGCCCGGTTCATTCCGGGGGTTCTGGGCCATGAAGCTTCGGCAACGGAAGATTCCTTTGCCGATGGGTTGCTGGACTGTCCACACTATACTCGTCCTGAAGTGTTAGAAGGGATGGAAGTACCGGCGGTGTTACTGTCTGGAAACCATGCCGAGATACGTCGCTGGCGTTTGAAGCAGTCGCTGGGCCGAACCTGGCTTAGAAGACCTGAACTTCTGGAAAACCTGGCTCTGACTGAAGAGCAAGCAAAGTTGCTGGCCGAGTTCAAAACTGAACACGCGCACCAGCAGCATGAACATGATGGGAATGCGTAATACGCTCCCGAATATCAGTTTACCCAGGATAAGAGATTAAATTATGAGCAACATTATTAAGCAACTTGAACAAGAGCAGATGAAGCAGGACGTACCTTCCTTCCGTCCAGGTGACACCGTGGAAGTGAAAGTATGGGTTGTTGAAGGTTCCAAAAAACGTCTGCAGGCATTCGAGGGCGTGGTTATCGCTATTCGTAACCGCGGTCTGCACTCTGCATTCACTGTTCGTAAAATTTCCAACGGCGAAGGCGTTGAGCGTGTCTTCCAGACTCACTCTCCGGTAGTTGACAGCATTGCTGTTAAACGTCGTGGTGCTGTACGTAAAGCTAAACTGTACTACCTGCGTGAGCGTACTGGTAAGTCTGCTCGTATTAAAGAGCGTCTGAACTAAGATTCGCTTAAGCGACATCCTGTTAGAAAGGGCTGGCCGAAAGGCTGGCCCTTTTTTTATCCCTGCGCATTTCTCACGTTAACCCTTTTGTCATAAATCATTTACAATGCTTGCCTCTTGAGTGGAGGAGAAGTGGATAACGTACTGCATCAGCCTAACCGGAAACGCGCAGCGGCATTGACCGCGCTGTTTGCGATCCTGCTGATCGTGGTAGCGCCGCTTATCTCCGTCTCGTTGCAGAAAGATCCCATGAGCGCGATGCCGGGCATGCATCATGACATGAGCATGATGTCGATGGATGAGCATCACGGCAATACGCCGCACACGATGCCTCTCGACCATGCAGAAGCGTGCGGCTACTGCGTGCTGTTAGCGCATGTCCCTGGCGTGATGCTGGCGCTGATCGTCCTGCTCAGCGTGATGCTGCAGAGGCTTCGCGTTAAGCCGCCGCGCCAGGCGGTCAGTCACTGGCACTTTTTCCCCTGGCTTTATCCTGATACCCGCGCGCCGCCGCGGCAGTCTGCTTTTTCCCTTTAAAAAATAAATCGATAACTTACTGCCTTAAAAAGGAAAAGTATGACTACCTGCACTCCGCGCGCGGCATGGGGAAACCTGCTGCGTCGCCTCCATTTCTACGTTGGGCTGTTTGTCGGCCCGTTTATCTTCTTTGCCGCGCTGACCGGGACGCTGTATGTGGCGACCCCGCAGCTGGAGAATGCGCTCTACCGGCACGCGCTCCACACGAATGCCGTGGGCGAGCCGCAGCCGCTGGCGGAACAAATTGCCGTGGCGGAAAAAATCGTTGGATCAGATTTACGTTTGCACGCCGTGCGTCCGGGGCTGGCTGAAGGTGAAACCACCCGCGTGATGTTTGCTGACCCTGCGCTTGGGCCATCGGAAAACCGGGCTATCTTCGTGGATCCGGTAAGCCTGGCGGTGCTGGGAGATATGACGGTATACGGCACCAGCGGGATTTTACCGCTGCGTCAGACCATTGATTACCTGCATACCTCTCTGATGCTGGGCGACGTCGGGCGACTCTACAGCGAGCTTGCGGCCTCCTGGATGTGGGTTGCCGCGCTGGGCGGTGTTGCCCTGTGGTTTTATACCCGACCCAAACGGCGGATCAATAATCGCTTCCAGAATCGACGTCGCCTGCACGTGACGCTGGGCTGGAGTCTTCTGGGCGGAATGCTGCTGTTCTCAGCAACCGGGCTGACCTGGTCCCAGTGGGCTGGCGGGAACGTTGACAGGCTGCGGGCAGAGATGAACTGGCTGACCCCGCAGGTGAACACGACGCTTTCCGGCCAACATGAGATCGTGGATGAACATGCCGAACACCGTGGCCATCACGGCGGAATGATGATGCCGGAAATGGCGATGGATTTGACGCAGTTTGACGGAGTGTTAAACGCGGCGCGTAACGCAGGGATTGATGCCAACAGGCTAGAGATCCGCCCGGCGAAAACGGCGGATCGCGCCTGGACGGTGACGGAAATCGATCGCAGCTGGCCGACCCAGGTCGATGCCGTTGCGGTTGATCCTTCTACGATGCAGATCCTGGACAGAACCCGTTTCGAGGATTTCCCGTTAATGGCAAAACTGACCCGCTGGGGCGTGGATTTCCATATGGGAATATTGTTCGGGCTGGTGAATCAGCTGCTGCTCGTGGCGTTCGGCCTCGCCCTGTGCGTGCTCATCATCTGGGGTTACCGGATGTGGTGGATGCGTCGTCCGGCGCAATCGGCCGTGGATCCGGTGCAGACGCTTTGTCAGAGCTGGCTGGCGCTGTCCGGGTGGGGAAGAGGGGTTACGGTGGTAATCTGCGTACTGCTGGGGCTGGCCTTGCCGGTCATGGGCGTGAGCCTGGCGCTGTTTATTCTGGTGGACTGGCTGCGCTGGCGAGCGGCAACCAGGGTGACGCTCGCCGAACCATCCGCTAAATAACCCTATGGCGTGCTGATAACCACTGCGACGCGGCGATTTTCAGCGCGCCCTTGCGGGGTACTGTTGCTCGCAACCGGGTATTTTTGACCTAATCCCTGAGTGGTGAGATTGCTGCGTGGGATATTTGCGCCCTTCGCCCAGGCATCGGCCACGGCATTGGCGCGTTTTAACGACAGCGCTTCGTTGTAGCTTTCTTCACCGTAATTATCCGTGTGACCGTCCATTCGCGCGTGGTTCAGGCCGGTTTCCGCCAGGCGGGAGGCCATGGACTGGATCTGCGTTTCACTTTCCGGGCGCAGTCTGGCGTCATTTTTATCAAACAGGATAGTGTCCGACATGCCAAGCGACCAGTCACCGTTCAGTTCGTTAAAACCGTAAGACTTCATCGCCGCAATTTGCTCAGGAGTGAATTTGCCTTCCGGCGGCGACTGACAGCCTGCGAGAACCAGTGAGGCCAATAGTATCGGCGCGAAGTAACGTTTTAACATAGTGTATCCTTTCTAACTTATTGTTTTCGTACGCTGGTTTTTCACCTGGTACATATTGCGGTCAGCCCTCTCCAGTAATGCTTCCACGGAAGCATTTTCCCACGCCAGAGCAAAGCCAATGCTGAGTGACATTGATGCTTTTTGTCCGTTATGAAGATCAAACGGACGGATAAACTGCTGCGAAAGCGCAGCACAAATGTGTTGAACCTCAAGCTCAGAGTGCACGCCGTACAGCACCATGGCGAATTCGTCACCGCCAAGGCGGTATGCCTGGTGACGTTTGTCGCCAAACTCCATCATCCGGCTGGCGACTTCAATCAGCACGCAGTCTCCCGCCGCGTGTCCCCAGGTGTCGTTAATAAACTTAAAATTATCACCGTCGAGGAAGAGCAGGGCCGAGTTTGTTTTGGCTGAAGGGTCGTTCATTAAGGCCGCAATGCTGTTACGAAACGCTGCGCGGTTGGCAAGACCGGTGAGCGGGTCGTGCATGGCGGTACGCAACAGCTGGGCGTTTTTCGCCTGGAGCTTCAGCTGCCACTCTTCCATCTCATCCAGAAGGCTGTTGAAGTCTTCACCAAACTGGTGAAACTCTTCGATACGCCCGTCTTTCACCCGGCGGGAGAAGTTGCGGTTAGTACGAACGTCATGCACGACGTCGGTAATGTTTTGCAGGGCCGTGACCATGCCGTGATGCAAAGACTGGGTAATGGCAAGCGCGACGACGGTAGCAAAAAGAATGCAGCCGGTCAGCACTGCAAACGACATCCAGATGAAATGACTGATGAGACTGTCGCGCGCGGTAAGGCGGATTTCGCCGATCATTGCACCGTTATGCATGATGGGCTGCGCAACCGGTACGGGGAAAAGCCAGCGGCTGACCAGCGCGCCCAGCGTGTCGTTGTTATCTTCCGGGTTCCAGGACCAGTAGGCAAACCGCTTTTTATGCGCGTTGATAACCTCGGCCTGGGCAAACTGGCCCTGTTTACCCAGGGCTGCGAGCGTTTCGTTGGCCGCCAGGGAATCGTTGAAGACCAGTGAGGCTTCCAGGCTGTGGCTCATTGTGGCGCCGGTTAATTCGAGATTCTTTTGCGCGTATTGTTTTAAGGTTACGACGGAAGCAAAACAGAGCAACAGCCATATTAACGTCATCGTGATGATGACGCTTATCATGCTGTTTCGCCTCAACGTTCTTTTAAACGTCGGACGCGGCGTTGAAGTGAAATCTTTATCCATGCTGCTTATTCCGTGCAAGCATTAATACATCCGGATTGACTCTAACGCCACTGCGCGTCAATGCATCCAGATTGACGGAGAACCGAACCTGGCCGCGATCGATTATCAGGCAAAAGGCACTGCCAATTACGCATTCCGGATTTTGCTCTGAGATTAATAGCAATGCTCTGCCCTGATATTGACTTATTAATTCAAGTTGTTTTGCCGGTGATTCAGACCCGAAATAAATTGCATCGCACGTCGCGGCCAGGGCTTCCCGATCGTTACGTACAATAACGGGAGTATAAGGTAACTCGCTATGGCCTTCATCGCCGCTGAGGGCGTGCGTATAGTGAGAAGTGGCGTAGACGCAGAGTTTAGGCTGCCCGGAAAGTGACGGCCATCGCGTATAGCTCACAATGCCTGAGACAATCGAACGTACCGATTTATCCGTTTCCGTAAGTGTGCCTGCCGCCGCAGGGCCCACCATAAGGAACAGCATTAACACCAGAGTGAGTCGGAAAAAAGAGATCAAGAATAAATTTCTCACCAGAATCCGCCACATCGCTCCGGAAATAGATGTCCTTAAGAGTTGCGGGCAGAATACCATTGTTTGTCAGAGCCGTCATTATGTCAGAAATAGCCTGAGGCCGACCTAAGCTAAATCTTACTGTTGCTTATTTTCCGGTGGATAAAAATAGCCTTAATTCAGCCTGCTGGATTGCATACTTTCATCCATCCCTTTCTGCCATGACGCACGCAGTTTTGTCGCGTTTTCGGCAGTATCGCAGCTGGCAGGGAAAGATTTGCCGGCTAAACCCCACGCGTGAATAAACCCTTCTTCGCAGACTTTCTTCTGACCATCGGCATAGCCGCGAAGATATTCACTACGATCAACGTGTGTGTCGTTAAAACTATCGGCCAGGGCCTGGTTATCTTTAACCGGCAGGCCATTCATGGCGTCTTCTTTACCGGCATCAAACCAGGATGGGCTGGTCCAGTCGGGCTGGAAGGTGTAAGGATTGATCTGACAGCCCGTTAAAAACAGCGACAACAGCGCGAGAGCAATTGAACGCATAGCCATTCTCCTTTTTTCTTCAGCATAGCCTGGCTAAAGAAAATCTGTCTGTAATTTAAAGTTTACGTTTTTATTGGCTGATTTTTGCAATAAATCGGCTTGTGTAAACTAATGTGTACGTATTTTGGATTGAAATGTTTACTTTTTATGGTATCGTGGTTTCACCTCATTGAGGAAAACAACTATCGCAAACGAGCTTTACAGGATCGCCATCATGCAAAAAGACGCGCTGAACAACGTACATATCACTGATGAACAGGTTTTAATCACCCCGGACCAGCTGAAAGCGGAATTTCCGCTGAGCGTCGCGCAGGAGGCTCAGATCGAGCACTCTCGCCAGACCATTTCTGACATTATCGCCGGCCGCGATCCGCGCCTGCTGGTGGTATGCGGTCCTTGCTCTATTCACGATCCTGAAACCGCCATTGAGTACGCTCGTCGATTTAAAGCATTAGCGGAGGAGGTCAGCGATAGCCTCTATCTGGTGATGCGCGTCTATTTTGAGAAGCCGCGTACGACCGTCGGCTGGAAAGGGTTGATTAACGATCCGCACATGGATGGCTCGTTTGATGTGGAAGCAGGCCTGAAGATTGCGCGTCGCCTGCTGGTGGAGCTGGTTAGCATGGGGCTGCCGCTGGCAACCGAAGCGCTGGATCCAAACAGCCCGCAGTACCTGGGCGATCTGTTCAGCTGGTCCGCGATTGGTGCGCGTACCACGGAATCGCAAACCCACCGCGAGATGGCGTCTGGCCTGTCGATGCCGGTTGGCTTTAAAAACGGTACCGATGGCAGCCTGGCGACGGCGATCAACGCCATGCGCGCTGCCGCCATGCCGCACCGTTTCGTCGGTATTAACCAGGCGGGCCAGGTATGCCTCCTGCAAACGCAGGGCAACCCGGACGGCCATGTGATCCTGCGCGGCGGGAAAGCACCTAACTACAGCCCGGCGGACGTGGCGCAGTGTGAAAAAGAGATGGAGCAGGCGGGACTGCGCCCGGCACTGATGGTAGATTGCAGTCATGGTAATTCGAATAAAGATTACCGTCGCCAGCCTGCGGTTGCGGAATCCGTGATCGCACAGATCAAAGATGGCAACCGTTCGATTATCGGTCTGATGATTGAGAGCAACATTCATGAAGGCAATCAGTCATCTGAACAACCGCGCAGCGCAATGAAGCACGGCGTCTCCGTGACGGATGCCTGCATCAGCTGGGAGACGACCGATGCTCTGCTGCGTGAGATCCACCAAGATTTGAACGGCCAGCTGGCGACGCGTCTGGCTTAAGAGGTTAGTTATGGTTGCTGAATTGACCGCACTGCGCGATCAAATTGATGAAGTAGATAAGGCGCTGCTGGACCTGCTGGCGCGCCGCATGGCGCTGGTTGCCGAAGTCGGTGAGGTGAAAAGCAAATACGGCCTGCCGATTTACGTTCCGGAGCGCGAAGCCTCAATGCTGGCCTCCCGTCGTAAAGAGGCGCAGGCGCTGGGCGTTTCGCCAGATCTGATTGAGGATGTTCTGCGTCGCGTGATGCGGGAATCCTACTCCAGTGAAAACGACAAGGGCTTCAAAACCCTCTGTCCGTCCCTGCGTCCGGTGGTGATTGTCGGCGGGGCAGGACAGATGGGGCGTCTGTTTGAAAAAATGCTGACGCTTTCTGGCTATCAGGTGCGCATTCTGGAAAAAGAGGGCTGGGCGCATGCTCCGGAACTTATGAAAGATGCCGGGATGGTTATCGTCAGCGTGCCGATCCACGTGACGGAGCAGATCATCGAAAAGCTGCCTCCTTTACCGATAGACTGCATCCTGGTGGATCTGGCCTCCGTCAAAAATGGTCCGCTGCAGGCCATGCTGGCTGCGCATACGGGCCCGGTGCTGGGTCTACACCCGATGTTTGGCCCGGACAGCGGCAGCCTGGCAAAGCAGGTGGTGGTTTACTGCGACGGTCGTCAGCCGGAAGCCTATCAGTGGTTCCTGGAACAGATTCAGGTATGGGGTGCGCGACTGCACCGCATCAGCGCGGTCGAGCACGATCAGAACATGGCGTTCATTCAGGCGCTGCGTCACTTTGCGACGTTTGCCTACGGCCTGCATCTGGCGGAAGAGAACGTGCAGCTTGAACAGCTGCTGGCACTCTCTTCACCTATCTATCGTCTGGAACTGGCGATGGTCGGGCGCCTGTTTGCTCAGGATCCGCAGCTTTACGCGGACATTATTATGTCCTCCGAGAACAACCTGGCGCTCATCAAGCGCTACTATCAGCGCTTTGGTGAAGCCATTACGCTGCTGGAGCACGGAGACAAGCAGGCGTTTATCGACAGCTTCCGCAAGGTTGAGCACTGGTTTGGCGATTACGCGCAGCGTTTCCAGAGTGAGAGCCGGACGCTGTTGCGCCAGGCAAATGACAGTCGCCAGTAATGCGATGATGTATATACTGAAAGCCAGCAATGCTGTTTTAATATTAGACGCAATCCCATGAAACAAAAGGATTTGTTTCTAATGATGTCCACACATCGTCCACACATCGAAAAAAACGTCCACGGGACGTATATGAAAACCCCGCGTTTCTGCGGGGTTTTTTGCACTCCCATTGCAGATCTTTTTTGCCAGCAAGCACGCAGTGTTTTGCAAAACCAAATTTATAGCCAACTGGTCGCCAACCCTTGGCACTACTGGCCTTGCAACTTTCTGACCGGAAATCCACTGGCTACCTTTCCGCACTTTTGATCGTGACGGAAAGCAAAACGATCCTTTTAAAAACATCATGTTAACCAATCGGTTAGGTGCTGACTGGTCGGCAAATTTTGCAAAACGCTGCAAATCCTTGCGCGGTGTGCAAACGCCAGCAGACCGCAGAAGCCCAGCAGCGGCGCGGGCTGGCGAGTTGCTTTGCGCAAAAATTCTTTTGCAAAATTTTTATGATCCAAATACCGCAGGCGGGTGCGGTGTAGCGCCGTTTCCGTCTCGGATCCGCTTCCGTCTGCGTTCTGTCGCTTCGTCTCTGGGGCCTGGTTAAACGAACGCAAAAAAGGCCGAACGGTGTCGGCCTTATGTTTTTGCGCTTGCTGTGGGGCGTTCTGTGGCGTCTGGTGACGTGATGGTTTTCGCCTGCGTTTTGTCAGGCAATAAGGGGGCTGTATTTTGCTTTCAAAGCGTTTGTTTTTTCGGCGGTTCCGGTGAACTGCGATGCCTGCCCGCTGGTTCCCGTGTTGGGGTGCGTATGGGTCGCACATATCTGCGCCAGTTCGCGGACAACGTCCAGGGTGTCGGTCAGCAACGTCAGGACGTTGGTTTCCTCGCTGCCCAGCTTAACGGACGCCCCGATCAACTGCTGCGCTGCGGCCACGCTTTTTTTAATGCCTGCAATTTTCTCGTTAAGCGCTCCGCCGATAGTGACGTCGGCATTACCCTGGATGTTGTCTTCCAACTTTCCGCCGACGTCGCGTTTTACGTTCTGGCCAACACTGACAGAATTGTCCTTGCTGCAGGTCACTGTCAGGTTGCCAGACGTGCCGACGCTGTAGTCTCCCTCGCTTACATGCATAACCGCACCGGCCAGAAGTGTGGCCGTTCCCAGCACGGTTGTTTTATCCGTGGCCTGGACTGTTGTTTCACGGGCAACCAGCTTTCGCTTTTCATCATCTGCGGTCACTTCCCGCGTCATGGATGTTTCGCTTATCGTCTGGTCGGTCTGGCGCACCCAGTCACCGGCGACGGTAACGCGCTGTGATACACCATCGCGCTGTTGCTGTAACTGTTCGCCAGGCTTAACCGCTGGCAGGTTATGCCCCTGCGGCATGATCTGACGAATAAACGGCTTATCCTGTCGGCCCTCCACGAAACCAATCTCAACCAGCGTGCCAGGCGGCGGAAACTGAAACATTCCCGATTCACTACCGGCCATTGGAACCGGCAGCGGCACGGCGGAATAAACCGGCGTGTTGGCTGCCGCGTTGCCGTCTTCATCCAGCAGTTGCAGATCCACAGCGTAACGGGGCCGGAATGGGTCCGCGATGTTACCCCCTGAAACGTCTTCGCTTGGCGCTTCTACCCTGGCGAGTTTTGGCAAATGCAGCCCGGAAGCCAGTTCCGGGTAGGCGCTTTCTATCTGGCGCTGAATCGGTGATTTTTGCAGTGGCTTGCCGGTTGCCTTATTGCGTGGCAGCCAGGTGATTGTCATATCGTCGTTGTTAAGCTGAACCTGGCTTAAGCGCTGGCCGTTGACCTCAACACCGGGGCGCAGGCTCTGGATCATCGGCACAACCATTGAATTACCGGCTGCGGATGCCTGGCTAAATTCGTGCGGGATCTCCACTGGCTTACCGGCAAAAAGGCTATGCTCTGCTGCGCCGGTAAAGACGGCCCCGTCCGGCAACTGATACCAGACATAATCTTTGATTGAGAAAGCCCGCCCCAGGCTGGCTAATAGCTGATAGCCGGTTCCGCTGTGGGTAAAGTGCGGGATAGGTTTATCCGCATAAGCCGCACCGGCAGGCGGCGCGATTGTTAACCCGCTTTGCTCCGTTAACCAGTCAGTGATCTGGCGTAACGTTGGGTGCTGGAACGAACACGGCCACAGTTTATCGAACACCCCGACAAGTTCACGAACGAACAACCGGCAGGCTCCATTATCAGCAGGCTGCGACCGTTCAACATAGCCGGTGAACCAGCGCAGGACCAGCCCGTCATAACCCACATCGACCCGAACCAATTTGCCGGTGTAATCCATTTCAGTGCTGGCCGTGATGAATCCACGCCCGCAGGCGTTTTGCTCAAGCACGATATTGCAGTCCACCATGTGGACCGGGTCACTGGACAGGAAAAGGCGTTTAATTGGCTTCATGTTTTACCCCAGCGCATCATTAACGGGTTTCAGGACTTTTTCTTCAAACCAGCTCATTTTGTCGGCTGGTTCGTCTGCCGCCGCGCCACCTTTACCCCCTGCGCCGGTTTGCTTCGTGCTGGCGGTTGCGTTGCCTTTTCGTGCCTGGCGTTTTTCCGGCACGCTGTTTTTTTCCCGCAGCGTGAAACTGACCTGCCAGGCCAGGCGGTCCTCCTGGGGAACGGCATCAATCTGACCGGTGAAGGTGGCTTCGCGGAAGTTGATTGCGGTTGCCGTGGCATTGGCGACGCGATAAGTCTTTAAGGCTCCGCTGGCCTCTGTAGCGGATGCCAACTGGAAAAGGCGCTGTAAAACTGCCTCGTCGTCAAATGTCACCAGTCCCGACACGCGCAATTCTTTGGCTTTGATGCCCTGTTCGGAATTGGTCGTGCTCGATGTCTGGCCTGACTGGTCTTTTTCCTGAAACTGCATTGAAGGGGAAACCAGCATGTTTTGCATCGCGATCCCTTCACCATTAAGCGCGAGTAGTGCGGTCTGGCTCATTTATCATCTTCCCCAAATCTGCAAGCGAATCACCGATAAACATCATTGCCGCTGTATGCACGGCGGTTGCCTGCGGTATGTCTTTTAGTAATTCAATTGCCGCCATTCTGTGATTGCCGGTGTAACTGAATGACCAGGCTTTCGCGCTGGCCCCTTTCAGGTCTTCAAGAGACTGACTAACCGAAGAAAGCAGACCAGCACGCGCCTGGACGAATTCGGCAATTTGTTTTTTCAGCCCTTCGGTTGTCGTGCTGACAGCGGCAGCTAGCTGCGCGGCGGCAACCCGCTGCGCGTTCACCGCAAGGCGGTTTGTCGCAACGGACAGCGGCGCGGCGACCGGCAGCGAACTGGATTTCGACGGCAGTTGCATTTTAACCGTGCTCAGTTCGGCCGCCGCAGCCGCCATGCGGCTAACCTGGGTAAATGCGGGCGCAGGAAACACCGTGGCAAGCCCGTTCAGGGATTTCATAAATCCATCATGGGTATTTTCGGCAATCATCATCACGATAATGTCACCGCTCCCGCTGCTGGTTGCCAGCTTCCCCGCCAGATAACCCAGGGCATTAGCCGGACTCAGATACCCCCCTGAATCTGCCGATTGGCCCAGACCATAAACCCACGGGTGCGCCGGAATGATTGAGCAACTCAAGCCCGCCATATCGTCGGCAATTTTGATAACTGAATCACGCCACATTTTCTGGAGGCTCCGGCCATTCAATATCCGGCGCTTTGCTGGTATCAACGCGATTCAGCAGTACCCGGTATTTTTTCCATGCCTTGAGCGCTTCTCTTTCCTCTGCTGTTGCTATCTCAAGTTCTTCGGCATCCTGCAATGGGGCGATTTTTTTTGCGGCCGTTTCCAGTAACTCCGTTTTAATGCTTTCTGCCTGGGCCCCCAGTTCTGCCGGTGAATAAGCCCGCTTGATAATGGACACGCCATCAAATATCCATTCAGAGGCATTTAGCCAGCACTCTTCCGGCACACTTTCGGGGCTAATCTCAGCAACGGACATTCCCTCGGATGGACAAATAGCTGAGACATCTGCACTTATCTGACGCACGATATTGTTTTGGTCGAACGCCAGTTTTACCGAGTCTGCTGCAAATAAATGCTGGCTCTCATACCAGTCCAGCCCATCCTCAGTACACCAGAAAGCAATCCCCAGCCCCATGTCATGGATATTTTTTTTATCTTCGTCAGTCGGAATATAAGAGGCAAAGTTCTTTAAAATCATCAGACCACTCCCGCCGTATACCAGGTCCCATTGATGTTGTACTGCTGGTAACGGTATTTAACCGCCGTCCAGTTTGTTTTTTGCTGCACACTCACCACAACCGCACCATTTGGGGCTGAGGCATGTGCGTTGTCATTATTTCCATTGTCCGCTTCTGCGATCGCACCCAGGCGGATTGCTGTCACATATCGCCCATTCGCCGCAGTCTGGGTGTAATAACGAGCATCAAAATTGCGATAATCGCCGGGAATGATTTGTTCTTTCATTTCCAGACGTCCGCTACGGGTATTGATATAACCCGTGATGCCTTCGCCACCAGTTAATGTCGTGGCAAAGGCGATGCCATACCATGATTTCAAAATCATGTTGGCATCTGAAAAACTTGCAGCATCCCCCCCTGAATAAATTCCGGTTTCAGAGCGAACCCGCATACCGCCCTGGAAAAGAACTTCTTTCTGAAAGGTGCCGCCGTTCTTCGCGGAAACCGCATCCACATCACCGGCTGAGGGTTTGTTGGCGGTATTATAAACCTGAGTCCAGGCGACCGTTTTTTGTGAGGTATTGACCAGTCCGGTGTAGTTCTGGTCACGCGAGATTAATGTGACCCAGAATTGCCCGCTGTAAATTTGGGTCGCAAAAACTGCAAAGCGCGTGTTGCCTGAATTTTCAGGCATTCCGGTAGTCGCATCCTGCGATCCTCTTCCAAGCGCCGCATGCAAATTGCTCGTTTTGATATCAAAAATACTGCTCAATAAACTGCCTGAATTTGGAAGCGCTCCGACCTGCTCGGGGGATGGTGGATGTGCGGTATCGAACACCTGAAGCCAGTTTCCCCATACCGCGTTCACCTTTGAACGGTGGTACATAGCAGCTTCTGCAACGCCTGCTCGAAAGCCAATTTGCTGGCCTGCGTTGGCGTCATACTGGAATTGATGAATATTTGAAGGCGCACCCGCAACCGGCCCATGAATCCCCTGGGCATTCATTCGGAAAGTGCAGTTAAAGTCTGGGATGTTGGCATCGGTAAAGCTCACGCCGGAAACCGCACCTAACCCCATCCACCCAACCGTAGGGATGCGTCCCTGGGTCGTGTCCTTATCTGACGTTACAACGTCGCCCCCCGCAGCGGTTCCAAGCGCTTTTTTCACTTTCTGCAAATCGTCATTGACCGCTTTTACCGCTTTTGGCGTCGCGGCCTTAGACTCTGAATCACTGCCGGTTTCGCTACTTAATTGTGTAAAACCTTTTTCTGACGTAGTCGCATCGGGGTGATTACGTGATTTTTCATGCTTTGCCAGGGCGTCGCTGGCGGCCTGTTCATCCAGCGTGCCTTTTGGTCGCAGGTCCGTAATATTACCGCTGGCGTCAATGCTCGCCAGGGCAAAGACGTGATGCTGGACGCCGTTTTCGGCATAGTCCGCCAGGCTGGCCGCAACGGTGATTTTACTCAGGACCCTCCATTCGCTGGTCAGCGTGCCAGACCATGCAACATCCAGCCAGACTTTAACCGGCTTCGTTGATACGGTGATGTTCTGATTTGCGGCCAGCACTGAGCGCAACCCGGCGACATAGCCCACGCCCTGGGTAACGAAATACTGTGATCCGTTTTTTGATACCAGGTAACCCGCACCAAAGAACGCCGCAGTGCCATAAAGATCGATATTCTCCAGCCGTTGGCGCTCGTCCATTGCCGCCAGTCGTGCGGTAAAATCAATCTGCCATGTTTCTGCTGGCGTGGTGATATTGGTTGCCGACTCAGCCCCGCTATACTCCATGAGCATGGAACGTACCAGGACGTTACCTTGTTGCCCGCTGGCGTTCTTAATTTTGCTTTGGGTTGGGGCGTGAATAATCATCGCCAGCGTGCTGGTTGCCTTGTTAATCAGGCCGATCCAGTTAAAACTAAAATCGCCAACGTCCGCGCCCAGCGTGACGGAATACACAACGGAGTTGGCATTTACCACACCGGATTTACTCACCGCCTGGCGGTGGACTATCTTATCGGCAGCAGGGATCCCTTCCGTGTTATCAATCGGCTTAGTGACATCCAGATCGGGAATATAAGCGAAGATAAATTCATCCAGCGTTACAGGCTGATTATTTACTGCCTGCTGGGCTTTCCACTCTGAAAACGCTTTTGTAATAACAGCCTGTGACATAGTTCCTTTACTCCAAACTTGCGCTAAATGTCGCGCTTAACTCGTTTTGCACGTCGCCCAGGGTTGCAGGCCAGCAAACATAATCCCCCTGATACCAGCCAATATTGATATGCAGAGGCAGAGCGGTAATCACTTCAAACTGATAACGTCGGCAGGTTCGACCATACTTGCGGATAATCTCCAGCAGGAGATCGCTGTTATCCGCTATCTGGCTATCGGTGACGCGGACGGTAATCACGTCCCAGTCCATCCCCTCCTGGCGTTCCAGTAGTTCGACATACCCGATCCCCAGCCGCTCAAAAATGGCGATAAACCCCGCCACCTCGCCCGCCTGCTGCGCATTAATAAAGGCGTAGCTGACCCGTTTGCGAAACAGGCTTAACGGTTCACCTTTAAAGCGTGTGATGTCACGTTCCCATGCGATCAGGTTTAACACTGGCTCGACGCAGGTCAGCGGGTCGAACTGCCTTAACGGCCAGGTGATCCACTCGTAAACCTGCAACCAGAATTTTACGCAGGCACGCAGCAGCCGTGCGGGGTCGCCACGGTCCATCCATGACGGCAGCTTCAAACCGGCCAGCAGTCTGGCAAACTCAGTCATTGAGGATCTCCACTGTTAAGGAGGCCAGGCGCGGGACCGATAATTCGCTGACAATATCTGTCAGTGAAAAACTCAGTGAATCTATGACCGGGAATGCTTTGTGAATCTCCCGGCCCAGGTTCGAAAAGGAATAACGCGAATAAGGCCACGTCTTTTTAACGTCATAATTGGCGTTTTCCCTGAATGCACATCGGATCAAATCTGAAACCCCGCTTTCTAACTGGCTCAGTTCTTCCGGCTCCATATTTTCTTTGCTTTCCACATACACCTTAACCGCCAGCGCGTGTGTCGTTTCCGGCATCGCAAAGCACTGCAAATCATCGCCGTGGCCGTGGTGGCCCTGTGAGTTGACGTAATCGTTAACCGTATCAATAAAGGGCTGCGATGTTTCCCCGCTATCCAGCAGCAGGTAGGCATTTGCTGTGCCCGGCCCGCGCGGGGCGTCATGCAGAAAGAAAATGCGATCAATACTCAGGCCGACAACCCCCGCAATCATGCTGCGGTATATAGCATCGGTGTGGTAATTGCCCACCAGGTTGAACTGGTTGCGCGTTCTGTCGCGCAACTCGTCGTCGCTTTCCTCGTCCGCGCCTGGTGTGATCAACCAGTCTTCCTCATTCACTGCGCTGGCAATACCTGCAACGGCCACGGGCAAAATACGAAAATATCCCGGTGCAAGGTTGTAACCGCTGCCGGTGTCGGTCGCGGTAACGGGAACCTGACCGCTTCCAAGACCCGCCCCCAGTGTCGTGTCTTCGTTGACGGATAGCACATAGATCACGCCGTTAATACGCTCTGTCTGAATCAGCGTACCGGCAGGCACGATCACAACGTCCGAAGGATTTGTTTTGTAAAAGCGGATCACCCCTGCGGCAGCGCTTGCCGGTTTCGGGGTGATGTTCACTGCCCAGGCGAGCAAGCGCAGCATTGCACCCGTGGCGGTTGCCACAAACATGTTTCGCAGGACGACATTGATTAGCGCAGCCTGCAACCACAGCACGGGTGTGGTGACTATTTTCGAAATCAGACGCCAGAACGGTGACATGCGGGAAGTATTGGTAATAAATCCCTCAGCCTTAACCGTCTCTTTAAACACGGCTGTGATTTCCGCTTCCGTCGTTGGCATACCGCTGTCACTCAGGACTTTTTCGAAATCAACTTCCGGTTTCTCAGTCATAATTCACCTCCGTGCCAACGCTGCCGAAATCGTAGGTTTCGGCGGTGACATACAGCCGCGTGATGCTTTCCTCTGTGATCACAATCGTGCCGGGGACCAGACGCTCGTCACTTTCTACCAGTAGCGATAACTGGGTCAGCGCGTCGCCGCGCATCGTCGGGCTTCGCTCACCGATCAGGCGGGTGGTGATGCCGCTTTCCAGAATGCTGTGGATGATGTCCTGGGCTATGCTGTCTCGGTTATTGCACCGCTGCGGCTCGTTGCCACTGTCCAGCGTGAAATCGCCGTCTGTGATCAAAAGGTCGATATATAACGGTTCGGTACTCATCCGGCGTTAAGCTCCTGCCATTCGGCCAACTGGGCCGGGGTGATTCCATTCGGGGCGTTGATATAGGTATCGCCCCATGTTTTACGGCTATCCACAACGGTTTTACTGTCACTTTTGACCTGGCTCATAAGGCCACCGCGCGGCAGGTCCGCATTGATTTTGTTACCCGTCAGCAGTGACGGTGCGTTAAGTTTTGGCGGCGATGCTGCACCATCAGGAATAACAGTGGATGCCGGTGTCGTTGCTCCAGCAGGCGGCGAAACGGCTTTCAGGTCGATATTGACGCCGGGGATTTTGTTTAGCTTTTCCGCAATCCAGTTATAGGTGGATGCAAACGCATTTTTCAGGACGTCAAAAAGCTTGCTGAATACACCGCCGATGGTGTCCGCGAATCCTTCAAATGCGGCGATGGGTGACAGACCGACAAAGAACGCAACCACGGCGGCCCAGCCGTCAGTGATGGATTGCCAGACACCGGAAAAGACGTCGCCCACCTGACCGGCAACATTCATCACCCATGCAAAAGCCTCGGTATTCATGACCGCCGCTTTCAGCTCCTCCCAGTGATTCACGACATACCAGACACCCAGCGCCAGCAAAGCCAGGGCGGCAATTATCAGGGTGATCGGACTGGTCAGCAGTTGCATGGCCACACCGGCAAACATGGTCGCCACACCATAAACGCGCATGGCAACCGCACCGGCTTTTAACACCACATTCCAGGCGGCCAGCGCGACACGACAAACGCCGGTCCACAGGGCTAACAGCTTTGACTGGATCCACAGCGCGGCCAGCCCGATGCGGGTTGTCAGCAATGACGGGCGCAGCAAGTTAAGAGTCCATAACAGGGCTTTCCATGCACCGCCCAGCACTTTGGCGATAGCGCTCAGGCCCACCATCGTGAACCCAAAAATACCCATCACGATATTGGTTGCAGCACCGGCCAGCCCGAAGGACAGCACGCCCAGGGTGATATAACCCAGCCAGCGGGCAATGTTGGGGAACATTTCCAGCCAGCGGGCAAATTTTGCCCCCACGTCGGCGACACGGTTCATCATCGGCGTAAGGATAGGGATCAGCGTATTACCCAGCGCGACGCGCATCGCGTAGAACGTGGCGACGATGCGTTCCCACGGCTTCGCCATACGTGCGGCCATTTCCTGGGCGCGTTTCATACCGTCATTGCGCCCCAGTTCGGTGATGCTGCGATTTAAATCATTCTGCTGGCCGTACAGTTTTTTAATGACATCAGCACCGCCACCAAAGGCCGCGTCCAGCGCCTGCTGGGCTTTGACGTTCCCTTCAATGCTGGCCCCGTATTTGTCCTGTAACTTTTGCAGGATGTCGCCCATTGGCAGCATTTTGCCGGTCGCATCTACAAAGCTCATGCCCAGCTTTTCAGCCGCTGCCGGTGCGCTTCGCAAAAACTGCTCGTAAATGCCGCTGGACTCCGTTCCCAGGGTGCGCGAAAGCGTACCCAGCACCGCGAACTGTTCATCCATGCTGACGCCGAAGTCAGCACCGGCGTTTTTGGTCCCCTCGATAAGCTCCTGCATGGTCTGCATTTTCACGCCGAAGTTTTGCACCATGTACGCCGTTTTACCGGCCAGTTCTTCGGCAAATTTCACATGCCCCAGGCTGGACAGTTCCGCGTTGAAACGGGATGCCATCGCGCCGATA
Organism: Enterobacter sp. KB-221C9; assembly: GCF_041320715.1. Lineage (NCBI taxonomy): Bacteria > Pseudomonadati > Pseudomonadota > Gammaproteobacteria > Enterobacterales > Enterobacteriaceae > Enterobacter > Enterobacter sp. KB-221C9. The sequence continues at coordinate 393,544 of NZ_JBGIWG010000004.1, forward strand.
TATTCGCCCGCTTCCTCGCCGCTGGCTTTTACACCTGCCGCCAGGGTGTTGGCCGCCACTGTCACGCGTGGCAGATCTGCATCGCTCAGGCCGGACATTGCGCCTTTCATCGCATAGCTGGAATTCACCACATCAACCGCGCTTTTACCGTAGCGCATACTGAATTTCAGGGCTTCGCTGGACAACCTTTTCAGCGTGTCCTCTGCCACACCTTTGGCGCCCACTTCGGAAAGCGCCGCATTCATTTCATACGCGGGCCCAACCACGCCCGCGATGGACTGGGCAACACCCCAGACCGCCGCCGCGCCGATGCCGATCTTTGCAAAAGACGCCTGCGATTTTTCGGCAAAGCCAGTCAGCGAAGACTGGGCCGTTTTCAGTGGCCGCGTCAGCTTATCAATCAGGCTCAGCGTAAAATCCAGGTGACTCATATCAGCTTCCGTTTAGTGCAATGGCGATACCTTCCGCCGTTTTATTCGCCCTGGTTTTGGCGAAATACTCGTCCAGCCATAGGGCGCGGGCGATGCTTTCTTCGTCGTCAGGTTCATGCGGGAGGTAGTAGCGACGAAGGGCAAGGTATTGCTCCAGCCCGTTCGTGCGAATGGCCGCCACCCGCGCCGCTAGTTTTTTACTTCGATCTCAAGTTTCGGCGAGTAAATTTCGTTAACCTTCTCAACGATCTGCATTTCACAGCCTGGGTAATCTTCCATCAGCTTGTTTAATGCCTCTTTGGATTCGGCATCAACAATGCGGCCCAGATAGGTGACCATCGGCGCAACCTTGTTGGTCATGGTCATTTCGTTAATCAGGTTGTTGTAAGCGGTTTTGTTCGGCTCAAAGCTCAGGCCAACGCCCGCCACGGTCATGGTGATTTTTTGGGACTTGCTCATTTTGTTAAATCCTTACGTTGTCGAATGATGCCCACCAGGGCGTTATGTCGTGCGGCGCAATCGGTGTACATCTGCCGATAGGCAGTTAACGCCGCGTCAAAGTCGTTACCGGTTGGCCCCGCCAGTCTGGGCAGATTCACCGGGCAAAGCGTTAGCTGGTTTTCCTGATAATGCTCGCTCGGCGCGATCTGCACTTTCGTTGAACAACCGGACGTAACCATCAGAAGCGCAAACGTTACTAAATACCGGCTTGATGATTTCGGTGCGTATTTCCCGTTCCGTGTGGATCTCATTACCTTTTAGCTCCGCGATTTTTGCTTCCAGCGCTTCACCGGACTGCCGCGTCACTTCGGCGACAATCTGGCGGGTTTGCTCTGCCGATTCGCTGGCGGCCAGCTTTAGCTTTGCGTCGTGCCAGTCGTGCGCCTGCCACCCTGCTGACATGGCAGCAATCAGGATCAGCAGCAACCCCAGCAAATTACGCATCAGCGCACCCCGTTATGCTCAAGGGAAAAATGGTTGCCGTCCGGCTTACTGAAACGGCCACCCCATGAGCCGCCGATTGATTCCCAGTATTCGCCCAGCGGGCGATAGGCGGCGCTGTCGGTCTGGTACTCCCCATTGATAAACAGGTTGAAATCCACGGCCAGGCGCTGGGTATGCAGGCTGCTTGCAATGCCGCTGCCTTTTTTGGCATTTAGCGCGGCCTGCTCAGGCGTGCGGTATGCCTCGCCAAACGTCAGGCGGTAGCCTTTTTCATCCGCGAAGTGGATCAGATTTGCGATCATCACGGTGAAAAGCTGTTGTTTTTCACTCAGTTTCATGGCGTTTGCTTCCCCATCGTTTAATCCAGTATTCCGCGAGGCGTTTCAAACCGGCCTCGATAAAGGCGCTCCCCAGGATGCCCAGGGCGCAGGCAATGCCCACGACAACCAGTTCCGGCATATCGGGAAATTTCAGCAGCGGGATTGCGGCGAGCGGGGCCACCGCAGCCCCCAGAATCATCCGCCCGACCAGCAGGCGGGTTGTGATCTGCTCACTGCTGACCATCAGTTGCCCCAGGCCGATCACGGCCCCGATCAGCAGCAGCTTCGCCAGCAGTGATGTTTCTCCATTTGGCATCTTGTTAACCTTTCAGATCGCGGGTGTCGCGGGCTGACAGGTACGGAACGCCGTCAATCGCCACAAAGTCGGGGCTGGTCACCATGAATTTAATTTTCTTCGTGGTTTTGCTGGCCTCGTTTGGGTTGATGTTGACGATGTCAGACAGCGCGGGAACGCAGCCAAACACCTCGATTTTTTCTTCGTCGTCTCCGGCGTTCGCATAGAACAAAAAGTCCTTTGCGGGGATGCCGCGCCACGAACCGGCAGCGCGGGCCACGGCGGTGAATTTTTTAAAGTTCTGGGAATCGACTTCGATTTCCACATCCGCCGACACCGACCCCTTTGTGTGGCCGTTCGGAACGCCACGCGTTTGCGCCACGGCGCTGTTATCCGTAATGGTGACGGTTGCGTTTTCGACGTGAATCATGACGCCGTCATAGTTCACATCGAACGATCCGCCGCTAATGCGTTCTCCGCTCATGCCTGATTCTCCAGTGATGTATCCAGTTCGATGCTGACGCCGATTTCCTTCGCACTCTCATACGGGCGGACAATCAAATAAATCTGTACCGCAACGCTACTGGTCCAGGTGATAGTGACGTCGCCGTCTTTTGGCGGTTTCACTTCTCCGGGGAATTCCACGCCGTTGATCTGCGTTGCAATCGACATTTCGCGCAGCGGCTTGCCGAAGTAGGTTTCATGCGCCGCAATGCTGCCCGGCGTGCTGTTAAGCGAGCGATCCGCGATTTTTGGAATGGCGCGTAAGCGGACGCGGCGGGATGCCTTATCTACGACGCGGACGTTTTCAATGACCTGATAATCGCCGCCCTCAACATCCAGCGTGCGACCGTCTGACCAGTAAATCCCGTCATAGTCGTGATACCACATCGGCACGCTGAAGCGGTTTGCCTGCAATCCCTGCAAGACGGCCAGATCAATTTCTTGCCCGGTTCCATCTTTCGGCAGGTCGTCACTACCCAGCGCAGTGACCGCGCCGGTTGCCACACGGGCCGGACTGTCGGCGACGGTCACCGCACGGTTGCAAAGGCGACCGGCGAGGACGCCCGGTTCGTTGCCCCACAGTCGCGGCACAAGCTGGACGCCAGGCGATGCGATACCGTTTTCAAGCGCAGCCATGCGCGTCTGGTAATCCGCCCATGATTCGTCCCCCTCCGGGCCACCCACAGACAGCACAAACCAGACAAAGCGCCCGAATTTAGCCTGTAAGGTCGCCCGCATCTCTGTGGCGCGGTTGATGGTCGCTTTTTCTGCAACATCAAGCGCCAGGACAACCCCTTCAACGGATGCGACGCCCTGGGCAGCCGTGACGGCTTTCATCCATGCATCATCGACTTTGTAGTCTGCATCGTCTGGATCTGGCTCAGGCATGACATGCACATAAGCAAACCAGTTTTGACCGGCGTTATTGGCGGCTGCGGCCACAATCCGCTTTAACAGGCTGTCGGTATCGCCCAGCGCCTTATCCAGATCGGTGCCGGTGTTGACTGCCTGGGTTTTGTTGGCGTTGGTACTGCCATAACCGACAAAGAGGACAACGCGTTCGATATCGTTCGTTGTGCCGTTGTAGCGGTTTTTCTGACTAACTGTGACATTCGGCCACGTCATTTTTACCCCCTGATATCCTGCGCGTTGACGTCCCAGCCGAAGCCGATTGCCTGCATTTGCCGCGCTATGATTTGGTTAAATTCGTCGTTACTGACACCCAGAAAAACGCGGCCCGGTATGTCTATGGTCCATGTGCGTTTGGCCGGTGTGCCTTTCAGCTTGCGGATAACCAGCCCGGCCTGCGCCATACTCATGGTTTCCATGATTTGTTTGCTGGACGGCTTCACCCAGCGCTTGCCCTTGCGGACTTTGTACCCCAGCGCCCGCAGCCGCTTTGCCTGGCGCGGCAGCGCTGGCTGATTCGTCTGCGGTTTACGCGGGGCGTTGCTGGCTTTCATCTGGATCCGCGCACCGTCCTGCTGGACCGCACCGACCAGACCCGCCGCGACGGGCTTATTTCCGTTGCGGTAATTGCCGCCTATGAGGTAAACCCTGACGCCCTGAATTTCCGGCATTTCCCGGACGGCCAGCAGCTTAGGCAGTCCCTTTAACATCTTCCCTTTGCCGCGCTTACGCGGGGCCCACGGCGTGCCGTCCGGGGCAGCCTGCTGGCGCTGGTGACGTTTGGCGGCCGCAATAATTCCCAGCTTTGCGACACGCCACAAAAGGCGCTGGCGCTTCCGTGGTGGCAGGTCAGCTTTTGCCAGCGCTTCGCGCATTTGCTTTAGCTGTTGCTGGTTTAACTCCCCACGGATCACGACGCGTCACCACGCTGGATAAAGAATTCCGCTTCCTCCGCGACCCAGATTTCCGGGTTGACGATGTCCCACGCTTTGCCCCTGAACGGGATCGGGCCGTCGTCCACTTCGCGGATGATCACCGGATCAGCCAGCCCGACCACCACATCAAGGATGCAGCTTCCTTCGTCGTCGAATTCCGGGTCCACTGTGGGATCGGGTAATTTCAGTTCGTCGCGCAGCTCGTTGGCATGTTCATCCACCCAGGCCAGCACCAGGGCATAAATCAGCCCCGGCGAATATTCGCGAAACGGGAAGTTATCCCACGACAAGCGGGCGCTATACGTCAGCACACCGATGCGGCGCTGATTGTTCCCCAGCGCTTTGGCGCTGCGGACCAGTTCGCAATCGTCCATTGAACTGGAAAACATCTGCATGGCATCGGGGGGCAGATTCGCCGTGATAAACGCCGTCAGGCTCTCAAGCTGGCTCATATCAGATGTACCCCCACGCGTGGCTGTTGCAGCATGTTGCGCATCACGTTGGCCGCTTCGGCCAGCAGATTGGCGCGGGTGTCCAGGCTTTCCTGGCCCGGGTGCGACTCACGTCGCCCGATGGTGGCGAACTCGCCCAGCAAATCGGCTTTTGCCCGCGCATAAACTGCTTTTTTGTACTGGGCTGTTAACTGGTTTTCGTCTCTCAGCTTTGCGCCCGGTACATCGGCGGCCCGCTCGCATCCTTTCCCGTTCCAGTAGGCCACCACGTCGGCCAGCGTCGTATTTACCTCCGCAATGGCGGCCAGCAGGGCAACGCCTGCGGTGTCTGGCGGCAGGTCTGCTGGCAGGGTGCGCGACGTCTGAAATTCAGCCAGATCCAAATCAGGCCAGAACGTCACTCCATTGGTGATCACGGCTGGCGTGACCGTTAACGGCTTTCCGCTAATGCTGAAACTTGGACCACTCATGGTTTACACCTTGTTTGCAAAAGAAACGGGCTAACGGGATCCATAGCCAACAACCCTAAAGGGTTGATGCCTCCCCCGCGCCCGTCCCGGCTTGCGGGAGTCGTTATTGCTTTGTCAGGCTGTTAATCCGGGCGCGAATCTTGTCGCGTGCGGTCCTGACGCCAGAGTTATTGTTAAAGGCGTGCGCCTGGGCCAGCAGGGCATCGGCCTGTTCAAGCGTTTCCACATCATCCACGGCAGTGGCACGCGGGCGGCCCCGTTCGTCGCGCAGCAGATAAAGCCCCGCGAACTTGAACCATTTCGCGTTAATGTCTTCGTGCAAACGCCACTTTTCGCGGATGTTTTCAAACGTGCGCCCGAAATACGGCTCGATGCTGTGACCGGCCTCCGCCTGGAGCGTTGCCCACTCCAGCACCGTATCGGCCACAAAGGCGGGCATGGTACTTTTGAAGTTTTCCGGCATCGCCTGGTTTTCAGTGATAGCCACGTCGGCCCAGTCCAGCGCCTGGCTCATTTCCCCCGTGTCGAACAACCAGATCACGCAGTAGACCAGGGCCGGATTTGCGAAGCGGGCATCACCGGCAAGATAGGACTCAACGGTCGGCATCCAGCGCGGCAACAACACATCGCGTTTAAATTCGATGCGGTCTTCGGTGCGCGGCAGGCTGCGGAGTTGCTCAACATCTTTTGCCAGTTCCAGCATTTGCAGGTGAAAGCTGACCGGCGACGACGCCAGGGCTTCGCCTTTATCCAGCGTCTTTGCGGTCTTAATGCGTGCGCGGTGTCGCTGACACAGGGAAAGAGCCATGATTATTCGCCCCCGCCTGAAGCTGGCGCGTCGGTTGCCAGGGTGATTTTGTCGTATGCGGCGTAAAGCTCGTCATGCTCGACGGCGTACCCTTCCATACGCAGGTAGTTATTTTCAAAGCGTTTGCGGTCGTCGTTCCATTCGGCCTTGCGCTTGCGGGTTCCCTGCTGGGTGTAGATATGCAGGTTGTCCAGCGTGGTGACGATCAGGCGCCCAGACGGCATAAACGGCGGGGTGTAAACGGTACGGCCAGCGATCTGGCGGCCAATCAACTGCGCCGCCACTTTCTCAGTCGGACGGTCAATCTTATTCATCAGCGTGGTGACGTCTGCGCCGATAAGGTCAGCGGATGCCAGCACAACCAGACGCGGATCATTGCGATAGGGCTCATAAATGCAGCTATGCACCAGATCGGTGACCGCTGCGTCCAGCCCCATAAAATCAGCATTCGCGCCGCCGATAGTGACGTCGCCGGTGATGATTTGCTCGGCTGAACGGTCTTTGACAATTTTGTGCCAGCCGATGTTAACGTCTTCACCGTTCGGGTTGGCTTCCGGGTCGGTGTCTTCTGCAACGTCTACACCGTTGAACGCCACGCGCAGCATATCCAGTGCAAATTGTTCATTGCTGTTCGCCTGGATACGCTGGAAGAACTCGTCTTCACTGCCCGCGTTAGCCCAGGTAACAAGCAGGGAATATGACAAATAAGAGCCGGAATCCGTTTCGACCAGCTTATATTCGTTTCCGCCCACGCCCATAGAGCGCGAGAAGCGACCATCTTTTTTGCGGCCCGTGTAGATACCCACCTGGCCGGTGGTTACTACCTGACCAGTGATCTGGTCCACGTCCAGCACATTAGGCAGCAGGCGCAGGAATTCAGAACTTGCCAGCAGCGCATCACGCAACTGGGTTTCTTTAGGTGGTGTCAGCGAGAAGAATCGCGAGGTGTCCGCCTGTCCGTTGGCTTGCGCCAGGCCTGCGGCGTACTTACGCAACATCTGCTCTGCTTTTGGGGTTAATTGCATTTCGTTTTATCCCTGGAAAGAAAATTGATTAACAGAAGTCAAACGGCTTGTTGCTGCCGCCTGGCGCATTATTCGGGCGCTGCGTGCCGCCGCTTTCCATCGCAGACAGCTTCGTCATGACTGCGGTCAGTTGCGTGGTCAGCGTGTCCATCTGGTTACCGCCAGACTGGCGACGCGCTGAAAACTCACGGCGACGGCTGCGGCGCGGGCGTTTGGACGGGGTCACGTTGAACGCTTTCATTGCTTTAGCCAGGTTGGCTTTTGCAACGCTGAACTCCGCCGCTTTGACTTCGTCTTCCGGGTTCTCTGCCACTTCCTCGGCAAGATCGGCAACTTCTGCCGCAGCTTCGGCGATATCTGCGGCGATATCTGCCACTTCGTCGGCTGCCTGTTCTGGCGTGTCGACGTTATCAGCGTCGCCGTTAGCGGCCTCTTTGCCGCTTTTGACTAAATCCAGCAGTTGCTGGATGAGGGCTTTTAACTCTTCCATTTTCTGTTCCTCGCCCTCATTGGGCTTGTCGGTGTTAGGTTCTGGTGTTGGCGTAAACTCTTTACGGGCCGAAAATAATCTCGACCAGAAAGAATCTTTTTTTTCTGGCTTGCCTGCCTGCAAATTACCCAGGCTGAAAGTTTCCAGGCTTCCGCGCTCGCCGTCCTTTTCTTCCCCAGCCAGAATGAATTTAAGCCTTTCAGTTCCAAGGCTCGCGGGAATATCCGTAACGGCCAGCCCGAAAAGATAATCGCGTCCGCTTCCGCCAAAATCCGGGATAAACTCGGCAGACGTAAAAAGCTTTTGCTGCATTCGGTTGGCATCAATAAGAAACTGATTTGGGATTAACTGGGCATATAATTTGGTGACGTCACCTTCCGTCTCAACTTTTAGCGCGTCCACAGTACCCAGATTGCAGGTAAACTCACGCTCCCCAATACCGTTTTGCGGATGATGCGGCCAAATCATGGCGGTGTAAGTTTTCGGAGTATAAGTCTCTGCCGCGTCAATTAACCATTGCGCTTCAATGGTACGACCGTCCACGGCCTGCCCCGATGTGGCGATACATAGCCAATCAGTTCGGTAACTGGGTTGCGTCATAACTGACCTTTAATAATGAAATGAATAATACAATTCGTTTGTGATGGTCAGTATTGCCAATTAATAAGAATGTCGCGACCGCTTTATTTCTTATCCATTCGGTTATAAATGGATAACCACTTTTTGCCGATATTTAATTATCAGGCTGGTCAAATAATCCCGTCATAATAGCCTCATGGCTAAATATTCCGATGAATTAAAAGAAGCGGCCCGCACGCTTTACATTAAAAGCTGGACGCCGAAAGATATTGCGCAGGAATTGAATATTCCACCGCGCACCATATACCACTGGGCTGACGTCGGGGAGTGGGCATCACTGCTGCCCGTCGAATCAGTGGAAAACGTCATCGCCCGCCGCATTGACCAGCTTTCCCGCCGCGAGAAAAAAACGGCGCTGGAACTGGAAGAACTCCGCGATCTGATTGCCCATCACGTCAAGCTTATGGCGCAGCGCAATAAGCACGCCGAAAAACTGGCCGAAATTCAGGCCAAAAAAGCATCCTATGACGGTGAAGGTTACTGCCTCAGTAGCGCAGGCGGGGAACCGGGGGAAAGAGAAGGAAAGCGCCGGTATAAGAAAAACGACGTTTCCGGGCTGACGCCTGAAATGCTCGATACCTGGGCGCGGGAACATCTTTTCGAATATCAGCTACATTGCCGCGAGCATAAAGGCGAAGACTGGCGCTTCATTCTGAAAAGTCGCCAGGTCGGCATGACCTACTATTTTGCATGGGAAGCCTTTGAAGACGCTGTTATCAGCGGCGACAACCAGGTCTTTTTCTCCGCATCCCGCGCACAGTCTGAAATCTTCCGCGAATACATTGTCCAGATTGCGCAGAACCATTTCGGCATCACGCTGACCGGCAAAAATATCCGCCTCAGCAACGGCGCAATCCTGCGCTTTCTGTCCACGAACGCCAGCACCGCGCAGGGCTTTAACGGCCACCTGTATGGTGATGAAGTCTTCTGGATCCCGAAATTCACGCGCCTGCACGAAGTTGCCAGCGCAATGGCGACGCACAACAAATACAGAACGACCTACTTTTCAACGCCCAGCGCGAAGACGCACCAGGCCTACCCGGTATGGACTGGCGAAGAATGGCGCGGCGACGATCCGAAGCGAAAAGGGATTGAGTTTCCGAAAGAAAACGCCATGCGCCAGGGCATCATCTGCCCGGACGGGATCTGGCGCTACATCATCACGATGGAAGACGCTATCAAAGGCGGGCTGGGTGCGCTCGTCGATATTGAGCGGCTCCGCAACAAGTACAACCCGACCGCGTTCGCCATGCTCTACATGTGCCAATTCGTTGACAGCAAAGACGCGGTCTTCAAATTCTCGACGCTGGTCGGCTGCGAAGTGGACCGAGCAACCTGGGGCGATTATGACCCTACCGCCGCGCGGCCATTTGGTAACCGCGAAGTGTGGGCGGGCTTTGACCCGTCGCGCTCCGGCGACAACTCCACTTTTGTGATAATCGCGCCACCCATTCACGACGGTGAACGCTTCCGCGTGCTGGCCTGCTGGCAATGGCAGGGCTTTAACTTTAGCTGGCAGGCTGACCAAATCCGCCAGCTTATGCGTCGCTTCAATATTACCTACATCGGGATCGACACAACCGGCATCGGGAAAGGGGTGTATGACCTTGTCAGTAAGTTTGCCCCGCGCGAAGCGAACGCCATTCTTTACAGCGTCGAAAGTAAAAACCGCCTGGTAATGAAGATGATCGACGTCGTGGAACGTAAGCGCATCGAATGGGCAAAAGACGCCATAGACGAAACCAACAAAGAGCGCGTCGAAATTCCGGCGTCGTTTATGGCTATCCGGCGCACCACAACTAACAGCGGCAACGCGTTAACGTTCGTTGCTGAACGCTCCGACGCAACCGGCCACGCGGATGTTTTCTTTGCTATCTCGCACGCCGTAATAAACGAACCTATCGATCACGAATTTGACCGCCCATCGACCTGGGCTTTTGGGAATGCAGCATGACGACAAAGAAACAGCGTAAAGCGAAAAAATTCAGGGCAATGACCGGCAACAACGTTGAAACGTTCACACCGGGGCGCGGCAGCGTGATCACTTTTGGCGAACCAGAACCCATCCTGACGACCGGCACCGATTACCACAATATCTGGTATGACAACGAGGCGGATCACTGGCGGCTCCCGATTGACCGGCTGGCGCTGGCTCAGTTGCCAAACCTTAACGGCCAGCATGGCGGCGTATTGTATGCGCGGCGCAACATGGTTGCCGGTGGCTATATCAGCGGCGGCCTGACGCCTGACCAGGTCGAACAAGCGGTCTTTGATTATCTGCTGTTTGGCGATGTCGCAATCCTGAAAATTCGCAACGTCTTCGGAGAGGTGATCGACCTGCTGCCGCTGCCGTCGCTTTATCTGCGCTGCCGTAAAGACGGAACGTTTGCCGTTCTCCAGGAAGGGCCAGCGCTGATTTATGACCCGGAAGACATTGTCTTCTTTAAAATGTATGACCCGCGTCAGCAGGTCTATGGCCTGCCGGATTATATCGGCGGGATCCATTCCGTTTTACTTAACAGCGAAGCAACCATCTTCCGCCGCCGCTACTACAACAACGGTGCGCATATGGGCTTTATTCTGTATACCAGCGACCCCAATTTAACGCTGGAAATGGAAAACGAAATCAAAGACAAGATTGCGCAGTCCAAAGGGCTGGGCAACTTCCGCAACATGTTTATCAACATCCCGAAAGGCGACCCGGACGGGGTCAAAATCCTACCGGTGGGTGAAGTCAGCGCAAAGGATGAATTCCAGAATATCAAAGGGATCACCGCGCAGGATATCTTTACCGCGCATCGTTTCCCCGCAGGGCTGGCGGGCATCATCCCGACGAACGGCGCGGTAATGGGTAACCCTGAAACCGCCCGGACGACCTACCGGAAAGACGAAGTTATCCCGTTACAGCGTAAATTTATGAATGGGGTTAACAATGACCCGGAAATCCCGCCGCGCTTACACCTTAATTTTGACGTTGAATTGCCGGTAATTACCGCCAATAAGGGCGAAAAATGAACGTAATTAGTTTAAAATCATCCCCATTGTTAGCAATGGCGTGCGGGGTGGTGAACATGCGAGTTTTTAAAATTAAATGTCCTGAATGCGGTCAACCGGCCATTATTCGTAAATCTGACTGGAAAGACAAAAAACTGGCGGATTTATACTGCGCGTGCACCGAAGTTGAATGCGGCCACACGTTTGTTTTTAACGCCTCGTTTTCTCACACGCTCAGCCCCAGCGGGCTGACCGGTAACAAGCTGGTCAAATTCCTGATTGACCGGCTTAAGCCCGAAGAAAAACAAATAGCTTTAGATTTGCTGATTGGTAATGCACATTAAAAACACCCCCAATTAGGGGGCATTTTTTATCGCTTCATTTTTGAAAGAATAGCTTTCCCAGTTTTTACTTGCTTAAGTAGTTCGGCTAAAGCATCTTCTAATTCATTTTTGTTTTTACAAAATAAAACATAACTATCGTAATTAATGCTGCATGGATATCCGTTTTCATGTTGTGTCCACACAGCTATTTCCTCACCAGCGTTTCCAGCAGCATCAAAAATCGCCAATCCTTTATATTTTTTCCGAGTGTCACGGCCGTATGTTGATGCCATTAATGCAATAGATGCACCAAGTGGTGTATCGTTCTCATTCTTCTCGTAGAAAGTTCCAATACCAAAAGTTGCTTTCCCGTTGCTGATTTCTTTTATTAATTCAGATGTGGAAGTAAGAACCATATTAATCTCATTAATATTATTATATGCATTTTTTGCTGATTCTATTCCAGCAAGTAGTGATTTTTTTATATCTGTCATTTTATGCTCTCTCTATTACTGAAATAATTGGGAGGTGGTCAAATTTTGATTTTGAATTATAAACATAATCTATTAATTGTTTATCCCCAAAAACCTCTGTTTTTTCTTCATTAAGATACCAACCGTCACCATTAACGAAGTCAGAAGAAAAAATTATTTGGTCGAAGGTTTTCCATCGATTAGATTGATCGCTTTTATAAAAATATGTGCCACAACCTTTTTCATCAGAATTATTGAAAGGATGAAGTGCTTTGTGAGACATATGACGCCAAAATGGATTATACAAAAGCTTTGGTAGCTTCTGTACTAAATGAATATCTCTAGATGCAAATAAAGAATCCGTCAAACTTTGATTGTATGGCTCATCATTAAAATCACCCAAGATCACTACATGCTTGATGTTTTTAGTGTCTCTACAATCATCAACAGCATCGCGAAGTAAAGAGCCTAATTGAATTTTATTTGGTGAGTCAGGGTAATCATAAAGTCTGCTTGACCAGTGAACCAAATATAAAGCCAATGGCTCATTAGTTTCATTGATAATGAAATTGACTTGTTGCGCTGCATGTATTTTTTTTGTTATTTGCATTTTGCTTATTATATCTGAACTAACAAACGTAAGTTTCGATGTTCGATATATTATACATAGATCAAATTTCTTTCTGCCGTCTCTTAAAGCACCATTGTATATATCGTAATTTAATGATTCTAAGTTCAACTGCTCCACTATATAATAAATATCTTCCTCTGTGACTTCGCACAGGCAAAGAACGTCAACATCCTTTTCAATAAATAGACGCGTCAATATAAAAAGAACATATAATTTATGTTCATCACTGGATTTATTCTCTTTAGAATGCGGTGAAAGACTGGTATTCCACCAAGAAAACGTAATTTTTTTTATGTTTTCAGTAGGTTGCATGTCAACATCCAGCAAGTTATTTTCCTCTATAGTAAATAGTTGCCTATAGAGAAGTCAAATAGCTAATTTATAATTCTATCGCCAATGAGGGGGCTTTCTTATCTGTACCGTTCGAATCTCGCTAGCCATCGCAACCAGTTGCGATGGCTAGCGAGATTTACTTATCGTTTCGGTGGTTGACCGTCAGCGGCGGTCACCATTTTTCTGTATACGCCGACCGGATCGAACCGCAAGCGCGAGATATCAACGCCGTGGTTATCCCTCAGCCGTTCCCATAATTTGTTTACCGTGCCGGATTCGTCGCATTGCTGACGCGTAATTAACTCACCGCCCGAACTGGCGCGGTAAACCTGCCCGTTAATTTCCAGCCTGCTGCCTTTCAGCAGTGATATTGCCTGAGCTTCGGAAATATCCAGCCCATAAAGGGAGGCATCGGCCAGCAAACTGGCAACCGCTGGCGCAAGCGCGGCCCGTCTGGCGCTTTCCTCAGCCGATTTTGCATTGATTTTCTCCAATGCGGCCCGCCAGGCAACATCCAGTTCACTGCCTGGGTCATACGGTGAATCTGTTTTTACCCTTCTGACTGGCGTTTCGCGCAACCGGCGAACCAGCTTGCGACGCGTGGCCGCATCCATGTTTTCAAAATCGACCATTTCTTCCTCTGAATCGTCTGTCACATCCTCCACGTCAGGCGCAAAATCGGTGATTTTTTCGTCTTCCGTAGAGTTATTGACAGAACTCCAAGCGTCGCCGGGTGGCGACGGCAAAACGTCAACCCCCAAACCAGGGCCGCTTTTGTCCCCGGTGGCGGCTTTGGATTTGGCGCGAATTGTCCACTTAACCAGACGCGTGCAAATGCGCGACCCTTCGCCCAGACGTGGCGACCAGACCCCGAAGACCTTTTCCGGGATCTCACTGTAGGCGTTCATTTCATCGGCAGGCTGATAGGCGAGGCGGACGACATAGTTTTCACGCGGGATCAACACACCGCCCTGGCGCAAAATGTATGTGGCGAAGCAACCCACATCGGCAGCGGCGCAGACCGCATCCATTTCGGGATCGGCCAGCATTGCCGCGCCACGTTTGAAGGTATTCGCGATTTTGCGCTGGTTGGTTAGCTGATTGCTCAGTTTGCGCAGTTCGCGATAAACGGACACAGGCGGCTGGCCCAACGGCTGAAACTGGCGGATGCGGTGAAGCGATGCCCACGCCATTGCATATCTGGCGGCTTCATTCAGCGGCTTGCCCGTCTCGTCGTCCAGCTCACCGGCTAGCGCGTGGCCGTCGATATTCTTGGAAATATATTTCGCGATGTAGGCCGTTGCTGACCCCTTTCGCGGATCCATTTTCTTGGACTTGAAGCGAGCACCGGTATTGCGGCCCAATTCGTCGCGGTCCTCCGCAATGAAGTAAGCGCGAAGGATCGCGACGGTGGCTTTAACCTCCGCCTGCGGCATGAATAACAGGGCGTGCCAGTGCGGCGTGCCGTCGTGGTGTGGCTCTGCGACACGGAAGCCATAAGGGCGCAAATCTTCACGCTTCAGTTTGGCGGTTGCGCGGTTCCAGACGCGGCATAAATACCGCTGCGCCTGGGCAACGGTGGTGTGATTCCATTTGCTGTTATGGTGACCGGATTCGACATTGCTGTGATATTTGGACGGGCAAGTGATGGTCAGGAAGATGCCCACATCGCCGCGCTGTTGTGCGACAAGCTCCACGCCAGCCATACGCGCCATTAACTCATGGCGGCGGATCGCCGGATTGGACGTGGACTTGTTTATCATATCTTCAAGCGATGAAACGTTGCCGTCTTCGTCTACAAGCTCATGACTCTTGAAAAATTCGCGGTTCTTCCGGCGCTGTTCCTGCCACTCAACCAGGCTTGATGCGCTTACATAGGCGTGGGCCTTGCGATGAACTGCGCCGACTGCACGCAACTGGTTTTCGCGCCAGTCACAGCGAAGACGCCAGATTTTACGGCCCCACCAGTCCGGCGAGCACATACGCAGAATGGCGGTAAAGATCCGATCACGTTCCCACGGCGCGGTCCATGCGGGCGGCACAACGCGAAGGGCCAGCATTTCGCGGCCCAGGTGGCAATAAATCCAGTCCAGTTCCTCAACGCTCATACCCTCGGCGGTCAGGCCCAAAGCGGCGCATTCAGTTTCAAGCATTTCAGCCAGGCGGTTGGCAATCTCATGCGCGGCGCTTAACGCTTCCCGTTTGGTGAAATCTGCCAGGCGTTGCCAGCGGCCATGCCAGTAGGCGGCCAGTTCGCTGTTGACGTCTGTCGCAACGCCTTGTTTGCTGCGCACGACATCAAGACGCAGTAATGATTTTTTCACGGTCCCCATAAGAAAATCATTAATGTGTCGGGCTTCACGGTTGGCGCGTAACCAGTCTATTTTTTTGCGCCAGACTTCGCGGATAAAAAACGGCTCAGACAACAAACGTGCCTCCACTCCCTCCGGCGTGCTGGCCCATGCGGCTGCGGCGGCCTTTGCGGCGGCCATAGCTTTTCTGACCATTTCTTGATGTTCGGCAAACGGCAGGCCGTGCGGCTCGTATTTGTCCAGCGAATGGATCAGCGCTCCACGATTGCGAACCTCAGCCGGGTTATAACCGGCGCGTTTGATAAGCCGGTCGATATGCTTTTCAACGGCAGGATGATGCGCCACCGCCCCGGCGAGCGGGGCAAGTTTTGCAGATTCAAAGGTAAGCGCCCCGATAGCGGGGCGGGGCTTATTCCAGGGCCAGGCGAAATCCGTCATTTCTTACTTTCCACGTTGTACTTTTCGTGGGTCAGCAATGACCAGACCTTGCCGCCGTCCTTACTCAACAACCGCCAGCGGCAACCCAGACGGATCACCAGGTAATGATGTGGCGCAATGCGGGAAAAATTTCTCCGGCCTTTCACGTACTGGCTTAATTCAGCGGTTGCACGCTTGCTTACGCACATCGATGCGGCGCATGAAATCTGCAAACGGGTAGTCACTGGAAAACCTCCACACCATTCGCCGCAGCCGTCGCGATCATTTCTTTGTATGTCGCATTCCCCATTACTGGGCCGCAATCAGGGCAGCAACCGCCACCTGCACGCCCGCAGCCGTCGCACACTTTGAGGACGCCGATCACCTCGCTGGCGGCCCCCCTGGTAATGGCGTTCGCACTCACTGAACGGTTAACGCTGATTTCCTGAAAATTAAAAGCGCGATAAATATCGCGGGTGGCGGGGGTATCACTGTTTGAAAGGATCACCGGCGAACCAGTCAGGCGGTTGGCAGCCAGCAGGGCCGCAGCTAACTGGCGGTGTTGTTTCTCACCAAACGGGGCGGTGTGGTACTGGGTAAAATTGGCTGTTTCGCTCGCTGGCAGGTACGGCGGATCGCAGTAGATAACGGCATCGCTGCCAATCATGATTTTTAATGTGCTCTGGTAGTCGCAACAAACGAAAACGGCTTTCGTGTCGTTGGCCTTTTCAGAGAACAAGCGGATCTGTTCTTCGGGGAAGTAAGGCGGGGTTTTATGCTTACCAAAGGGAACGTTATATCCGCCCTGGCGGTTGTAGCGCACAACGCCGTTATAGCCGTGGCGATTCAGATAAAGGAATTGCGCAGCGCGAAGGATCTTGCCCGCGTCCGGGCCGTTTTCGAAAACTTCACGCGAAGAAAGATTATCTCTGGCACGGGCGTTGAAATCATCCCGGACCCACTGATAACCGTCTTTATCGCCATACACCTTAAACAACGGGCGGGCGGCGTTAATCACCGCATCCGGCCAGCGCGTTATCTGGCGGTAAAGGTTAATCAGGTCGGGATTAATATCACCCAGGATATAACGGCGATATTCAGTATTGAGGAAGACAGAAGCACCGCCGACGAACGGTTCAACCAGGCAATCCGCTTTAGGCAGTACGGGCAGCAGATCGGGAATTACGCGGCTTTTACCACCAGGCCATTTCACAAGCGAACGAATCATTTTACTTTCTCCAGGGTGCAAGAAGCCCGACGCGTTAGCGCCTGTTTCTTTTTTGTGGTCAGTTATTTGTTAATTGGTTGGTTTGTCTGGCTCTGGCGGCTTGTCACGTAAAGCCTGCATTTCAGCGCGGGGCGCGGCGTAGTCCTCAAATTCCCACGGCATTGACGCTGCGAACTCTGAAAGGCGCTTAATCCCCATCATCAGGCAGGTTTGTTCCGCTTCGGTCAGATCAGCAAAAGCTAAATTCAGGTGGCGGCGGGTCAGTTGTGGTAAACCGGCCACGCGGCTGGCCGCATCATTCGCCAGGATGAAAACCACTTTCTTGCGAGTTTCATCCAGGCGATTGAAGCGGGTTGCCGTATCGTTCACGCGGTTGGCGTTCAAACTGGCTTGCAGTCGGGCGCGTTGTTCCAGAAAACTGCGGCGGCCCGGTTGCTGTCCTGTTTTATCCATGAACATATCCACCTCACCAGAACTAAGCGAAGATGCCCATCAGGCGGGCGAACCAGCGGCGCTTATTGCGCGGGCGAGACATAAACGGCAAACGTGACTGTTTGATGAACTGCACGTCGGTTGCCTTTGGCTGGAAGAAGCGACCGTCCGGGGTTTCAATCCAGCCACGGGTGTGGGCGCGGTGTGTTACCTGCTGGCTTTTGGTTAACAGGCTTGCGAAAGAAGGGCTTGTCGTCAGCGTAGTCATGATTACAGCCCCATCCATAAAAGCCATGCATCGCGCTGTTCAACCGGGCGGTTATAAAACGCTTCACGAACACCGCGATTGAACTCTGGAACATAGACCAGTTTGTCACCGGCGCGGGCTTTCGGTTTCGTAGGATCGCGAAACTCAACGATCGGCAGTTTGTTTTTTTCAATCATCGCGGCTACTGCGGTGCGGGGTTTCCCTAGCAGTTCCGCGAACTTATCAGGGTGCACCGCATCAAGCGGATACTGGATAACGTAGTCGTTTGCTTCCATGACACTCTCCATTCTCATCTGGTTACATGCTAACCTTGTAGGATCCAGCGGCTTAAAAACGGTTCAGGATGCTTCCTGAAGCGCTGGACTCGCGCCCAAAATGGTATCCGGTTGGGTACCATTCGAGGCAAATATAGTCTCCATAGGGGAACCATGTCAAATGAAAACATCGGAGAAACTCCGTGCTATTCGTAAAGCTGAAGGGCTAACACAAGCGAAGTTTTGCGAAATCAGCGGCGTAGCGCTTAGTTCTTTAAAAAATTATGAAGGTGGTCATAAGGAACCAGGCTTACAAATTGTGAAGCAGATCGTAAACGCCCCATTGTTCAAAAAATACACGCTCTGGATTATGACCGACGAAACGGCACCTGAAGCCGGGCAAATTAGTCCGGTCGTCGCACACTCTGGGCAAGAAGAAACAACCTCGTCACCCTCAGACCGCAAAACTGGCTAACGATTAACCAAGCTTATATTTATTTCAAATGTTGTTTACTTGTTGCTAGATATAACTGTCATAACCCCAAAAGTGTAGTTAACAAAACTAAGTTTAAGCAGAAGTCGGGAATTAAAACCTTAAAAGCTGTCGGAGGGTCTTATGAGCATTAAGAGACTCGATGATGGTCGATACGAAGTGGACATCAGGCCGCGCGGGCGCGAAGGACGTCGCATTCGCCGGAAGTTTGAAAGGAAAGCCGAAGCGTTAGCATTCGAACGCTACACGCTGGCGAACGCAAATACCAAAGAGTGGGCGGGTAAGCGAGCTGATCGCCGAACGCTTTCAGAATTGCTGGATATTTGGTGGAAGTATTACGGTCAGAATCTTGAGCGCGGTACGAAGGAGTTTAATCATTTGGTTAAAACAATAGGCGATATTGGCGATATCCCTGTCACCAGATTAAACAAACGAATCTTGATGGATTACCGTTCCGCAAGATTGCGCGACGGTGTGAGCGCATCAACGATTAACCGTGACCTTTACCGCTTATCTGGCATGTTCTCTAAGTTGATAAAGCTAGATGAGTTTGCCGGGGCGCACCCTGTTCATGGACTGCCACCTTTGGCTGAGGCCAACCAGGAAATGGCATTCCTGGACAAAGCAGAGATATCGCAGTTGCTGAATTCGTTTACCGGGGATGATCTACTTGTCGCCCTTCTGGGCCTCAGTACGGGCGGACGATGGTCAGAACTCGTAACACTGAAGCCAGCGCAGATTGTTAACGCGCGCGTCACGTTCCTGAAAACAAAAAACGGGAAAAAACGCACGGTTCCCATCTCTGCCGAACTGGAAAAAATGATCAAGGAAAAGGCCAGCGGGAATTTATTCAACGTCGATTATGTGAGTTTTTGCAAGATACTGAAGATGGTCAAGCCCGACATCCCACCAAATCAGGCAACACATATTCTGCGGCATACCTTCGCAAGTCATTTCGTGATGAATGGGGGCAACATCATTGCACTACAGCGAATACTGGGTCATGCAAACATCCAGCAGACCATGACCTATGCACACCTTTCGCCGGAATATTTGCAAAATGCCGTGGCGCTTAACCCACTGGGTGGAGGCATCAGCCTAAGTTAGACCCGCTTTGGTGACGGTGCGCAGGTATGCAGAACCTCCAGAAGATGATTCAGGTTCTCAGTATCTTCTGGAGTCTCGCAGAATCTTACGTAAGTAACTTTCTGAGAGAACAATACGGCGAAAGCTTTACGTATAAGCGTCAGGAAAAACAGGAATTTACTATCAGGAGATTTGCCACACATGACGAGTAACAGCATAAATAACATCCGTTTTGTTGGTCGTGGTGCCACTATAGACCACCTGGGGAAGGAATTAAACAGCGCTCATTTTGAGACCAAACGCGGCCCCAGATTTTTTTCGGCATCCTCAACCACGCTTGAATATGTGCAAGTTATTGTACCGGTTGCAACATCAGCGATAAGCGCCCTGGCCGCGATTATTATCGCCAAAGCGAAATACGGGAAAATTAAGGTTCAATACCGCGATGGGCCCGTATCTGAGGTTACGGCTAACAATACCAAAGAGGTAGAAGACATTCTGAGAGCAGCAAAAGAAATCCATTTGGATTGATCAAAGTGTCCACATTGCGTCCACACTTCGGGGTGTTTGAAACGGTTCCAGATGGTTACAACTTTTTTTAACTTACTGTTTTTTAAAGGGGTTGCATGTAAGTTATTGATAAGCAGTAACCATGCATTATATGGTTAAAGCCAGCAATGCTGGCTTTTTTTATTTTGGGGAACTGTCATGGCCGAACCGCAGCTGCTGTTGAATTACACCGGGCATCTGCCTGAATGCCCGACATGGAGCACAGAAGAGCACGCGCTCTACTGGGCCGATATTCTGGAAGGGGAGATCCACCGCTACCATCTGCCGACGGCAGAACACACCGTGCTCTCTTTCCATGAGGAGGTGGGCTGTTTCGCGCTGCGCGAGCAGGGTGGTTTTATCGTTGCGATGCGAACGGGTATCTGGCTGACCGATAAACACGGCCTGCTGCGCCGCAAGGTGTGTGATAACCCCTCTAACCCGCAGCTTGCACGTTTTAACGACGGCGGCACCGATTATCTGGGGCGGTTCTACGCGGGCACGTTTTGGGGGCCGGGAGATTACAACGGCGCGTTGCTGATGCGCATCGACAACGACCTGACGCCGAAAGTGATCCAGTGCGATATTCACGGGCACAACGGCTTAGCGTTTAGCCCGGACAAGCGGTGGATGTTTACCTCAGACACGCCAAACGGCGTTATTTACCGCACGCCGCTTGACGAGCAGGGCGAACCCGGCAGGCGTGAGGTGTTTCGTCAGTTTAAAGAGGGCGAAGGCATACCGGACGGCGCGGCCATGGATGTGGAAGGTTGCTACTGGAGCGCGCTGTTTGACGGCTGGGGTATTGCGCGTTTTTCTCCGCAAGGGGAGCAACTGGAAGAGTACCGCATGCCGGTGCGTTGCCCGACGATGGTCTGTTTTGGCGGTGATGATATGAAAACGCTGTTCATTACCACCACGCGGGAAAATATGGATGCGGAGGAGGTGGCGAAGTATCCGCTCTCCGGCGCCATCTTCACCCTGCCTGTCAGCGTGGCAGGGATGAAGAAAAGCCGGTTTATCGAACGTTAAGCCGGGTCAACCGGGACCACGTTCTCGCTCGGATAGCAGCCCAGCACCTTCATGGAGCGCGTGATCTCGCCCAGTTCGCGCAGGGCTTTCTGCATGGATGCAGATTCCAGGTTGGCCTGGATATCAAGGTAGAACATCTCTTCCCACGGATTACCGTGAATCGGACGTGATTCCAGCTTCGTCATGATCAGGTTGTGATTACGCAGCACCAGCAGGGCTTCAACCAGCGCACCGGCCTGCTGGCCGGTGGCCATCAGCAGGGTCGTTTTAGCCGGAACCTGATCCGAGACATCAATAGCTTTACGCGCCAGCACCACGAAACGGGTGATGTTTTGCGTCTGGTTTGCCAGATTACGTTCCAGTACCTGTAAACCATACAGCGCGCCGCCCGCTTCGCTGCCGAGCGCAGCGACGGTTGGGGAGTTAGCCTGCGTCACTTTTTCCATCGCCGCCGAGGTGCTTTCGGTGTACTCAATTTTCCAGTTCGGATAGCGGTTCAGGAACTGGCTGCACTGCTGGAACGGCTGTGGATGACTGTAGACCGTTTCGATCTTGCTCAGGTCGGTTGAGCCGGAGACCAGCACGCAGTGGTCGATAGGGATCGTCAGCTCGCCAACCAGCGACAGGCTGGTGTGCTGCAGCAAATCGTAAACGTCGTTGATGGCGCCGGAGCTGGTGTTCTCAATCGGCACCACGGCGTAATCCGCCTGGCCGGTCTCAACCTGATTAAATATGTCTGCAAACTTCGCACAGCCGCTCTCGATAAACTCTTCGAAATGGCGTGCGGCATACTGACGCGCGGCCAGGTGAGAATAAGAGCCCTTCGGACCGAGGAAGGCGATACGCGCAGAGTGCGGATTGGTTTTGTTCAGATGCTGCTGGAGTAACGCTTGCTGGGTGAGAACGGAGTCTTCGATGATGAGCTGGAACAACCGGGTGATGTAGTGGGCATCGAGGTGATGCGCTTTACCGAGCTGGATCAGCCGCTCCAGCAGATCGCGCTCGCGGTCAATATCACGTACCGGGCGATGGGAGTCCAGCTTGGCTTTGCCCACTTCGACGGCGAGCGTGCGGCGTTCGGCCAGCAGCGCCAGTAATTTCTCGTCCAGCGCGCTGATTTTTACGCGCAGATCCAGTAACGGGTTTTCCGGTGTCATAGTGTTGCCTGTCTCATTTTATCGTTATCAATAAAAAAGGCCTCCCGCTGTGGGAGGCCTTGTTGTTCGTCTTCGCATTCTTTATCACACGACGAAACGCCTCCCAGTCAGGGGAAGGAAAAAAAGAATGCGAAGAAGAACGGCGTAAGTTTCATGAAGTCATCCTGTGATTGATACCGTTAAAGTACCCGTACTGTTTTCACCCTGTCAATAAAAAACAAAAAACGCGCCCGAAGGCGCGTTGGCGGTACACTCAATTTAAAGGATTACTCTTCTTCAACTTCTTCCGCGAAGCTGGCGTCTTTCACCGATGTTGCGGCGCGACGGGCTTCACCTTTGTGTTGCACTTTATTGAGCTGCCGTTCCAGCTTGTTGATCAAATCGTTAATAGCGGTGTACATATCCTCGTGTTTTGCGCTGGCGACCAGATGGCCGTTTGGAGTATTGATAGTTGCGTCAGCGATGAAACCCTGCGGCTCCTTGGACAGGATGATATGTGGATTAATCAAATGAGTTTGCCATTTATCCAGTTTGGCGAGACGGTCTGCGACGTGCTGGCGGATTGCCGGAGTAATTTCCATTTGTTTACTGGTAATGTTCATTGTCATAAATTTTACCTCTTGTCTTTCCGTCTTGGTGATTCCAGCATACCCGACCTAATGTCAAAATGTGTGATTTAGATCACGTTATTTTGTCGGTTTTTGTCAGGGAATCTTTTTTGTGAGGCAGGGCAGGAAGAGGTGAGATTTACCTTGTCGAAGGCAAAAATTGGGGCCATAGTTGACTGGATGTGTTGTAGCTAACGCGCTTCAGCGACGCTCGAAAACGAATAAAAAAACGGCAGCCCAAGGGCTGCCGTTTTGCATTGAGGCAAGATCAGGTGTTGCTGCTGTTCGCGGCGATGATTTTCGCCACTTTTTCAGCCTGAGTGGTCATCTGCATCTGACGGTAAGCATTTTCCATCAGCTTCAGGCCGTCGCGCGTTGCCTGAGTATCCGGATAATCACGCAGCATACCTTCTACGCGGTTAACCACGGCAACCCATGCGCCACGGCGGGTATAGTATTCCGCCACGGAGTATTCATATTTCGCCAGACGATCTTTCAGGAACACCAGACGTTTGGTGGCGTCGGTCACGTACTGACTGTTCGGATAGCCGCGCACCAGCTTGGAGAAGTCATTGAAGGCATCACGCGCATGCTGCGGGTCACGGTCTGAACGATCCACGCCGAAGAAGCCCTGCAGCGCACTGTCGTCCAGCGCCATGTTGGTGAGGCCGCGCATGTACATCACATAGTCGATGTTAGGATGAGTCGGGTTCAGACGTATGAAACGATCGATGGTTGCCTGAGCCAGCGGCAGATCGGCATTTTTATAGTATGCATAGATGAGATCTAACTGTACCTGCTGCGAATACGGACCAAATGGATAGCGATTATCCAACGCTTCCAGTTGCGTTATCGCCTGTTTCCAGTTACCGTCCTGCAACTTTTGTTGTGCAGTCGCATAGATTTCATTCGGCGGATTGTCAGGGACCTGTTCATTTGAACCGGAGCAGCCCACCAAAGCCAGGCTCAACGTGGCCGCTGCCACCAGATATTTCATGCGCGTCATGACGTTTTGACTTTCCTCAAATGTTTGTCCGGGAGAAACTCTGTTCCTGCTCCCGATTAAGACCAGCTACAATAGCACACTATATTAAACGGCAAAGCCGTAAAACCCAACGTTAAACGAAGAAGCAGTTTATGGCACAACGAGTAGAACTCACCGCAACAGTCTCCGAAAATCAGCTCGGTCAACGCTTAGATCAGGCTTTGGCCGAATTGTTCCCTGATTATTCGCGTTCACGCATAAAAGAATGGATCCTTGACCAGCGCGTGCTGGTAAACGGCAAGATCTGGGACAAACCAAAAGAGAAAGTGTTAGGTGGGGAAGCTGTCGCCATCAATGCTGAAATCGAAGAGGAAATCCGCTTCGAGCCGCAGGATATCCCACTGGACATCGTCTATGAAGATGATGACATTCTGGTGATCAACAAGCCGCGCGACCTGGTTGTTCATCCGGGCGCGGGGAATCCTGACGGTACGGTACTTAACGCACTTCTCCATTATTATCCGCCGATCGTGGATGTCCCGCGCGCGGGCATCGTGCACCGTCTGGATAAAGACACCACCGGCTTGATGGTGGTGGCGAAGACCGTTCCTGCTCAGACCCGTCTGGTGGAGTCGCTGCAGCTGCGCGAAATCACCCGCGAGTATGAAGCCGTAGCCATTGGGCATATGACCTCTGGCGGAACGGTGGAAGAGCCAATCAGCCGTCACCCAACCAAACGTACCCATATGTCGGTGCATCCGATGGGTAAACCGGCAGTGACGCACTATCGCATTATGGAACACTTCCGTATTCATACGCGTCTACGTCTGCGTCTGGAAACCGGGCGTACTCACCAGATCCGCGTGCATATGGCCCACATTACCCATCCGCTGGTGGGGGATCAGGTCTACGGCGGTCGTCCGCGTCCGCCTAAAGGCGCATCGGATGAGTTCATCAGCGTATTGCGTAAATTCGATCGTCAGGCGCTGCACGCGACCATGCTGCGTCTTTATCACCCTATCACCGGTATTCAGATGGAGTGGCATGCGCCTATCCCGCAGGATATGGTGGATCTTATTGACGCCATGCGTGCTGATTTCGAAGAACATAAGGATCAAGTGGACTGGTTATGACCAAACTGATTGTCCCGGAGTGGCCATTGCCTGCGGGTGTGGCTGCCTGTAGTTCAACCCGTATTGGCGGTGTTAGCCAGGGCGCGTGGGAGTCTTTGAACCTCGGTGCGCACTGTGGCGACAACCTGGAACACGTTGAAGAGAACCGCAGGCGTCTGTTTGCTGCGGGGAACTTGCCGTCGAAACCGGTCTGGCTGGAACAGGTTCATGGTAACGCGGTACTGACGTTGACGGGGGAACCCTATGCTTCTAAACGCGCTGATGCCTCTTACAGCAATACTTCGGGAACCGTTTGTGCCGTGATGACCGCCGATTGTCTGCCGGTTCTGTTCTGTAACCGTGCAGGTACCGAGGTGGCAGCAGCTCACGCGGGCTGGCGTGGTCTGTGTGAAGGCGTGCTCGAAGAAACCGTCGCCTGCTTTAACGATGAGCCCACCAATATTATGGCCTGGCTTGGCCCGGCCATTGGTCCTCGCGCTTTTGAAGTGGGGCCAGAGGTGCGCGAAGCCTTTATGGAAAAAGATCCGCAAGCGGTGGAAGCCTTCCTGCCTTCGGGGGATAAATATCTGGCCGATATTTACCAGCTCGCCCGCCAGCGCCTGAATAAGGTCGGCGTGACGCAGATCTTTGGCGGCGATCGCTGCACATTCACCGAAAAGGGTGATTTTTTCTCCTATCGCCGCGACAAGACCACGGGACGTATGGCAAGTTTCATTTGGCTGATATAACCTAAAGAATCAAGACGATCCGGTACGTGCCGTTTTCTTTTCACATAATTCAGGTCATTAACCTTGAATAATTGAGGGATGACCTCATTTAATCTCCAGTAGCAAATTTGACCTGTTATGGGAGGAGTTATGCGTCTGGATCGTCTTACTAATAAATTCCAGCTTGCTCTCGCCGATGCCCAGTCCCTCGCACTGGGGCACGACAACCAATTTATCGAACCTCTTCATTTAATGAGCGCCTTGCTGAATCAGGAAGGGGGATCGGTACGTCCTTTATTAACGTCCGCTGGCATTAATGCTGGCCAGTTACGCACCGCTATCGATCAGGCGCTGAGCCGTTTGCCGCAGGTAGAAGGTACCGGCGGCGACGTTCAGCCGTCGCAGGATCTGGTACGCGTGCTGAACCTTTGCGACAAGCTGGCGCAAAAACGTGGGGACAACTTTATTTCGTCAGAGCTGTTTGTTCTGGCGGCGCTTGAATCACGCGGTACCTTGACCGACCTGCTGAAATCTGCCGGTGCGACCACCGCCAATGTGACTCAGGCGATTGAGAAAATGCGCGGAGGTGAAAGCGTGAACGATCAGGGAGCCGAAGACCAACGTCAGGCTTTGAAGAAATTTACGGTCGATCTGACCGAGCGTGCTGAGCAGGGCAAACTTGACCCGGTTATCGGCCGTGATGAAGAAATTCGCCGTACGATTCAGGTACTGCAGCGTCGTACCAAGAACAACCCGGTGCTGATTGGTGAGCCGGGTGTCGGTAAAACCGCCATTGTTGAAGGACTGGCGCAGCGAATTGTGAACGGCGAAGTGCCGGAAGGCCTGAAAGGCCGTCGCGTACTGGCGCTGGATATGGGCGCGCTGGTGGCCGGTGCGAAATACCGCGGCGAGTTCGAAGAGCGTCTCAAAGGCGTGCTTAACGACCTGGCGAAGCAGGAAGGCAACGTTATCCTGTTTATCGACGAACTGCACACCATGGTCGGTGCCGGTAAAGCGGACGGCGCGATGGATGCCGGGAACATGCTGAAACCTGCGCTGGCGCGCGGTGAACTTCACTGCGTCGGCGCCACTACGCTTGACGAGTATCGTCAGTACATTGAGAAAGATGCTGCGCTGGAACGTCGCTTCCAGAAAGTGTTTGTTGCTGAGCCAAGCGTTGAAGATACCATCGCGATCCTGCGTGGTCTGAAAGAGCGCTATGAGCTGCACCACCATGTGCAAATTACTGACCCGGCCATCGTTGCGGCGGCGACGCTTTCGCATCGTTATATCGCTGACCGTCAGCTGCCGGACAAAGCGATTGACCTGATCGACGAAGCTGCATCAAGCATTCGTATGCAGATTGACTCGAAGCCGGAAGAGCTGGACCGACTCGACCGACGCATTATTCAGCTCAAGCTGGAGCAGCAGGCGCTGAAGAAAGAGTCTGATGAAGCCAGTAAGAAACGCCTGGATATGCTCAATGAAGAACTGGACGATAAAGAGCGCCAGTATTCTGAGCTGGAAGAAGAGTGGAAAGCCGAGAAAGCTTCCCTTTCCGGCACCCAGACGATCAAAGCAGAACTCGAACAGGCAAAAATTGCCATTGAGCAGGCTCGCCGTGTCGGCGACTTGGCGCGGATGTCTGAACTGCAGTACGGCAAAATTCCTGAGCTGGAAAAACAGCTTGAGATAGCGACGCAGTCAGAAGGGAAAACGATGCGTCTGTTACGTAATAAAGTGACGGATGCAGAAATCGCGGAAGTGCTTGCTCGCTGGACCGGTATTCCGGTGGCGCGCATGCTGGAAGGCGAGCGTGAAAAACTGCTGCGCATGGAGCAAGATCTCCACAATCGGGTGATTGGTCAGAACGAAGCGGTTGAGGCGGTATCGAACGCTATTCGCCGTAGCCGAGCGGGGCTGTCCGATCCAAACCGCCCGATTGGTTCGTTCCTGTTCCTGGGGCCGACGGGTGTCGGTAAAACCGAGCTGTGTAAAGCGCTGGCTAACTTTATGTTCGACAGCGACGATGCGATGGTGCGTATCGACATGTCCGAGTTTATGGAGAAACACTCCGTCTCACGTCTGGTCGGTGCGCCTCCGGGATACGTTGGTTACGAAGAAGGTGGCTATCTGACAGAAGCGGTTCGCCGTCGCCCTTATTCCGTCATCCTGCTGGATGAAGTGGAAAAAGCGCATCCGGATGTATTCAACATCCTGCTTCAGGTGCTGGATGATGGCCGTCTGACCGACGGGCAGGGGAGAACGGTCGACTTCCGTAATACGGTTGTCATTATGACCTCTAACCTGGGTTCCGATTTGATTCAGGAACGTTTCGGCGAACTGGACTATAGCCATATGAAGGATCTGGTACTGGGGGTCGTGAGCCAAAACTTCCGTCCGGAGTTCATCAACCGTATTGATGAAGTGGTGGTCTTCCATCCTCTGGGTGAGAAACACATTGCGTCGATTGCGCAGATCCAGCTGCAGCGTCTGTATAAACGTCTGGAAGAGCGTGGGTATGAAATTCACATCTCCGACGAGGCGCTGAAGCTGCTGAGCGAGAATGGTTACGATCCGGTGTACGGTGCACGTCCATTGAAACGTGCAATCCAGCAGCAGATCGAAAACCCATTGGCGCAGCAGATTCTCTCCGGAGAGTTAATTCCAGGCAAAGTTATTCGTCTGGAAGCCAACGACGATCGCATTGTGGCAGTGCAGTAAGTCACAAAACGCAAAAACGAGCCGCTTGCGGCTCGTTTTTGTTTAAAAACCAGGCGAAAATTGAGGTCTGGAGTTAGTTTTGCCTGGAAAGTGAGCAGTCAGTAAATAAATTTCACTTTATCCTTGCAGGTTCGGAATTACTCCCTATAATGCGCCTCCACTGACACGGAACAACGGCACACACGCCGCCGGGTCAACAGAGAAGAGCGAAAATAAACGCTTGACTCTGAAAGAGGAAAGCGTAATATACGCCACCTCGCAACGGTGAGCGAAAGCCGCGTTGCACTGCTCTTTAACAATTTATCAGACAATCTGTGTGGGCACTCAAAGT